>NZ_VFUV01000006.1:0-303013 GCF_006441315.1 Mesorhizobium sp. B2-4-19 | reverse complement strand
GGGCGGATCGGGCGGTTGGGGATGAGCGCCCGATAGAAGGCAATTCCGCCCACGCATGGCAGGTTGACGTTACGTGTCGAGGCCGACTCGAACCGCTCGCCAAGCAAGGGCAAGTGCTCTATGCTGCCATTTCCTGCGGTATCGAGATAGGTTGTCCTGGCGGGGGCGTTCCATGTTCGAAGTCGTTGCATTCTGTCGAAAAGTGCGCGCGAAGGCCGGAGCCTTTGGTTTGGTCCTTGCCGCGCTGCTGGGCTTGCTGGTCTTCGAACCGCACGCCGCCAACGCCGCGCCGAACTGGACGCTCGATCCCGACGCCTCGGTGCTCACCTATCAGTCGGTCAAGAAGAACACGATCGTCGAGACCAACAAGATCAGGAACATCACCGGCACGCTCAGCGCCGCGGGTGATGCCAAGGTCACCTTCGACCTCAATTCCGTCGATACCGGCGTCGACCTGCGCAATGTGCGCATGCGCTTCCTGTTCTTCGAAACATTCAAGTATCCGACGGCCGAGCTGACGGCGAAGGTGGACCCGGCGGCCTTTGCCGACTTGCCGGCCAAACGCCGGATCAAGGCAAGCTTGCCGTTCCGGCTGAGCCTGCACGGCGTCGACAAGGATCTGGAGGCGAGTGTCGTCGTGACCATGATCAGCGACACTCAGGTTTCTGTTGCGTCAGAGGCTCCCGTCGCGGTGCATGTCGAGGATTTCGGCCTGCTGCCGAACGTCGACAAGCTGCAGCAGGCCGCCAATGTGACGAACATCGTGCCGACCGCCTCGGTATCCTTCGACTTCGTCTTCGTCGCCGAAGGCAGCAAGCCGGCCGCGGTGCAGACTGTCGCTGCCGGCGCCGCCGATGTCGGTCCCGTGGCCACCGACGCCGCGAAGGCCAATTTCAGCGACGAGGAGTGCCTCAACCGGTTTGCCGTGTTGTCGCGCACCGGCGCCATCTACTTTCGTCCGGCCAGCGCCCGGCTCGATGCCAAGAGCCGTCCGCTGCTCACCGAAGTCGAAGGTGTCGTCGGCAAATGCCCGACCTTGAAGGTGGAGGTCTCCGGCTACACGGACTCGGACGGCTCGCCCGAGGCCAACAAGGCGCTCTCCGAACGGCGCGCGCAGGCGGTTTCGGATGCGTTGATCGCCGGTGGCGTGCCGCGTCAGCAGATCAGTGCCGCCGGCCATGGCGAGGAGAGCCCGGTTGCCGCCAACGATACGCCGAAGAACAAGGCGCTCAACCGGCGGATTGAATTCTCCGCCACGAAGCTCGCGAACTGAGGTCGGGGTGGGTTCCCGTACAATCGCCTTTTGCGCCGTCTTGCTTCGCGGCGCCGGCCTTGTCGCGCTTGTCCTGCTTTTGACTTTGACGGCCGCCAGTGCCGAGCGCCGTATCGCGCTGGTGCTCGGCAACTCGCAATATCAGCACGCCGCGCCGCTCGCCAATCCTGCACGCGATGCCCAGGCGATGGCCGATCGCCTGCAGAACCTTGGTTTCGAGGTGATATCCGGCTTCGACCTCACCAAGCAGCAGACGCAGGCCACGGTCGCCCAGTTCGCCAAGCAGGTGCGCGGCGCCGATGTGGCGCTTTTCTTCTATGCCGGCCATGGCCTGCAGGTTTCGGGCAAGAACTATCTGCTTCCGGTGGATGCCGCGCTGGAGGACGAGACCTCGCTCGACTTTGAGGCCGTGTCGGTCGATTTCATTTTGCGCCAGATGTCTCGCGAGACCAGCATAAGGCTGGTGTTCCTGGATGCGTGCCGGGACAATCCTCTGGCCGATGTGCTGGCAAAGACCGCCGGCATCAAGGGTGCAAGCAGCGGCCTTGCGGAAATTCCGATCGAGAATGGCGGCGCCGGAACGCTCGTTGCCTTTGCCGCCAGTCCCAACCAGCTCGCCTATGACGGGTCCGGCGATCACTCGCCCTTCACGACGGCATTGCTTCAGCACATTGGGGAATCCAATGTCTCCATCACCGAAGCGATGAACAGGGTGACCAGCGACGTCTTCAAGGCGACCGCCGGCAAGCAACGCCCCTGGATCAATGTTTCCTTGACCACCGAGGTTGTCCTGCACAAGGTCGATCTCAAGGCGCCGCTGATCGTCGGCGAGGCGAGCCCCCCGAAATCTGAAGCCGGATCCGACACGCGCAACACCGGCGCTTCGCCAGGCCAGAATGCCGACCAGCTTGCGCTTGATACGCTGCGTGCGAAAATCCCGAAGCTGGCTACCGACGGCCCTATCCTTTTTGATCGTCCCGTCAAGTTCGGCGACCCGGCGATCGACGGCAAGAGCATCGCCCAACTGATCAAGAGCGAACCGCTTTTCAGTCCGGTGGAAGGCCTCGACAAATCGGTCTGGCAAGGCAAGCACTGCAACAACTGCCATGAGTGGAATGAGGTCCGGCTTTGCGAGCAGGCGAAGAATTTCGCCGCCAACGACGTCTCGGTCCTGCGCCTGCAGCATCCGCTCGGTACCCGCTTCAAGGTGGCGCTGGCCAGATGGGCGCAAGGCGGCTGCCAATAATGCCGGCCTGATACCAGCGATGACGGGCAGCGATCGGCGAAATGCCGTTACGCCTCCATCTGCGCCATCTGGATGCCCATTTCGACAAAGGCCGAAAGCACGGCAAAGCGGTCCGCCAGCGAGGCGCGGGCCAGCCCGGCCAGAATTCCGGCATTGACGGCATGGGCGGCTGGAAATCCGGTCGACACCATGTCGAGGGTCGGGTCGCGCCATACCGCTGCCAGGGCGATCCAGGCGGCCGGCGTCGCCGGCGGCAGGTCCAGGGAATTGCTCAAGACTGCTTGATGGTGGGGATTGTCAGGTTCGCCGACGCGGTCGTGGACAAGCGCCAGCAATTGGAGATCCCGGTCCGCGAGGAGCTCGGCGAGATTGCTCAGGCATTCATGTCCCCACCAGACGGCGGCTCGCTCGGGCAGGAGGTAGGCACAGAACGTGACTGCTTCTTCCGGCACGCGCCCGGCAAGCAGGGCTCGGCAAAAATCAAGCGGCGGCTGGCCGGTGGCCAGCGATTTCATGTCCCTGGCGATGGCGGGACAAGCAAGAAACAGATCCCGTGCCGTTCTGTATCCGAGTTCATTGGCCATGGCTGTCACACCCCAAGAACCACCAGAGCAGCACTCAAGCCTGCGGCCGAGCGTCGGTCAAGCGTCAGTCGTTGGCAGGTGGCGGCCAAGGGCGGCATGCGTTTTGTTCACAGACAATCGCTTGCCGATTTGATATGATGCGCGCCAGCGAAATTCTCTTGGACAGGAGTGACGGTCATGCGATGGGGCAGTTCAGCCTTGGCATTGGCGGCCATGCTTCTTGCAACGCACGTCTTTGCCGATCCGCTTCAGAAATCGGAAGACATCGTCAAGTTCTTCGCCGGACAGACCGGCAATCTGGGTGCCGCGCGCGGCATCTGCGTCGGCACGGAGGAAGAGTGCAAGAGCAAGGCCGAGAAGACTGGCTCGGCTGCACAAAAGACCGGTCTCGACATGATGATCAATTTCGGCCTTGATTCCGCGCAACTCGACCAGAGGGCGCGCACCGAACTCGACGAGTTCGCCAAGGCGCTGAAGGACAATCGGCTGAGCACGTTCAGCTTTGTCGTTGAAGGCCATACCGATGCAACCGGCCCGGATCGCTACAACCAAGACCTGTCGCAGCGGAGGGCCCAGTCGGTGGCGGCCTTCCTCGAAGCGAACGGTGTGGAACCTGCCAGGCTTGAAGCAATCGGCCTGGGCAAGTCGCACCCGCGGGTCGCCAACCCTTACGATCCGGTCAACCGGCGCGTGGAAATGCGCATCAGGACCGAGTAGGCGATCGCCGCCAGGCCGATCCGTCAACAGCGATAACGGCAAAAGGAAACTCGTCCAACGCGGGTTCCCTTCGACTGGCCATGATCAATATCTCATCGCGCCGCCGATCACGACGCCGCTGCCGAAAATCAGCGCCTTGGTCAGGAAGTCATTGTTGTCTCTCCGGCGCGGCTCGTCACGCATCACAATCTCCCTGTTGCGCCAGCGCTCGACGATCTGCTGTCTTCGCGGTTTCCGCTGCGCCACCGGTTTCAGCGTGCGGGTCTTCTGCACGACCTGTTTCTTCGGTGGTGCGGCGCGGATCTGGTCGGCGGCCGAGGTACGAACGGCCGAGCCGGCATTCGCGTTCGCATCGCTCGTGTCGCGCGCCGCGACCTGCTTGCCCGCCTTTGAGGCCTTCAGCTGGTCGATGTCGAGCCTTGCCACCGTGGCGAAGCGGCCGCTCGGGAACTGGTCGAGATAGGCCTCGTAATAGGGAATGGCATTTTTCTTCGAAGCCTCGTCCCAAAGCCGCTGCTCGACCTCCCAGGACGGCGGATCGCTTGCCACGGGGGCGGGCGCTGTAGTCGTCTTGGCGGCGTCGGCCACCGGCGCTACGGCGGGTGGGGCTGTTTGTGTCGCGGGCTTGCCAAGGAAAACCTCGCGTCCCAGCGATGCGTTGTGCCATGGGCGCTGTCGGCCTTGCGTTGCTTCCGTCACGTCGCCGCGCACGCGCGTCAGCGCGCTCTGAATCTCGACACCGGGTTCGGTCAGGTGCTTGGCCAACGCCAGGGAGTAGGGGCTGTCTAAGCCGTCACCGTCGAAAGCGATAGCGCCGGGATCGGTTGCGTAAGCGATCAGGACACCGCCGGTGCCGACGCCGTCCGCCTTTGCATCCACCGGCGCGAGGCCGGCGCCAAGCGAGCGGCTCTTGGGCAGAGCCGCAGCCAGGGTACGACCCAGCGGATTGTCGCGGCAGGCATCGAGAATGATGATGCCGACGGCGGGATCGGCAGGCAGCGCCGCCATGAACTCGTCGATCTGGACCGTGCGGGTCTTGAGATAGGCGGGCGAGGTCAGATCGGCGTCGACCGGTATGAGATAGTTCTTGCCGTCAACCTGCATGCCGTGGCCGGCGTAGAAGATGACCGCGAGGTCGGCGTTGTAGGATTCTTCGGTGAATTTGCTGATCAGGCCATGCATGCCGGCATTGTCCTGGTCGACACCTTCGATCACGTCGAAGCCGGCGCTGCGCAGCGTCGACGCAATCAGATGGGCATCGTTCGCCGGGTTGGGCAAGGCAACGGCGTTGACATATTTGCTGTTGCCGATGACCAGCGCGACACGCTTGCCCTCGGCTGTTGCGGCCTGGACGCCGAAGGCGGCAAGGATGGAAAGGACAAGTCCGCTCAAAAGGATGGCAAGCAGTTTCATGGATCAGCCCTCCGGCCCATCGGGGCACGCTATTGATCTCTGCGCATGCTCATTTCGTCAGCCATAAGTCGCTTCTGCCAAAATGGCTCTCAGGCTTGTGTAGCCCCGGCGACAGCTTAGGTTCACCGGATGCACCTGGCCTCCGCAAATATTTGCCGATATGCCCAGTGGCAAAACCGATCGAGCAGGCGATCGTGCCGCCCTTGAGCCGGGACGGTCTAATTCCTTGTTTTGACGCAACTCCCAAGCGAAAGCGCTGCGCGCTTTTCCCGGGAAAACCGTTCATACTCTTCCTGGAATTGCTCAGCCCGGCTCAAGCGTCCCTTGGATTGAATTGAGCAGCGCGGTTATCGCCTGCTTGTATTTCTCGAACTCCGGCGACGTCTGCCGGACCTCGGTCGTGGTTGTCGCCGGCTGGCTCTGATCGGTCACCACGCGCGGCGCTTTCTGCCCCATTTTCCGCTCGGCCCAATCGATGACGTAGCCGACGGTCTTGCCGGTCAGGAACGGATTGGCCTGGATCACGGCTGCGCCCAGAACGGCGGTCAATTGCGACGAGCCGGACGCAGCCAGCACCTGGTGCGCTCCTTCCATGCCAAGGAAGTGGCAGAGATAAAGACGCCCGGCGGTGATCTGGTGGCCGCGGGCGCGCAGATAGGCCTCCCCTTCGCGCGCCAGGTTGCGCACCATTTCGCGCGACAGCGTCGCGTCATAGCGAAGCGCGAGCAGGTCGGCGGTCGAAAGCGATCGGGCAAGGTCGGGACGGTAGGTGTTCATCATCCGGATCCAGGTCTTGGTGATGAACTGGCCGGCGCCGGTTGCCGACGAGTTGGGATTCTTGGCGCGGGCGCTGCCGCCGCTTTCGACATGGACGATCCGGTCGGTCAGCGTCTCGACCGCCGAATCGCCGGGCCCGCCGGAACTGACGGAAACGGCGGTGGCGACTGTGGTGACTGTCCCGAGCGGGTCGATCGCCTCGCCGTTCTCGTAGAGCTCGAAATGCAGATGCGGGCCGGTCGAAAGCCCCGTGGTGCCGATATAGCCGATGACGTCGCCGGCCTTCACCTTGGTGCCGACGCCGCTTGCGATGGCGAATTTTTGCATGTGCGCGTAGCGCGTCTCGCGGCCGTTGGCATGCGTGATCTTGACCAGATTGCCATAGCTGCCGCCATCGCCCTGGAAGGAAATCTCGCCGTCGAAGGCGGCCATGACCGGCGTCCCGACCGGAGCCGCCCAGTCGACACCCTTGTGGATCCGAACCGTGCCGAGCATCGGATGCTTGCGCGGGCCGAAGGTCGACGTCATCACCCCGGCGACCGGCGTGACCATGCCGTTGGTGACGTTCAGCGAGCGAACCTGATCATCGCCGGTCACGCAGGCGTATTGGCCGTCGCTTTGCTGGAAGACGAAGCAGTCGAGGTTCTTGTCCTTACCCAGGACGCCGACGTAAAGCACCCGTCCGGAGATCTCGCCCTGGTCGCGCGGCGTCTGCGAGTAGATCATCACCAGGCGCTGGTCCTCGCTGGCGAAAGCGTCGAGGTCCTGTCCCCTCGACAGATACATGATCGCTTCCCCGATCACGCTGGTCGGCACCTTGTTGCGTGCCGCGGTCGAGTAGATCGCGTCGAGCAGGCGGTACTGCCGCTTGGGCCCACCCTGGTCCGAGGCACCGGAATAGTTGAAGAGATCCTCGCGAACCCAGGGGTCGACGCCGGAAACGAAGGCGCCCGCCGCGTTGCGCGTCAGCGTGCCGACATAGACGTTTCTTGCGTAGACCGAGACCTGCATCAGCGACATCGTCGTCGTCTCGCGGTTCGGCCGGAAGCCGCGCATGGCGACCACGAAACCGGCCTCGAGCCCGTCGTGCTTGAACAGTGCCTTCAGCGCCTCGCCCGCAAGCCTGGCGTCGTCCGCGGAGAAATGCGCGTCGAGCGCCACGCTATCCAGGCTGCGGTCGTTGAGGATTTTCACGAAAGTGTCCTCTGTCGCCGCGAAGCGCTGATATTCGCTGGTGACGGTCGCGACGGTGGTGTTGTTCTCGATCGCGGTTTTCTTGAAGGCGGGGAGCGCTGCCTCGCCCTGGTCGATGGTCTCGCCCCAGCCGGCCTCGGGGTCGTCCGCGTCGGCTTTGGGCGCCGAACCGGCGGGGGGCTCGCCCGCGTCCGGCGGCGCCTGCAGGTCGTTCGCCAGATCGCCCGGCTGGTCGTTGGGCGCCGCAGCAGGTGCGGGCGAGGTCGGCTGCTGATCGTCCGGCGCTGCGGTTGAAGGCTTCGCGGCAGTCTGCCGCTGCGCCTTGAAGAAGGCAAAATCCTCCTGCGTCGACGGAATCGTCGTCATGAACTTCTCGCTGGCGCTCAGCATCACGTCGGACAGAATCTCGATCTGCGGCGAGGCCCCGGAACTGTCGAGTCCGGCCGGGCGCGCAACCGTGTGGCCCTTCGTGGCGGTGTCCGCATCGGGCGCCAGCGTGATCCACATCGGGTCACCGGCAAGGTCGATGATGGCCGGCACATAGACCGAGGCGTCGGGTGGCACGTCTTCCATGCCTTCGACCGGATGCAGTTCCTCATCCTCGTCGCCGAACGACCAGTTGTCCTTGGTAAGATAGAAGCCGGTGGCGATCGCGATGACGGTGAGCGCAGCGACGCCAGCAAGAACGCGGCGCCAGAGTTTGCGTCTGCGCTCTGCCAGGCGTGCCAGCTTCTTCTGTTTGAAGCTCGTGTCGATGCTGTGCGTCACGGGCTGTTTCCGGTCAGGAAATAGGTCCAGCGCACCTGCTCCAGCGTATCGACCTCGACGAAACGCGCCGCGATATGACCGCGCTGCCAGCACTCCTCGATGCCACGGATGGAGAAGCGGCGCCGATCAATGCACATCCCGGTCGATCCGTTGAGGATCGCATGGCCGAACACGTCGGTCGCGTAGAGGTAGATGTAGCGGTTGGCCAGTTCCTCGCGGATGACGTTCACGCACTGGTTGGCGCCGATGGTCCACCAGCCGTCGGTCTGGTCGGCATTGTCGACCTTCTGTCCGACGGCGAGGTTGACGACGTCGAGCGTCTGGTTGCAGACGGTGAATTCGGCATGCGCGCTGTTGGTCGAGAAGATAACGAGCAGCGCCGCGCCGAACAGCGCGGAAAATGCCAAGCGGTCGGAGAAGTCCGCCAACAATCGAAACCAGCTACGCTTTGTGCGTGACGAAGGCTGGCAAAATGAATGCGAGGGGCGAAGGTCCATTGGCGTTCATATCTATCCGCCGAGCCGGAAATACTTGGCGGTGGCGGAGAACTGCGAGCCGTCGGCGCCGATCTCCTCGATGATCTTTGGCAAAAGCTCGGAGACCGGTGTCGGTATCGAGAACATCGCGGCCCGGATGTCCTTCGGCCCGGTGATCACCAGCATGATCTGCGGCAGGGGTTTGCCTGCCGCCTTGTCGGCGGCGCCTAGACCGATCGGGATGTTGAAGGTCGCCTTGTCGGTCTGCGCCACGATGCGATCGTCGAGGTTGAAGGCGATGCCCCTGTGGTCGATTAGCATGACGTTGGAAATGAGCCCGCCATGCGTCACCAGCGTGCCGCTGATCGGCGCGCCATCCGGTACCGATGTCCGGTCGAGAACGAGCTGCGGACGTTCCACCCGGTTCCGGTCGAGGACGCGCAGGAAGTTGGTCACTTCACACTGAGGCCGCTCGATGAGACGGACATTGATGTCCGGCTCGAGATGGAACCTCGAGCGAAAATCGTTGAGCATCTGCTCGAAGGGCTGCACGGCTGTCGCGAGGCCTTCGATGGCCGCGGCGCTGGTGGTCTGCGATGTCAGCGACGCATAGAAACAGTCGCCGCCGCTGAAGTCGCGCACCCATGAGGCGCGTTGCGCCGCCTCGTCGACCGGCTCCGCCGGCGGAACCGCCGGCTTTGGCACATTGATCGCGACTTCGGTATTTTCGGGCCGTGCGGTTACCGGCGGCTGTGGTTGCTGCGACGGCTGCGCTGTCTGTGTCGGCTCTGATGGCGAGGTTGGTGGGGTCGGCTGGCTGGCCGCCGGGGGCCGGGTCGTCGGTTTCGCCGGCGGGCTGGCCGGCTGCGCCGGCAACCGGCTCTCAGAGGCCGGTGGCGAGGAAGCCTCCGGCCTGGCCAGCTTGGAAAGGATCTCGACCAGGTCCGTTGCGCTGGGTTTTGTCGCCGGCGGATTTGCCTGCTGCGCCGGCTTGCTCCCTGCCTCCGCCCGGCTTGGCGCGGACGTCTTCGGCGGGTTCGCGGTCGGTTCCTGGGCAGGCTTGGTCTCGACCGGGGCCACTTGCGCCTGACTGTTGGCCGTGGTTTCGGGCTGGGCCGTGGGCGGCGCTGGCTTGCCGACGGGCGGCGCTACCGGCGCCTGCCCGGCAGGTTGCCGTGCTTCCGTTGCCGGCGGCGCCTCGGGCCTGGTGGTCGGCATGGGGATTTCGGTAGGCTTGGCCGGCTCCCGTTTCTGCTCGCCCGCAGCGTCCGCCTGCTTCTCGGCCGGCATCGGGGGCTTCACCTGTGCATCCGGTTGGGCAGGTGGGTTCACCGTCTCGATAGTGGCGGCATTGTCGGGTTTTGAAGGCTCTGGCTGAGGCTGCACCGGCGGCCGAGGGTTCGATTCATCCGGCTGCGGCGTTTGAGCCACCGGCTTGGGGGCTTCAACACCGGGTTTGGGCACCGGCTTCGGTGTCAGCGGTTTGAGTTTCTCTTCGGCCGGCGGAGGCGCCAGGATGCCGCTGAAGTAAAGGCCGCCGCCCAGCAGGACCGCGAGCGTCACGAGACCGCCGGCGATAGCCGGCATCCGCGACGGTTTTCGCGGCGCAGCCGGCATGGGCGTGCTGGCTGGCGCGGGCGCTGGCGCGGGCCGTGGTTGTGACAGATGCGCCGGTCGCACATGTTCAACAAATTGCTTTTCGCCCGCGGAGGCCGAAGGCTGGGGCCCGGACTCGGCCAGCGCCGTCCAGCCGGCGCGCGGCAAGCCCGCGCGGTCACGCGGACCATACGATGCCGGCGGCAATGTCGCGTCGACATCCTCGCCACGCGTTGCCCTGGCGATCTCGGCCATGCTGGCCGGCCGATCTCGCGGATCCGGCTGCAGCATCGCGGCAATGAGCTCTTGGAAATCGGGGTCGATGTCAGACAGGTCCGGCACGGTCCGGCGTTTCTCGATCACCTCGTATTGCGAGCCGCTCATATCGAGCGGCTTTCCGCGCAATGCCGCGGCGAGCACCAGTCCGAGGCTATAGATATCGGACTGCTCGCTGACCTCACCGCCATAGAGACCGAGCTGTTCGGGCGAGACGTAATTGTATTTGCCGGCGAACTTCCCGCCGATCAGCGTTTCACCGCCTACGGCGGCCGACCGGGCGATGCCGAAATCGATGATCTTGGCGCTTTCCACCCGCCCGCCGGGCAGGATGATGTTGTCCGGCGAGAGGTCGCGGTGAACCGCGCCCGCCTGGTGCACCGCGGCGAGCCCCGACGCCAGGCGATGGCAAAGCCGCCGCACTTCTCCCCCCGGCATCGCTCCGCGACGCATCACGTCGAATAGTGATTGGCCGTCCACGAACTCCATCGCCAGATAGGGACGGCCGATCCTCGGATCGATGGTGAAGACGTGATAGCGCACCACCGCGTCATGCGACAGGTGGTTGAGGATCGTCGCTTCCTTGCGGAACAGCGACAGGATCGTCTGATCGCGGGCGAATTCGGGCAGTACGATCTTGATCGCCACATGGTCGCCGGTTTGGATGTTGTGGCCGCGATAGACTTCTCCCATGCCGCCGGAGGCGATCCTCTCGTCGAGTTCGTAAATGCCGCTGAGCTGCGTGCCGACGCCGGCATAGATGTCGTTCGTCGATATCCGGGTCTTGTCGTCGTCGCTCATCTCGCCAGGCTCTCCGCTCCGGACCGATCCGAATGGAGCGCGCCGTTGCGCCCGCCGCCGATCTTCACGAGTACGATGGTCACATTGTCGGTTCCGCCGCGCGCCAGCACCGTCTCCAGCAGGCTTCGGCACGCCGCCTGCGGCGTTGCGGATATCACCGCGGCTTCGATCTCGGCGTCGCTGACATGCGCCGTCAGTCCGTCTGTGCTCAGGACGAAAACATCGCCCGGCATCAGCTCGCCCTGCTGGAAATCGGTCTCGAGCTCGTCGCTGACGCCGACGGCATGGGTGATGACATGGCGGCGCGGCCAGGTAAGCGCTTCCTCGGCGCTGATCATGCCGCGGTCCAGCAGTTCCTGGACTTCCGTGTGATCTTTCGAGACCTGAAAGATCACACCGTTGCGGACCAGATAGATGCGGCTGTCGCCGGCCCACAGGCAAGCGAAGCGTCCGTCCATTGCAAGCAAGGCCGCGAAGGTGGAGCCGATGGTGATGCCGCGCGATCGCGAGATGTCGCGGATCTCGGAATTGGCGCGGCTCAGCCGGTCTTCGAAGCGCGCGCGAAGGTCCGGCGCCGAGCTCGCAATGCCGATCGTCGCCAGATGATCGACGATGCTGGCCGACGCGACCTCGCCGGCCTCGTGCCCGCCCATGCCATCGGCCACCACCCACAGGCCGGTCTGCGGCTCTATCAGGTAGTTGTCCTCATTGTGGTCGCGCACGCAGCCCTTATGGCTTACGCCGAAGCTTTCGATGGGAAGGGCGACAGAGCTCAATTTGCCACCAAGCGCTTCGCGAGCGTCCTCTGTGACCAATCATGGGCGGCGTGCCCAGGCCACTTTGCCACAAGCGCATACATTAGAGTACCGAAATGAGGGCTGCGGGCGACGGCGCGCTGGAACACAGCCATGTCAGAACGCCTTCGGACAGCTGAAGCCGGACAGAGCCGGCAGCAGGAAGGGATTGGCCCCCGGTCCGGCCTGCATCGTGTAAGCGACGTCTCGTCCGCCGATCACGAAGCGGGCTTCGGTGTTGGCGCCATTGGCGGTGATGGTCGCCTTGTCCAACAGACGCTTCAAGGCCCACGGTCCTTCGAATTTGAGAGCGGAGTCGCGGCCCGGCATTTCCGGCATCAGGCTAAGGCTGGCGGAACCGGAGGCAGTGCCGATTGGCCAGGTCACGGTGCTTGGCGCGCTCCCGGCCTGGCTGCTCTGCACGGTCTGTCCGTCAATGTCGAGCACCGCATTGTCGGCGTCGCCGTTCAGCGAAAAAGGCGTGATGGTGATCGAAACCGACGGCACCGAGCCACCGGAAGGGAAGAAGGCGCTGCGGATTTCGGCGGCCGACTGAAATGATTTCAAGGTCGACTTCGCCAGGTCGCGGCTGGAGCGGACATCCTGTCTCCAGGTCCATTCCTGGCCGGTCATGTCGATCAGCGGCGCAAGGTTCTGCGCGAAGAAGCGGTCCATCAGCCCGCCCGGCGCGAAAAGCTTGGCGAAATCCGCTATCGAGATCTCTTCGGTGCCGTCACTGGCGAAGGGATAGCGACCGTTGACCGCCTCCTCGCAGGCTCGTGTGACCGTCTGGTCGAGGTTCTGGTTGAGGTTGGCCACCGAGGCTTCCGCGACATTGCCTTCAAACTCGTCCGCTGCCGCGTTGACCATGCGCGCAAGCGGCTTCGGAAGGCGCGAGGCATTGGCGCGCAGCGTGGAGATCTGCAGCTGCAGGTTGGCGTTGACGCGTTCGGTCTGTGAAGGGACATCGGCCGAAAGCTTGAGGCTTTGAAAGATGTCGCGGAAATTCCGCGTCAACGCATCGAGCGGCCGCCGTCCACTGGCGCCGCTGACCAGGGCCTGGAACGGTCGAAACCGCGCCTCGACGCTCGCGCCGGCATACTGTGCGACGGTCGAGCCCAATCCGGCTCGGCTCTGCGACTTGCCGCCGGCGATCTGCAGGCCGATGCGTGCCAGACCTTTGGCCATGCTGGCGGGGTCTTCTTGTGCCGCGCTGCTCTCGCCCTCGGCCGTGGTGTCCTGCTTCGTCAATGCAGTCTCATCGGCGATCGCGGTGAACAGCTGATCGAGAGGCGAGTCCGGCGCGGCGAGGGCGGAAAGCGCGAGATATTGCGGCTTGTCCTTGAGCAACGCCTTGAACTTGAGCTGGTCGAGTACGCGGTTCCATGCAGAGGAGAATTCCTTGCCGTAGCGGTCGATCAGTTCGGGACCGAGCTTGGGCAGGTCCTGGTCGATGCCACCCTGTTCGCCGCCTCCGCCGAGCACCCACTGGTCGTTGACGAGCATTTGCGCGATGCGCGAGAGCTGCGGCAGGAAGAAGCGGTTGAAGCCGGCACGCGTGTAAAGCCCGGGAACGTTGAAATCGGTAAGATCGCTGCCATCCATGCGTTCGAACAGCAGCTGCGCCTCGGGGCCGGCTTTCGCGGCGACGGAGAGGTCCTCCAGCCTTGCGGCGTAGATCGCCGACTTGATCAGCGCCGAAGCGCGGTCGGCAAGGCTCATGCGCCCAAGCGAGCGTTGCGCGGCCTCGATCAGTGGCTGGTTGAGCTCAAAGACGGGATCGTAGGCGTGGTCGAGCGCAAGCATCGCACGCAGATGCTTTTCGAGCTGCGCGCGGCCCTCGCGGTTGTTCTCGCCGGGATAGCGGTTCTCTTCCCAATCTTGCCTCATCCAGGAGACGATCAACTCGTCATCGACCTTCGGAGCCTTGCCGCCCAGCATCAGGTAGATCTTCAGCGGTTCGTAAAGCGCGATCGGATCGGCCATCCTGGCCTGGATGGTGCGCTCGGCCTGCACCAGCAGCCGGGAGCGGAATGTCCGCTCGAGCGCTTGCCGGTAGGCGGTCCTGGAGGCCGACAGCAGCCTCTCGCGCTGGCTGAGCCCGAACGTCTCCTCGATCGGTTTTGCCTGGTCGCCGTTCTCGAAGCCGGCCGGCAGGTTGCGCAGCTGGTCGAGCGGGCCGATGACGTTTTCGAGGTCGACGTCGGTCACCGTCGTGCTCTTGAGCAGCGGATCGGCGCTGTCGCGATACTGTGCCATAGCCTGCCTGGTGGAGGCGATCAGCGACTTGTTGGCGAAGAAGCTGAGGCCAAGCACGCCGAGAGCCGCCAAGGCCGCCAGCGCAATGGCGGCGAGGCCGCCAAGTCTCGCGAGCCTGGCGCGCCGTTCGGCCGCTCGGTCGAAGGATACCCAGCCCGATTCCGGGAAGATCATCTTGGTCAGGAGATCGTGCAGGAAGAAGCTCTTGCCGGTGCCGGAAAAATGCGTCTGCGAGGTGCTGCCGAAGCTGCGGCCGATCGTGCCCAGCACCTGGTCGAACGGGGTTCCTTCCTGAGTACCAGAGGAGAAATAGAGACCCCGCAGGCTGACATTGACATGCGATCGGGAGGCATCGAACAAGCTGCCGATAAAATGCGCGATCCGGTTCCCGAGGGCACCGAACTGTGCCGGGAAGCCGAAGATGGCGATGCGCGCCACGGGGTCGGCCTCCTCCTGCATGCGATCGACGACTTCTTCCGCCAAGCGCTTCGCCAGCCCGTCGAGTTCGGCCGGCGCCTCGCCGGCCATGTTCCTTGTGCGATCGGCGGTCTGGAACGTCGCGCCCCACACCTTGCGCCTGCGCGCTTCGTCGAATTGGCCGAAATAATCCATGAAGCCGGAGACGAGATCGGCCTTGGTGAAAAGCAGATAGACGGGAAACTGGATCTTCAGCGTCTCGTGCAATTCGCGCAGGCGGCTTCTTATCTCGGTTACATGCGCCTCGATATGCTGGTCGTCGAGGCCGATGAGATCGGCGAGGCTGATGGCCAGGATCACGCCGTTGATCGGTTGCCTTACGCGGTTTTTCTTGAGCAATCCGAGGAAAGCAAGCCAGCTTGCCTTGTCGCGCTCGCGGTCCGATTCCTGCGTCGTGTAGCGGCCGGCCGTGTCGATCAGCACCGCCTCATCGGTAAACCACCAGTCGCATGACCGCGTGCCGCCGACGCCGGCCACCGGCTGGGCATGGCCGGAGCCCGCAAGCGGAAATTTCAGCCCGGAATTGACCAGAGCCGTCGTCTTGCCGGCGCCTGGCGGGCCGATGATGAGGTACCAGGGAATATCATAGAGGAAGTTGCGCTTGCCGCTCGTCCGCTTCAGCGTCGCGATGGCCTCGCTCATGCGCGCTTCGAGCACCTGTGCATCGTCGTTGCGCTCGTCGCTGCGCACGATGGCCGCTTCGAGCGCCTTTTGCGCCTTGCGTCTTTGCCAGAAGCCGATGCCGTAGAACAACGCCAGCACGGCCACCGTCACCCCGATGATGACCGCCCTGAGCCACACGGATCCGAGCGGGCGGCTATCGGCGAAGCGGATCAGCAGTCCGGCATACCAGACGGCGGCGGAGAAGCCGGCCAAGGCGAGCACGCTGAATATCCGCAGCATCCAGCGCATCAGTTGCCGTTCTCCGCCGATCCGGTCCGCAAGGTCTCCTGTTTCGGGATCATCACGTCGACGCGGCGGTTCTTGGCGCGGCCGTCCGCCGTCGCGTTGTCGGCGATGGGTTCGTCTTCGCCCTTGCCGTCCACGCTCAGACGCGATGGATCCTTCAATTGCCTGGCGATCATCGCCTGCACGGCCTTCGCGCGGGCGACCGAGAGATCGAAATTCGATTTGAACGCGCTCGACTTCTTCGGCTTCGCATTGTCGGTGTGGCCGACGATCTCGATCGGTCCGGCTTCGGCGTCGAGGGCCGTGGCGATATCGGCCGCGATCGGCTGGAACTGTGCCTTCAACTCAGCCTGGCCGGATGCGAACAGAAGCTGGTTGCTGATCTCGACGACGACGAAGTCGCCCTTCGTGCCGACGTTCAGTCCGCCGGCGGCGATCTCCCGGGCAAGTGCCGCGCGGATGCGGTCGATCTGCGTGGTGTCCGGGGGAGCGGGTGGCGGCGGTTTGGCTTGTGCCGGTTCGGCGGGTGCCGCCACGCTGGCGCGTTCAATGGTGACCGGGGTGGAAGGATTGAGCGCCAGCAGCGCGCCGGCGGTTGCATCGCCTTCATCGGTGATCAGGATCCGTAGCCCGAAAAAGGCCGCCGTCACCAGGGTCGCCGCAGCGGCTGCGATCGCCCACAGGGGCAGCCGCCCTCCTGGCCTGGCCATCGCCGCCGCCATGCCTTGCCACCGGGGCGAAATGTCCTCGGCGGCGCGCGGCCTGGAATAGCGCAGCGTGTCGTAGACGTCGCGCCGGACGCGCTCGAGCGCGTTCCGTTCGCCGGACAATCCCCGGTACTGGCCCTCGAACCCCAGCGACAGGCAGGCATGCATCAATTCGAGCAGGTCGTAATGCGCGTCAGGCTTGGCGAGGATATTGTTCAGCGCTTCATAGAAGCCGGTTCCTGTCGGTCGTGTGTGGAAGAACTGCACCACCAGACTGTGCTGAAGCCAGGTTTCCTTGTTCGGCCAGGGCAGGTTGCCGACCAGATCGTCGGCGGTTTCGCAAAGCGCAAATTTCGCGATCCGTGCGTTTTCTTCCCCAATACCGGCTTTGGCGATGGTGCGGTCGAAGGTCTCGATGGCGTCCGCGATATGTTCCGCCAAGGCTGCGGCTTGCCGTTCGACCGGTATCAGGCGTAGCTGACCGAACAGCATGAGCAAGGGGGCCGCGGCGGCAAGGATAGGATTTGTCGCGGCATACTTCACGCCAGCGGTGGCGTCGAGCAAGGCGTCCTGCCGCAGCGCCGGTGCCGCCGCGGGCTCAGCCCCATGGCCGCCTTCCTGAAAGACCACGGTTCCGGACGACCAGTCGGGGGGCATTTGCCGGCCGAGGCCGGGGTCGAACACCGTCGATTCCCTGGCGGGTGATGGCGCACCGGAACCATCGGGAGCCACGCGCGGCTTTTGCCTCGGCCGTGGCGCGCGGATGACGGTTTTGTCCGGCGGCTCGGAGGGATCGTCCTTCGAGCTCATCGGCGCGCCACCGTCGAGGTGCGCGTACCAGGCTGGGTATCAACAGCGAGCCGGATGGAAAGACTGATCTTGCCGAAACATGACATTCCTGCACACGCCCCAAGCCACGCCGCTTTGCCAGCCAGGCAAGCACCCATGCGCTATCCTAGTCGCACCGCAAGCCGATTGAAATCGGAAAGCAGGATGATCAAGGAAGCGGCTTCTTCCACGAGGCCCCTCCCACAGCCCGTAGGAGCGTTGCCGACGACATTTGCCGAGCGCGGCTATTTCTGCTTGCCAGCCTTGGCGTAGGCTTCGGCGAAATAGGCGAGGAAGACATCCAACATGCCGTTTTCGTGCTTGTCCTCCATCGTCCGCCACGTTGCGACGAGCGCGTCCCAGGCCTGGCTTTTCCTGGACGAAAAGGACGCAGGCGGGATTCTTTTGGCGATCGCCTCCGGCGACAGGTCGTCGAGCAGCCGCGAGAGCGCGGCCTGCATGGCGGCGTAGGTTGCGATTTCGTGGGTCTTCAGGTCGCGGAACGCGTCCTCGATGCTGTGCCTGGCATCGAGATAGCCGGCCCGGCGCCTGGCAAACATGATCTCGAGTATGTCGTCGGTGCCCGGCACGAATTTCAGCGGGTTGTTGTCCTCGGCGGCGATCATCGTGCGGTGCGCGCTTTTGGCGAGCACCTTGGCCGCCGCCCGCGCCTTGAGCAGCAAGGACAGTTGCTCGACCGTGGTTCTCAGCACCGCACCGATCTCGGCAGCGACGTCATGCGGGTCGCGCGACTGCAACAGCTCCGGCGACAAGCCGGCCGCCCTGGCGATATCGCGCAGTATCGCGTCCGCTTCCGCCGACTGCTTGGCCGGGGCAGCGGGGGTGGATTGCAGCGCCGAAGACGTCGGCACCGGCCTTGCCTCGGTCAGGCGCTGCTCCGCTGGATTGTGGAATGGCGCGCTGCCGGGTTCCAGCGGCGTTCCCGTCGAGGGCGGCAACTCGCGTTGCGTTGAACCGGTCCCGGCTTGCGGATGCCCGGTGGCGACACGCTCTTCGTCGACCGAAACGGCGACGACATAACGGCCGATCAGCAGGCGGTCGCCTTGGGTCAGCCGATGCGGCGCATTCAGGCGCTGGCTGGAGCCGTTGACGAAAGTGCCGTTGCGCGAGACGTCATGAAGCCAGAACGAGCCCGCCTGATAGTGGACTTCGCAATGCCGGCCCGAGATGAACTTGTCGGGGTCGGTAAGTGTCCAGTCGCAATTTTCGCGCCCGATTTCGAAGCTGCGGTCGCGGGCGGCATAGCTCGTCGCTATGCCTGGCGGCAGCCTGTCAACATTGCTGATCTGGAGCGAAATGAACATTCGACGCCACTGGCAAACCTGAAATCCCAGGCATTCTAGCATCTTGCCAGCGCAGTGGGAGAGGTGCGCCTCACATGAATGCACGCCACGGTTTAGACATTGCTTCTGTTTGGCCTCCATCAAACATATGCTAGGCTTGCAGCGGTCCGATGCGGTGAATTCGAAAACCTTCCGAGCGTGACGCAGTTTACGGAGCGGGGGCTTCAATCCATCACACTGGCGGTCGCGTCGAGGAGGGGCACGCCCCATGCCGAACGAACGTGCCACGATTGCACACACGCCGGTTGGCGCCGATGTGCTGACGTTCACTCATCTCGTCGGTCGTGACGAGATCAGCCGAAGTTTTGCCTATACAGTCGGGTTCGTCAGCAAGAGCCGTGACGTCGATCCGCTGAAGATGCTGGGCGGCGTCGTTTCGGTCGAAGGTGAATCCGATCCAAAGCGTTGGTTCAGCGGCCTGGTTTCGGATTTCAAGCTTACGCGCATGGAGGATCGGCTGGCCTATTACGAGGCCACCGTCAGACCATGGCTCTGGTTCCTCGGAAATACCACCGATTGCCGCATTTTCCAGAACATGACCGCTGTGGAGATCGTCGAAAAGATCTTTTCGAAATACGGCATCGCAAAATTCGAGAAGCGCCTGCAGGGCTCGTATCCATCACGCGAATACTGTGTCCAGTATGACGAGAGTGATCTCGATTTCGTGCAGCGGTTGTTCGAGCACGAAGGCATTTTCTATTTCTTCGAGCATGATGAGGACAAGCACACGCTCGTGCTGTGCGATGCGATGAGCAAGCTGAAGCCGGCTCCAGGCTACGAGAAGGTGCTTTATAATTTCGAGGGCTATGGCTCGCGACGCGACGTCGAATACATCACCGAATGGATCCCGGGCAGTGCGGTGCGGCCAGGCGCCTTCGCCCATACGGACTATGACTTCGAGAAGCCCGGCGCCGATCTGATGGCGAAGTCCGCCCAGCCCTTCAGCCACAAGGAGGCTTCGGGCGAAAACTACCGCCAGCCCGGCGCGCATCTCGATGTCGGGCGCGGCGACACGATCGCGGGCGTTCGCCGCGAGGAGCTCCAGGCGGTGCACCAGCGCAACACCGCCGTCGGTACGGTGCGTGGCCTTTTTTCCGGCTGCAAGTTCACGCTCGAAAGCTTTCCGCGCGACGACCAGAACACGGAATATCTGGTTGTGAGCGCTGAATACCGGCTGTTCGATCCGGGCTACCGGACCCAGAACGAGGCTCACAGCGAGAATTTCAAGGTGGTGCTGGGCGTAGCGCCGACGAAATTGCCCTATCGGCCGCCGCGCATCACGCCCAGACCGATCATGCGCGGCCCGCAGACGGCAACGGTGGTCGGCCCTTCGGGCGAGGAGATATTCACCGACAAATACGCGCGGGTGAAGGTGCAATTTCACTGGGACCGCCTCGGCAAGAAGGACCAGAATTCGTCCTGCTTCGTGCGCGTGTCCCAGACCTGGGCCGGCAGCGGCTGGGGCTTCATCCAGATCCCGCGCATCGGCCAGGAGGTCATCGTCGATTTCATCGAGGGCGATCCGGACCTGCCGATCATCACCGGACGCGTCTACAATGCCTCCGAGATGCCGCCTTACGCGCTGCCGGGCAACGCCACGCAATCGGGCTGGAAGTCCAATTCCTCGAAAGGCGGCGGCGGTTACAACGAGCTGATGTTCGAGGATAAGGCCGGGTCCGAACTGGTCAACTTCCAGGCGCAGAAGGATCATCATCTGCTGATCAAGCACGACCGCAACAAGACGGTGCAGCACGACCAGTCCGACCGCATCGACCATGACGCCAAGCACTCCGTCGGCCATAACCTCGATGAAGACGTCGGCAACAACAAGACCGTCAAGATCGGCGTCGACCAGACGACGAACATCGGGTCGAACGACACCGAGACGGTGGGTAAGAACCGATCGCTGACGGTGGGGGCAAACGAGACGATCGGTATCGGTTCGAACTCGACGGAGACGATCGGCTCCAACCATTCGCAGACGGTGGGGATTGTCCAGACCGTGACTGTTGGCGCTGCCCGCATCGATACGGTCGGGGCGTCCGAGACACGAAGCGTCGGCGGGCCGCAAACGAATACAATCGGTGCGACGCGGTCGGTGACCGTAGGCGCAGCGCAGAGCCATGACATCGGGGCAGCGGACAGTTGGAATATCGGTGCCAGCCAAAGTGTGCAAATCGCCGCCGATCAGGGCGTCAAGATCGGCGGCGCGCAGAATTCGGAGATCGCCAAGACGTGGATTGTCAAGGTGGGCGAAGACAACTCGACCCAGGTCAACGGCGCTCATGAACTCAAGATCGGCAAGAAGAGCCTCATCCAGGTAGGAGACGATGCGGCAATCGTCGTTGGCAAGAATCTGACCGTAGAGGCGAAGGATTCAATTACCCTTAAATGCGGTGATGCCATCATCACCATGAAAAAGAACGGCGATATCGTCATCAAGGGCAAGGATGTGTCGATCAACGCGTCGGGCAAGATCAACGCGAAGGCGTCGAGTGATGTATCGATCAAGGGCAGCAAGATTACCCAAAATTGAGGACAGAAGGCGATGGCGGATGTTCTAGAGCGCATCGAGGGTGTGGTGATCGGCGTTTTTCTCGGCTTCGACCGCGCTGCCCCGCTAGTGGTATTTCCCGGGAACCCGCGGGAAGAAGCGATTCCGGCGCGCAGTCTGACCGAACTGACAACAGCGATGGTGGGTGCGGAAGTGGCACTGCTGTTTCAGGAGGGTAACCCCGTCCGGCCGCTGATCGTCGGGCGCATCGTTGAGCCGACCCGCAAGAACGCAGCGCCGCAGGTGATGCGCGACGGCAAAAACGTGTTGATCGTTGGCGACGAGCGCATCGAGCTTCGATGTGGCAAGGCGCGGATCGTCATGGAAAAGGACGGCCGCATCCTGATTCGCGGCACCTACGTGACAAGCCACGCCAGTGCCACGAACCGGGTGCGGGGCGGCTCGGTGAACCTGAACTGATGCCGGCTCCGATCCTTCCCGAGATCGTGCGCCAGCATGCCGAGATGGCGGCGCATCTATGGAACATCTACGACCGCCATCTGCTCAATCCCGACGAGAACCCGGACATGGACGAGGAACGTCTGGCCCGCCTGATCGAGCGGCTGGAGGCGCACCTCGACGGATTGCGGGTCGCTGGAGACGACGGCTTGAAGATCGCTCAGAAATGTTTTGCAGAGTTTCCGGAAGCTGGTGAATTGTTTGTTGTGCGCATGTTGACGCCGCCTGCAGCGTTGCGCGTGGTTGATCTCGATCTCGGAAAGGTCCGCGCCTATATCTCAGCCCACCTGGCGCCACTTCCGCGCAGTTGATGCTTACCGTACTTCATTGAGGTTGCTGCAGGCCCCTGAACGTTGGACGCAGCAGTTCCGGGGGGATCTCGATCTCAGTCCAATTCGTTCCATCGAAACGAGCTACGCCGATAGAATCGAAAAGCCATAGCATGTGACCAACACCTTGCAGTCTTACTGTCGCCTTAAACTCCGGCGGAACATCGCGCAGGACCTCTGCTAAATCATCTCCCTCCCTTTGAAAAATCTTCGAGCGCGACGCGACGAACAGTGTATTTTGAAAATTCGTAAGACTTAACATTGGCTCGGTCGTCGTCCCTGCCGACAGTTCGCCAACTTCATCGTCGCCGCGAATCTCCAGAAGTAGGCCGCCGTCAGCGGCAAGAAATATTTGTTGGCCTGCAAAGCTTATCAAGTCCCGTACGATGGAATTTGTAGGTAGATCTATATTTCTCCAGTGTTCATCGTGCAGACTATAGAGGCAACCAGCGTTAACTCTTCTATTTCTAACTACAAGTTGCGCATAGAGTTTGGAATTTCCAGCTTTGAGGGCGGCAATGGCATCTTCTTTACGCTGGTAGCCGGGGCGCAGCACCCCGCCTAGTAACAAGCCAGATTTGTTATTTTCGGTAATTGTTGAAAAATCAATCATGTCACCTGGCGTCTCGGTGGTGGGACGCTGATCAAATAGCCGCTGCCAATCATCAGGTCCCTTCCGCTCGTAGACTTGGGCATTTTGCCCGGCTGCTACCAGCCGCCCCGACAGATTTCGGATTACATGAAGGCTCCCTAGCCCGACAGCATCCTCGCTATGGATACCGGCTCCTGGTATCTTTTCACGTCGATTGTCTCGGTCATCCAGAAAATAAACGTCGCCCTCGTCGCTCATCGCAACGAAACACGGCTCTGAATCTTCATCGAAGCGACCGACGGTAATCGAGTAAACATTCCGCTGGATATCGATCCGCGACCAAGGCTGTTGGAGACCTTCCTCCCAGATAAGAACGATGCTGAGTGGATCGTCGAAATGAAGCTCGGACAGCGCTATGCAAAAACACCGCGCTGAAATGGCGCAGGCACTGAGAATTCGCATTTCGGTTTTGAGCATTAGTAGTGTCCTCGAAACAATACCTGATGGGCGTCGGCATTGGGCAGGCGCGTACTTGCCCTCCCAGGTTGATTTGCCGCGATAGCCGGACTGGCCTGATCAGCAACCTCTTTAGCCGCTCTTGCCACGCAATCGGGATGCAAATCTGGGATGGCTGCGATCGACGCTATGGAAGCATCTACGCAATCTTCCAAGGGCGCTGTCTGGGTGACAGTTGTGGCACCAGAGGCTAGACCACCAGCAGCGCGGGGTACCTGTCCCATTTGATTGAGTTGCTGATTGAGGCCACTGTGAAGGCCAGAGTGTTGGTCTTCCGTCAAGCAGATACAGATACCCTGTTCGAGTGTCGGGGCGTTCGGTATCGCGACGCGCGGCCGGGCACGCCTGCTGGATAGTCGATAGCACATGTCGGGAACGATGTGATGCTTATGAGATCCGCTATCACACTCGATCTGGTCATATGGACCGATTGGGGGGCATTCGGTGTCGGCTTCGCCGCCGGGGCCAGCTCCGCCGACTTGCGGCTGCGGTGTCGGCGCGTTCGGCGGGTCGGTCGAGGCATGGTTGTTGGTGGTAATGTCAGAGAAACGGGTGATCGGCTCCTTGTCGGCCTTCACATTGGAGGACCAGGCGCGGCAATATTTCTTGCCGGTGTTCTTGGAGTTGATGACGCCCTTCTTCGCGGCGCAACCGGCCTCGGTGCCGGTTGTCTTTGTGTAGTACGACTTGTTCTTCTGGCTGATGGTCTCATCGCCGATCTTGACCGTGCCGGTGCCCTTGTCCGTGTCAGAGTCGAAGCCGAACGTGGGGTAGGGGATCGGCACGCCCGGCGGCGTCGCGGGATTTTCCGGCGGCGTGAAACAGACATCGGGGAAGGCGGCGATCACCTTATCGCCCTGGGCTTTGCAGGAGACTTCGAGACCGTTGGCGTAGACGGTCATCGCCGACCCCTAAAAATCGCCGCGCCGCAGGCCCCGGCATCACTGGAGGCCTCGATAAGGACACTATTTCCGCCAGCATAGTTCTTTTGCGCGGCCGTATAGGCCATGCCCAGCATCAGCGGCACGACCGCTGCACCGACATTGCCGACAGACTCCGTCGGCGACCAGATATCCATGAATTCCCGCACAACGCGTGTTACACGGCTCACCGCCAGCGTGCTTTGCTTGAACCAGTAGTGTTCGCCGATGAGGTCAGCGATGCGATATCCTACCTGGTGCATTTGCGCCCCCGCTTCGTTGAGCGCTGCCCGGTAGGCAGAGATCATGCCTTCGCCCCGAAGGGGCAAATCCTGCGGGTTGTAGATGAAGGCATTCTCTCGAGCGAGCCCGATGCCGTAGAGTTCGAGGTTGCCGCGGCCTGGCTTTGCGCACAACACCGCTGCCGCCGCTTCCCCCGCAATGAAACCGTTGGGGTTGTCGTTCGTGAGCAGCCGACGCTGGTTGAGGTAATGAGCTATCGTATGCGGCGTCAAGTAGCTGTCGATCCCGACAAGCATGACATATTCGGCCTCGTCTGCCGCGAGTAGCCGTCTTGCATGATCCAGCGCCACGATACCTGATGGCCGGCCATGGGCGATCACGCGTGAGCGGGAATGGGCCTCGACTTCCACGATCTCAGCGATGCGGCGTAACAGCAGCGCATAGTCGCGCACTGGCCGGCCCGGACGCCCGTCCTCGGGCACGCACAGCATCAGCGCCGTGCGACCGCGCGCCTGGGGCATCGCATCGAATACCTCGCAAATAGCCCCGCCCGCGAGATGGGCCATGCGCTTTTCACCTACCCAGGCGCGCGGCAGGGGCACGGGCGCCCCTATCAGCCAGTCGCCCCCGGGGATGGTGAAGCGCGTTTCCCCGAAACCGTCGATCCCCGCCCGCATCGCTGCGCATGAGGATGGCGCGTCGAGACCGACTGCAGTCACCATGCCGACCGCGACGATGTCGAGCGAGGCATTCATGCATCCTCGCTCTCTTCTTCAGGAGCTGTCCCATTGGCACGAACATAGCGGCGGCCGGTTGCGCGGGCCCTCAGCATAGATTGGCTCGGCGGGCCGATCCAGCATTCGGTAAAATCAAGTATGGTGCGGCGGATACGCTGCTGGATCCGCCACACCAGGCTGAAGCGTCTGTTTTCGGCATCGAACAGCACCGTATCGGGAGCGACCTCCTGCTCGAATACTTTTTCCCGGCCGCTAAAAAGCGCGAGAGGCAGCTGCGCCGGTGGCAGGCGGAAGCCTTCCTTCCCGGCCGGCGTCAGGTTGATCAGCTGCACGTCTTCACCGCCCCTTGGATGACTAATCTGCTGGTCGGGCGGCGCCATCTGGAAATAGCGCTCGTCGAAATCGCTCGGCAAGAAGGGTGCGACATTGTCGACCCAGTTCTGGTCGTAGGTGCCGCCGAACTCAATGCGCCCGGGCCAGCCACGGCCCATCGGCCCGAAGCTCATGGGCTTGTAATCACCGAACGGTGAGCGGATTTCCTCGCCGACGGCCTGGGTGTTCGGTAACCTCAGGCCGGGTATCAGCCGCTGGTTCTTCGCGCGCGACCAACCGGTTCCGACCGGGTTGTGTTTGTAGCTGGCTGGAAGCTCGTCCTCCGGGTCGAGCCGGTCGACGCCGCCCCATGCGACGTCATAAGAAATGGGCAACTTCAGAAAGGGCTGCGGAGCCGTAGCGGTAAACAAAGGCCCGATGGCTCGCCACTCGCGGTGGCCAACCACCTCGAACAGTTTTGACCAATTTCCAACCTTGATGCCGACCGGTACGCGCTCGGCTGGACGCCCGCCCGGTGCATAGGCACAGCCATTGGCGATCACGTCGCAGCGCGGCTTGCGGAAGGCGAAATCGGTCTCCCACAGCGTCGCCGAATAGCCGGGCACGCCGGTCTGGGTGTCGGCCATGACCAACGGAACCTGTTCGGCCGATTTCTGCACCAGCCCACCAGGCTTCGTCGGAAAATCGAAAGTGCCCTTGACCACGACCACGATCCATTCGTGGCCGGCCTTGTCCATGCCCATGGTGAACTGATGCGGATAGCCCATCTGGTTCCAGATCTGCATCAGCTCGCCTCCATCTGGCTGGCGGCGATCTGCTCCAGCACCGGCTGCGGAGCCAGCTGGTCGACATCGAAAATATCCGTATGCGCCGACCACATGACGAGATCGTCGATGACATCGCCCTCGCCATCGATAAGCTGAACGGGCAGGGCGGCCAGCGCGGCGTCGAGTTCGTCCGGCGTCATCTCGCCCCGTTGCGCGGCGAAGGCGGCTTTTTCGATATTTTCGAACCAGGCATCGGCATAGGCAAGCTTCAGCGGTGCTTCATCGAGACGCGCGACGACGCTCAGCGGAAATTGCCTGCCGACCCTGTCGGCGCTTTGCAGTACAATGCCGGCCGAGGCGCCGAAGGAACCAGGCCCGCTGAGGAAACGCAGCGCAATGTGCTGCGGCCAGGTTTCAAGCCCGAACAGCGGCACGACATGCTGCGCCAGCCAGCGGTCCCATCCGCGCACGAAATCCGCCGGCAGCCGCCGGGTCACGAAATCGCCGGTGGCGGGCATCTTGCCATAGAAGCCGGGCGCTATCAGATCTGCGGCGGACATGTGAATTTCTTGAACATTTCGAGCGTATAGGGGTTCTCGACGCTGGCGGCTTTGAGTTCGAAATCGGCCCACATCCCCTTCGTCCCGAGCCGCAGGCTGTAGACGTCGGTGAGCTTGGTCGCGGCGAAGCGGCCGCCGCGCAGCATTCTGAGCCACGCCCAACTGCCGGTCTCGTTGAGCATCACTTCGGGCGAGCCGTCGACCGGCTGGAAGGCGAGAGAGATCACCCCGGTGCCATCCTTGCCGGGCCACGTCATCGGTTGCGGCCTGGTGGCGTTGTTGTAGTAGACGAGGTTCTGGCCATCGAGGTTGAGTGTGACCCGCGTCACGTTGGGGGAGAGGTCCTTGGGCTCCAGCGTGAAGTTCATCACCGGGCCGGTGCCGCCCGGAAACAGATCGTCGCGGATATGCCTCGCTTGCTCGAACGCAGCGAGCGCCGCCGGGTCCAGGCCGAAATCGGCACGCCATTTCCACGGTTCGCTGGCGGTGTCGACATAGTTGATCAGATGGTCGTTGGTGAAGGCATCAATCAGGCCGGTCGGTCCGAAAAGACGTTGAAAATCACGCACATTGACATCGACCGCGCTGTCCGGGCTGAACGGATAGCGGTTGTTGAGCGCCGCCTGGCAGAACGGGAGTATGTCGGCCCGCCAGATGGCGTTGAGTTCGTTGGTTACGGCCTTCTGCGACAGGCCGCTGGTGTCGCCGGCAATGCCGCCCAGCCACTCGTTGATCGGCGAAGGCAGGATCTGCGCCTGCCTGGCGACCGCGCCTGTCAGTTCGGCAAGCCCGCCCTGCTTCTTGATCGCATCCTGCGGGTTGGGATTGGCGGTCACTGTCTGCAACACATTCGACAGCGCCGTCAGCGCCACGACGGCGGCGTCGAGCGCTGGCGGCTGGCCGTCGACCTGGGCGATGGTGCCTTTGAGCGGCTTGAAATGCTCGGCAACCAAGCTGCCGGTCATGTCCACCTGGTTGGCGGAGCCGGCGCGCGGCAGGAGCTTGGCGCCCGAGGTCACCACCTTGCCCAGCTTGCCGAGTTTGCTGAGCAGCTTGGAGCCGGTCTTGGCGGCAGCGTCGGCCGGTGCATCTTCGGAGCGGGTGAGGTCGGTCTCCTGCACCACTGCCGTCAACAGGCGCTTCAGCGCGGAGTCGGCGCTGGAAAGATCCTTGAGGTTTTCGCTGGCGATGTTGAGATCGGTAAGCGGCGCAAGCCGCATGTCACGCAGGAAAGAGTCCCACTGGGCGATATAGTCGTCGTAGTAGAGCTTCAGGATGTCCTGCGAGAGCGCCGAGACCGACGTCTCCGAATTCTCCGAGCAGCCGCCGGCAAACACCGCGCGATCGAGGGCCGCCTGTCCCGCCACATCCTCGACCCGGTCGAGGATCGCGTCGTGGAAACCCGCATAGGTGTAAGGCCCGGGAACACCGACGCGCAACGTCTTGTCGGAGCGGCGCGCGAACACCTTGGCGCCGTTCGGCCCGGCGAAATTGGCCGGCACCCATTCCTTGACGGCGGCTACTTCCGGGTCGGCCAGGAGCTGCTTGTAGGCGCGCTGCGGCAGTGAGATCGTGCATACAGTCTTCAGCGCCTCCGCGACCAGTGCCTTGTCCGGGGCGATGTAGCTGTCGTCGACGGCCATGCGGCGGATGGCGGCGAGCTGGTGCTCTTCGGCGTCGGCCGTGGGGAAAGGCGGAGCCGGCGCGAATTGCGGCAGGCTGTTCACCCACCAGTTCTGGACGAAATCGGTGTCCATCTGCGACAGGCCGGTCATCATCCGGTAGGTCTTCAGCGCGCCGAGCATGAAATCCGGATCGCGGATTTGCCGCCACATCGTGGCCTCGAGCAGGGCGACCATATGCGGCTCGAGCACGTTGCGCAGCGCATGGTCGTAGGTATCGGTCTGGGCGCGCACCAGCTCCGGCGACGCGGTAGGGCCGAGCAGGTTATGGACGGCGTCGGGCGGCGGCGTTCGGGCGGCCGCCACCGCGTCCATCGCCGCCAGCGCGCCATCCATGGTCGGCTGCTCGACCGCGGCCGGCGTGGCGGCGACCTGGGTGAGCGGCCCTTGCAGGGCTTCGAACTGGCCGGCCTGTTCGGTGATCGCATTGCGGTTGTCGAGGTAGGACCAGGTGAACATTCCGCCGGCCAGCACGGCCGCCAGCGCACAGGCGGCGGCGGCCCCGCGCCAGATCCAGGCGCGGCGGCGCTGCGCCAGCGGATCGAATGTGCCGAGGCCGGCCTCCTTGAAGATCACTTCGGTGAGGAGGTTCCTGAGGAAGAAGCTGCGCTTCTCGACGCGCGCCGCCGGCATGGCGCGGCGCGGCGGCAACCCGAAGGACGATGACAACGCCGCGGTCAGGCGGTCGATGGGGGCTCCTTCCTGTGTCGCCGATGTCAGATAAAGGCCGCGCAGCCACGCGGCTTCCTCATAGCGGCTTTCGCCGAACATCGCCTCGATCAGCACCTGGATCGGCCCGCAGAAGCTCGCCAACTGCGCCGGAAAACGAAAGATCTCGGCGCGCGAGCCAAGCTTGTCTTCGTCTTCAAGGCGCGGCACCAGCCTTCGCTCCAGTTCGGTGCCAAGCTTGGCCAGCTCCGTCTGGATCATGCCGGCGTTGACGCGGGCATCCAGCGCAAAGGTGGTTCCCCACACCTGCTCGCGCGCGCTCGTCGACAAGCCGCCGAAGAAGGCTTCGAACCCTTTGATCAGGTCGGCCTTCGTCAGCATCAGGTAGACAGGCAGACGAATCTCCAGGCGATCGTTGAGCTCCGCCAGCCGGCGACGGATCTTGCGGCCGTGCGCTTTGATCGCCTCGTCGCCCTCCGAGAGGGCATCGATCGACAGCGCGACAATGACGCCGTTGAGTGCGCGGCGGCCGCGGTGCTTCTTCAGAAGGTCCAGGAAGCCCAGCCATTCCGCGGCGTCGACGTCCGGCTGGCTCTCCTGCTGGACGTAGCGGCCCGCAGTGTCGATCAGCACCGCGTTCTCGGAGAAAAACCAGTCGCAGTTGCGCGTGCCTCCGACACCCTGCAGATCATCGGTCAGATCGATTGGAAAATTGAGGCCCGACTGGCGCAATGCCGTGGTTTTGCCGGTGGCCGGAGGCCCGACGATCACATACCACGGCATCTCGCGCAGGAACTTCCGTCCGCCGAGCTTGCGCCGCTTGAGCTCGGCCATCACCTCGCCGAACTTGGCGCCGACGGCTGCAACACTCTCCTCGCCGGGCGTGAGCTGCTTTTCGGTCACGGGTGCCGCGATCTCGGCGACGAACATGCGGTTGGCGCGGATCGCGCGCCGTTGCGCGATGATCAGCCAGACCAGCCACAGGATGATCAGCCCCGCGATGATGGCGATGCGCACATTGTCGGATTCGAATGGCGCGTACGGGCCGACCCGGACGATCGGGCCGAACACCCAGATCAAAAGCGAAAGCAGGGCAATGCCGATCAGCGTCCAGAGAAAGCGCGAGGTGATGACCGCCCAGAGGAAGCGCAGGATGAACATCTCAGAGCCTCTTCTCGACCAGGACCTCGACGCGCCGGTTGAGCGCGCGGCCCTCGCGCGTCGAGTTGTCGGCCACCGGATCGGACTCGGCGCGGCCTTCGGAATGGATGCGCTCCTGTGGCACGCCAGCCTGCACCAGGAGGTCCGCTATGGTTTGGGCACGTGCCTCCGAGAGCCGCTGGTTGCTCGCGAGCGGATTGGACCGTTGCAGGCGCACATTGTCGGTATGGCCGACGATCGTGATGTTTCCGATCAGCTCCTGATTGGCGAGGATCACCTTGGCGATCGACTGGATCAGCGGCTCATAGCCTTGCGACAGTGTCGGCCGCGAGGACTGGAAGAGTTCGGGGTTGGAGGACTGGATGATCAGCTTGGCCAGCGAGACGCTCTCGGTGCCGCTGAGCGCGCCCTTGAGGCTCGCCGGCGCTTCCGCCTTGAACGCGGGCAGCAGCGCGAAATCGACCGGCTGTGGCGGTTCAGGCGCGGGCGCGTCCTGCTTGGGCTGGGCGCGGGCAACGTCCGCGCGCGAGGCCGGCGGCAGCGTGCGCACGAGGGCGGAGAGTTCGACCGCCTGGCTGCTCAAGCCCATCGACAGACCGATATAAGCGACGGCGGCGGCGACGACCGCGGCAAGTGCCATCACCCAGATCGGAATGATGAAGCGCTGCGGCTCGTCGGAAGCGATCACGCCTTTCCAGTTCGGCGACAGCGGCGCGTCCTCGGCGTCCGCGTTGCGCAGAAAGCGCGCGGCCGCCACGCGGACGGCATTGAGCGAGCGGTCGCCGGCGCGGCCGGGTACCCGGTACTTGCCGCGGAAGCCGAGCGCCAGGCAGTAATACTGAAGCTCAAGCATCTCGCGGTCGCGGTTGGGATGGCGCTCCAACTCGTCAAGGCGGGTGAAGAACTGGGTGCCGGCATCGACATCGCCACGCAGCATGACCACCAGCGGCTGGCGCGGCCAGGCGCTGGCGCCGCCCCATGGCGTGTTCAGCGCCAGGTCGTCGAGCAACGCCGCCACCGCCCAGGCCGCCTGGTCGGCGCGCTCCAGCGAGGAGCCTGCTGCCATCGTGGCGTCGCGCGCCTGAACCAGCTCGTCGAGCAGGCGCGTGCGCATCGCTTCCGGGTTCTCCGGCGCCAGCGCGCTTTCGAGCTCCGGCGCGAATTCGAGCAATGGCGCGAATATATTGATGAGCGTGTTGGGATGGGCGCGCGCCCTTTTGACCGGCGCGCCCGGTGCCAGCGGCGCCATCGGCCGTGGCGCGGCGCCCGCCAGCCTGATGCGTGTGCGTTCGCGATCCTCCGACAGTCCGAAAGGATCATCCCGGCTCATGGCCTCACCTGTTCACTGAGTAGCAGTCGACCTGCGGCTCGCTCGGCAGGACACCGGAGACGCCGATGACGAAGCCGGGGGCGTCGAGCAACGAGGCCCAATGCTCGCTCTTCTGGTCAAGCTCCAGGCACAGCCGGTCGCCATCATAGGGAATCTCGCGTGGCTGCGAATGAAGCGGTTTCAGCGGAATACCCGGCAGGCGCGACTTCCAAAGGCCTTCGAACTGGTCGGCGGCGCCGACTGTCGCCTGGTTGACGAAAATCTTGCGCAGCGCGTCCTCCGACAGTTCCGATCCGACGCGGATGACGATGCGGCTGGCGACCAAGAGCTTCGGGTTGTCGATGCGCACTTTCCAGACATTGGTCGCGTGCCGCATGACCGGCAGCGCGCGCGATTTCGGCTCGATGTAGCGCAGGCTAAGGATGAGCGAGCGCAGGGCGTCGGCCAGCGCCATATAGGCGGGGCCGGGCGCCATATGGTCGTAGGCCGGCAATTCGCCGAGCCGCCGCGAGCTCGAGCCGTAGGTTGCCATCTCGCCGGCCAGTCCGGCCAGTTCGAGATAGAGTTCGGCCGGATGAAAGACATCCTGCGCCAGCATGTGGGCAAGCCGCGGGCGAGCGGCATTGGCGAGGTGCAGCATCAAAAGGTCTTCGACGCTGCGGCCGGCGCCGCCCATCACCATCTTGCCATGCGCTTCGGCGATCTGGTCGAGGCCGGTGACGACTTCCTGCAGCAATTGCCGGTACCAGTGGACCGCGCCGGTAATCAGCGTCGGCGGCAGGAACGTCTCATCGAGCGAGATGCCGCCGTCGGCGCGCACACCCTTTATGTCGGTGATCGGCAAGGCGGTATAACCGCCGACCGATTTGCCGGGTGCAAGCAGGGCGGCTTGCGGCCGGGCGATCTCGATCTCTTCCGGATCGGCGCCGCTCTGGACGGCGTCGCGCACCGAAACGATCCTGCCGTGGTAGCGCGCGCCCGTCGATGCCGCATGCGCCGGATCGAATCCGACGCCACCGGGCGGCTCGAGCGGCAGTGCCACCAGCACCGGACCGGCGCCGGTGTCCGCAGTGACCGGCAGCGGCTTCGGCGCATCCATCAGTTCCGGGATGGAGAAAGGCGTGCCGTCCGGGAAAATACCCCGGGCGGACACGATCGAGACCTGGCCGGCGTCGAGCAGCGACTGGTCGAGGGTCAGCTGCTGGAAGCCGAAAGTATGGAGCTGGCCGGCCTGCAGTGCGCCGCGCACCATGCCCTCGAAGAACCGATCCTGCTGCTGGAAGTGCTGGGTCCTGAGAAACAGGCCCTCCGACCACAGCACCCTGTTTGCTTCGCTCATGCCATTACTTTCTGCGCACAACCATCCGCGGCCCCTGTCGCTAGGCGGAAATGCCGCCCTTGCCGAGGCTGACATTGACGGTGAATTTCGACCCTGGCGATACCGACTTGGTCGTGCGCCAGTTGCGTCCGCCCGGCTCGCGGATCAGCGCCACGAAGCCGAGTGCCGTGGCGTTCGGCTCGACCGTGATGGTCTTGGCCGCCGTCTTGCCTGGCGCGACCGAGATCGTGTCGGAGCCGATGAGGTCGGCACCGAGCACCGAGCTAGCATCGCCCTGCAGCGCGAAATAGTCGGCCGAGTTGAACTTGCCGGTGCTGGCAAGCCGCATCACCAATACCGTCACCGGCCTGTCGCCGCCGCCCGGTCCTGGATTCATGCCGGCGCCCCCGGTCACGTTGACCGAGATAACCGATGGTTTCGGCGGGCCGCTCTGGCAAGCCGCAAGCAGCCCCGTCGCGCCAAGGGCAACGACGAATTCGCGTCTGTCGATCATGTCCTACTCCTCCTCTTCATATGCGTCCCTGAAGTCTGCGCCGATCTCGCCCAGGAAACTCGATTCCGCGCTCTGGGCGATGTCGCGATGGCGTTTCTGGTAAAGCTCCCACAGCTTGGCGTTACGTCCCCCGGAGAGCAGATTGCCGATGGCGGAATTGGACTTGAGCTCTTCCTCGATCGCGGCCGGATCGAAACGGTCGATCATGCGCCGAAGCGCGGCCTGAACGCCGCGCCAAGCGCGTATGTGATGCTGTGCAAGATCCTTTACCGCATCGTCGATCGCCGCCTCGCCGGAGAGAAAGCCCGGACTGCGTTCCGAGATGATGGTGACGATGACATCCTCGGCCGTCGGCAGGAATTTAAGCGGGTTGACCTCGGAAGCACCGACCACCGTCTGGGCGACGCGCGCGCTTCCCTTCTCCTCGGCGCGCTTGCGCAGGAGTTGCATCAAGCCATCCAGCATCAGCCGGTATTCACGCCCGAATTTTTCCATTTCGGCGATCGGATCGCGGCCGGGAAAATCGGCCTCCTCGACGCCCATGCCGCGCAAGAATGCGGCACGAAGCGCCATATCGCCGGATGCGGGTTGCGCCGGGCGCGCCGGCCTGGGCGTTGGAGCGGCGCGTCGCGGCGGCGGTGGCTCGGCCGCCTGCACCGGCACATCCCAGGGATGCCCGGCGCGCTGCTTTTCAGCCTGATGCCGCACACGTCCTGCCGGGTCTGCGCCGTTGGCCAGAGGCGGGGTCGCGGCCGGCCCAAGGCTGAAATCGTCATCGAAGCTGGCCGGCTTTGCCGCATGCCCGGACGCATCGTCGCGCGAAGGCATTTCGCCGAACCCGAACGGATCTGGCTGACCTGGAGCAGCGGCATCGCTGGATTGCGACGCCACCGGGTCGAGGCTGAACGGGTCGTCGAAGGCAGGCGAGCTGCGTTGGCTCGATGCGCGGTCATAAGCCCCCGGAACAGGCTGCTCGAACGGGTTCGGCAAGTCCGCCGGGCGTGGCGGGCGCGGTTCTTCCTCGACCTTGGCCGAGAAGAAGTCGTCACCGCCGATGCTGGCAGGCGTTCGCGCTCCCGGCGATGACCACGCAGGCGCGGGATGGCCGGCGACAGGGGCTGGGCCGACCGACGTCCGGTTCGCTCTGGATTGAACCTCGACGTGGAAGACATAGTCGCCCATGCGCAGCCGCATGCCGCTCTGCAGCCGCATCGACCTGCCAGGACCCAGGGGGCTGTCGGAGTCATCGACGAACAATCCGCTGCTCGACGTGTCGGTAACGAAATAGCCATCCCGGTCGCCGCTGATCTTGCAATGCGCGCGTGAGACGAACATGTCCGGGTCGTCGATCTGCCAGCCGGCGTCGGCGCTGCGCCCGATCACCAATTCGCCCTCGTCCAGCCGGGTCTGCCTGACCACTTGCGAGCGCGGGCCTTGTTCCAGCGTCAGCAGCAGGCTCATGCGGCTGCCTCCGCCATTTCCGGCCGCCAGCCGACGATGGTGTGCAATCTGAGATCGTCGGCGTCACCCTTTTCGGCGGGACGCGCCAGCCAGGTCGTCCGGCCAAGCTGGACGGTCCCGACCCGTGGCGGCGGCACGGCGTCGCGTGCGAGCACGATGCGCAAATCGACGTCGAGCGTCTCGCCGATCATGTCGCGCACCGCCTTCTTGAACAGGCCAAGGCGCCGTTCTCCGGGCAGGAACGACCTGAAGTCGTCGAGGCTCAACGGACCGATGCGCAATTCGATCCTGCTTTGGCGGCTGAACACCCGCGGCCCGATCGTCGCGCCGCCTCCAAGCCCGGCATGGGCCTTGCCGAGACGCGTCTGCAGTGCCTTCGGTATGGTGATCCAAGCGGCGACGAATTCCTTGATCTGCACCGGCACCTTGAAGGCGGTGGCGAGAAACAGCGTCAGCCGCTCCGCGCCGTCGATCTGGCTGGCGAGCGATCCAGCCTGCCGCAGTCGCACAGTGTCGAGTTCGGGATCCTGCGTGCCGGGAAGGCCGATCCCGGACATTGCCTCCAGCATGGCGCGAACCCGCCCGCCGACGGACCGCTCGACCTGCACCGCCGGATGCGCGTCAGCCCAGGCGCGATAGTAAAGGGCCATCATGCGGTGCTGCAGGATGTTGACGAAATCGACGAAGGTCGTGTCGCTGGTCTGCTCGGCATCGGCCCCGGTGAACCAGCGCTGCGACAGCCGGTCGAGCACCCAGCGTGTCAGATGCAATGGCATCGGTCCTTCCGGTCCAAGCAGCCCGAGATTGGCGACGGTCACCCGCGCGTGGGCCTTGTCCCCGACGTCCTGGAGCTTGACGACATCGCGAGCCGAGAAGCTCAGGCGTACATGCTGGCCAAGTCTCGCCGGCTCGCGGTCGGCCGTTCCGGAATGGCCGAACAATCCACCGCGCTGCTCCAGGCGCCGCAGCAGCTCGAAAAAGTCAAAGCTCTCCAGCAACGGTTCGGCCGCAATCGTTGCGGGCTCCGCTAGATCAGGTAGCGATTGCCGGGCGTCATCGGCCATGGCACATCCTCCTGCTTCTGCAGCAACCGGGTACGGGTCCGCACAAATCCGTTTATCCCCGCATGGCGGGCGAACAGCCGCGAAAGCAGGGCCGAAAGCAGCAGCGAACTTTGCCCCGCCAGCACGGACTGGTCGACATGCAGTGTCACTTCGGTGCCGCGTCCGAAACACATTGGCCCGTCGATCTGGAGCCGCTCGATCACCGGGCGTGAATCGATGCGCACGATCGAATGCACGTTGCGGGCAAGGCTGGGATCGCCGCGATCGGCATAGAGGTCGAGCAAGGCATGCAGCGGATCGACACCACGGCCTTCCTGGGCAAGGCTGAGGAAGTTGAGAGAGAGCTGCGCCACCAGCCGCCAGGCGAGATCGTCGGCGCGGGATTCGCCTGCCGCGCTGGCCGGAAGGGACGCCGGGATTGCCGGCTGCGGCGCCCGCAGCGCTCCAAGCAAGCGCACCGCTTCGACCGGATCGGCCGTCTCCAGCGTCAGCGTCGGCGTGTCGTCCAGGATCGGCAGGTCGCGGTTGGTGCACAGCGCCGTGATGTCGAGACGCTTGAGTGGTCGGTTTGGGAAGCTTCCTGCCGGCCGCGAGACGGCTATGAAGACGTCGTCGCCTGTGTAGGAGGTGCGGGTCAGGCCCTCGCGTCGCTCGTCCTCGGTGGCCCGGCGCGGACGTCGCTCCGTCGAATAGACCCAGCCGCTGCCGCGATTCTGCCCCAGGCTGAACAATTCGGGAATTGTCGCCTCGCCGCTCTCCGCGTCGGCGTCCTCGACCCGGGTGACCCGGAAGATCTCGAAATCCCGCGCCCGGGTGCGGTCGGCGTGCAGCACCTGACGCGTTTTGCGCGGATCGATCTCGATGACGTTGCATTCGCGTTCGAAGAGATTGATGACCGGTGTCACGAACAGTTCGAAGTCGGCAACCGTCACATCGGCGAGCTCGGGCACCGGACGCCGGAACAGGAAGATGATCTCGATCCCCGCATCGCACTTGCGCACCACCGGCTGGAGGCCGGCGACCCGCACATAATGGAAGCGCTCCGGGATCATGAAATATTCGCGCAGCAGCCGATATCCCTCGAAGGTCGGACGGGTGCGCGGCATCAGCGCTTCGTCGTCGCGGATACCGATCATTTCGGGCTCGGGCAGTGCCGTCAGCGGATTGGTCTTGCCTTCCGCCCGCGCGCCGAGAGCCGAGCAGGCGCCGAAGATTGCATCGAAAAGCAGGGGTGCCCTGGCACGCCCGGCGAAATAGAGGTCGAGACGGTCGAGTGACAGTTCGCTGAGCTTGCCCTTTCCCGTCCGGGAGAGGGTGACGCGAAACGCCGCCTCGCGGCGCGCGTCGCCGATCGGCGCGATTCCGGCGGCCGCGAGCGCGCTGCGATCCTGGAAATAGCCGACCGAGGTGATCGCGATCGGCCACAGCGTGACCTCCTGCGCGGTGGTGAAGGTCGAACGTGTCGAAAGCCCTGGATTGAGGCCGGAGACCAATCGCGTGCCGCGCGCGACGGCGTGGCCGGCAATCATCGACTGCACCTGCTGGCCGGGTTTCAGCACGGCCATCGCCGTCGCCGGCGCCGGCGTCACCAGATCCGGGTAAAGCACATCGAGCACGGCGCGCGAGAAGCGCGAGCGCTCCGCGTCGACCTTGAGGCGGGTGCGCGCGGCCAGGAAGGCCACGCCGTCGAGCAGCCGTTCCACATAAGGGTCGGGACATGGGACCGTGTCGAGGGAAAGATTACGGGCGACCGCCGGATGCATGTCGGCGAATTCCGCTGCCAACGCCCGGATATGGGTCAGTTCTTCTTCGTAGTACTCCACGAAGACCCGATCCATCTCAGGTCTCCCGGAATTCGGTTCGTGCCAGGCCGTTGTCGAGATTGATCGTGGTGCGCAGCCGCATGCGCTCCGGTGTCGGGGCCATGATCAGCACCGCGTCGATCTCGATCTTGAGGCCGACGTTCTTGTCTGCGAGCGTGACGTTGACGGTCGTGGCGCTCTCCTTCAGGCGCGGCTCGAAGGTGGCAAGCACAGCGCGGATTTCGCGCGCCAGCGCATCGCGGTCGAAATCCCGCGAAGAGCGGCCGGAAAAGGACGGTACGCCATAATTAACCACGCTGCGGCGCACCTCGGGAAAGTCGGCCAGCGACGGCAATTCGTCCAGGGGCTGCTCGTGTTCGGCATCGGAGAGCATCGGTACGGATTCGAAGCGCTCGGTGTTGAACAGGGCCTCGATGTCGCGCCGCACGGCTTCTTTCAGCACGCGTGCCGAAACCACCACGCCGCGGCTTTCGATCTCGGCGCGATGCTCGGCCTGGAAGACCAGCCGGTGCAGGCGCCGCCTCTGCTCGGGCGTGAGTTCGGCGTCGGTATCGATGCCGCGTGCGCTGCCGGCAAGAAGAGCCTCGACGCGCTCGGCGCCGAGTTCTTCATCCAGCAGACGCCGCAGCCCGTCGATCTCCGACGCCACACCAGGCAAGTCGTTGACGAGGCGGTCCCAGAGCGAGGGCTGGACCGCCTCGCGCTTTGCCCGCGAACTGCCGGCAAGCTGTGGCTTCGCGCCAGGCCGCTTGGCCTCACTTGCCGACATAGACGTCCATTTCGATCTCGTCGTCCTTGTCGTAGACGAACTTGATCTTCTTGTAGGCGAAGCTGACTTCTTCCTCGATAAGATCGGCCTCGTCGGTGGCCTGCCGCATATCGTACTCCATGACCGAGGCGTCGGTGAGCGTCACGACCAGATAGTCGCTGGTCTCGCCGTCAATGGTGCGGCGTGCCGAGAACACCACCTCGTCGAGCGCCTTGTTCTCGAACAGCGCCTTCTTCAGATATGGCGACGATTTGTCGTAGTGCTTGATGAATTTGATCATTCCCATCGACACACGGCCGCGTCGCGAAAGCGAATTCGGGTCGTAGGGCGCTATCATCTTGTAATCGACGCCATGCACTTCGATCTCGTCTTCATGGCCGTCGCGCTTGCTCGGGCCCTTGATGTCCGGAACTTTCAAAAAACCATCGATCTTCATTGAAGGAGCCTCGCTTCTCTCTGTGGTTGGCATTGTCTTTCTCCACCGCTTTCAAACGAAACAAGATGACTTCGCTGCGACTTCAGCCCTTCACTGACGGCAGTTCCGATACCAGCCGGAGGGAGGCGTTGATGCCTTCCAACTGGTAGTGCGGACGCAGATAGAAACGGGCATTGTAGTGACCGGGCCGGCCTTCGACGCTGTCGACCTGAACCTCGGCAGCGGCAAGCGGACGCTTGGCCCGCGCCTTGTCGTCGGCGAAGGCTGGATTGGCCAGCACGTACCGGTTGATCCATTCGGTCAACCAGATCTCCATATCGGTGCGTTCCTTGAACGATCCGATCTTGTCGCGCGCGATCGCCTTGAGGTAATGCGCGAAACGCGACGCCGGGAACAGGTAGGGCAGGTTGGCGCTCAGCCTTTCGTTCGACTGGGCGTCGGGGTCGACGAGGCGCCCGGCGCGCGTCTCGTCATCCTGGAGCGAGTGCGCGCCGATGAAGGCCGCGAGATCGGTGTTCTTGCGGTGCAGGATCGGCATCAGGCCAAGCTTCGCCAATTCCGCCTCGCGCCGGTCGTCGATGGCGACCTCGGTCGGACATTTCATTGCGATCGAACCGTCGTCCGTCGGGAAAGCGTGCACGGGCAAATTGAGCACCGTGCCGCCATTCTCGACGCCGCGGATCTGCGTTCCCCAGCCATAGAGCTTGTGGCTGCGATTGATGTTGACGCCCATCGGGAAGGCGGCGTTCATCCAGACATATTTGTTGTGGTCGCCGCCCACCTCTTCCTCGAAGGTGAAGCCCTTCACCGGAACGGTTTCCGAGCCATAGGGCAAGCGTCCCAGCACGCGCGGCATGGTGAGCCCGATATAGCGGGCGTCCTCGCTCTCGCGCAGCGACTGCCATGAGGCATAGGCCGGGTTGTTCACGATCATCTGCAGGTCTTGCGGGTTCGGCAGTTCCTGCCAGCTGTCCATGCGGAACAGCCGCGGCGAGGCGGCCGCGATGAATGGCGTGTGCGCCGAGGCACAGACACCCGAGATGTTGCGCAGCAGGCCGACGTCGCGCGGATGGTTGGAGAATTCGTAGGCGCCGATGATGCAGCCGATCGGCTCGCCGCCCAGCATCGAATACTCATCCGTGTAGACTTTCTTGAAGATCGGGCTCTGGTCCCACATCTGGCCTTCATAGTCTTCCAGCGTGTCGCCCAACTGCTCCTTGGAGATGTTCATCACCCGGATCTTCAGCTTGGTGTCCGTCTCGGTGTTGTTGATGAGGTACCAAAGGCCTCGCCATGTGCCTTCAATCTCCCGCACTTCCGGGGCATGCAGGATCTCGTTGACTTGCGTCGTCAGCATCTTGTCGATGCCCGCGATCAGCGACTTGATCGACCTGATCGCGTTGGACGAGATGGTCGTCGTCTCGGAACGGGACTGAGCGGCCAGCGCCAGGTTGCGCACCAACTGCTGCAGTTTCTCGCTGTCGTCCTTCTTGACCTTGAAATCCTTTTCAAGGAGGCCGCTGAATTCGCCAAGATCGATGGTTTCGGCCTCGGCGGTAGCGACTGCGGTCTTTTGCTGTTCGGCCATGACTTACTCCTCGCCCTTGCCGTCAGAAATCGCCTGGCTGGCGATCTTGCTCAGCAGCGGCTCGTTGTTCAGAAGCTGCGCGATGCGCTTTTCGGCGTCGACCCGGCCATCCATGAAGCCCAGCAGTTCCTCGAGTTGACGCCGCATCTTGAGGATCTCGGCCAGTTGCGGCACCTGCTCGGCGATCTTGTCCGGCGCGAAATCACCCATTTTGGCAAAGGTGAGATCGATCGCAAGTTCCTCGTCCCGCTCGGCGCCTTCGGCTTGCGGCAACGTGTTCTTCACGCGCGCCTTCACGCGCGGCCCCATCGCTTCCATGAATTTGGGGAAGCGATTGGCGTCGGTTTCGACGAAATTGCGGTCCAGAACCGACTTCGACGCTTCCTTGGTCTGCGAGGCGCCCGAAAGGTCGGCCATGACGGCCATGACGAACGGCAACTCGATCGTCGTGGGGCTGCCGTAGGTTTCGACGTCGTAGGCGATCTGCACGCGCGGGGCGCGGTTTCTTTCGATGACCTTGGCTTTGCTCTCTGCTGGCATGATTGTTACCTTTCATCCTTCTGGGCCGGCTTCTTGGGATCGGCGACACCGGCAAGCAGCCGGAATTCCTTCAGCCCCGACGGGGCGAGATCTTCCATCAGTTCCACGAAATCCATGTGCACCATCCTGCGCACGCGCCGGGCGAGGTGCGGGATAGGGCTGGACGGTTCGGTGCGGTCGTAGAAGGCGACCACGAGATCGAGGCATTTGACGACATCGTCGCGCGAGTTGATCCGGTCAGGCAGGCCGGCGCTGGCTTCCACAGAGCTTGCCACACTTGCCATCGTTTCGGCTCCATGACCGTTTTGGGTGGGCGTCGATGCCGGTTGGGCCGGCTGCGGGCCAGGCTTTGCCGCACCGTTGGCCATGGCGCCGGCGCTGGAATTCCGCTCCAGCGTCGTCAGCAGGCGCTGCAGGAACTTCTTCAAATCCGGAACGGCCGCGCCGTTGCCGTCGATGCGGGCATTGAGCGCGGCATCCACCGCCTCCAGCGCCGAAATCGCGGCGCGCGCATCGGCCAAAAGTGTCGTGACTGTGCCCGCGGCCTGATCGATCTGCGCCGCGCACCCCGTGCGCACTCGGTTCAGCAGCTGGTTGTGGGCGGCCGTCAGCGCCGCCTTTTCGGCGGTTCCGAGGCCCGAGGCAGCTTCCTGGAGCATGACGCGCTCGTCGAGCGCTGCCTGTTCCAGGTCTCGCCCGCTGATCGGCCCGATGGCGCGCGGTGAGAAGAAGACGGTGTGCCTGAGGTTCGCCAGCAGGCCTTCCTGGCCGTTCTGGAGGTCAAGCAGCGCATTGATGCGTCGCAGTGCCGCGTCGCGGGGCGTGGCACCCGTCCGCAAAGCCGGATGCATCGTATCCCAATACTGGTCGAAAGTCCTTGCGATCAGGGTCAGTCCCTGGGCGAGGCCGGCCAGCTTCTCTTCATTGGCCAGCGCGCGCGTGACGATGACCAGAAGGCGCAAATCCCGGCCGCGCGACTGCAATTCTTCCGATTTTTCGAGGATGGCCGCCCAGTCGACGAAGCTGGTTGACTGCGAAGCCTTGTTGCCACCGTCGTGGACGACCTTGAGCTGGGCTTCCGTGAGCCGCTCGAGCTCATGAAAAGCCGGGTCGTTGCGTAAATCCTCTCCCGACGGGTTCGCACCGTCCAGAGGATTCAGCCAGAGTGCGAGATCAATCACACCTACCCCCAGCAAGGGCCCTGTGACCCATGTGACGCAACGTTATCATCGGTCCCATGCCACGACAATTGAGCACTTCCTCAAAAACTAACAGAAGCTGAATTCTCCGGTAATCCTTCAACCAAACCCATAACGCGATCGGCGGCCGGGCATGCGAAATGGCTCGCATGGCTCGGACCGCAGGGTTTGTTGCAGGAGTTTGCAGGGCTTGTGTAACCACGAGGTGCCGCCCGAACCGGGTCGGAAGGCCTCGTTCGTCACACGGCTTTGTCAAGCGGCCGCTTCTATGGCAGGGTACGGTCAGCAGATTTCGGGGGCAGGTTCAATGGAACAGCGCCGATCGTCGCAGAGTTTCAAGCGCAAGGAACTCGTTGCAAAGCTCAATCCCACCGGGGTGCGCGCCTTCAAGGCCGCCGCGGACACGGCGAAGTTGCGCGGCAACCCCTATGTCGAACTCGTTCATTTCGTCCAGCAACTGGTGCTGTCCGAGCGCTCGGATGTGCAGATGATCGTCGCCGATGCCGGGCTGGATGTCAGCCGGCTGACGGCCGATATGACCCGCGCCATCGACAAGCTGCCCTACGGCGCGACCTCGGTGGAGGAATTCTCCGATCACATCTTCCACGCCATACAGGAAGGCTGGAGCCTGGCCACACTGGAATTCGGTGTCGAGGAGGTGCGCAGCGCGCATATTCTTCTCGCCTGTCTGAACACGCCGGCGCTGGATGGGCTGGTTTCGAAAATCAGCGCCGAATTCGACAAGATCGATGCGGACGGGGTCATTGCCCGCTTCGCCGACGTCACCGAGGGCTCGCTCGAAGCCGGCTCACCCCCGGCCGCGGCGGCCGCCGAAACGCCGATGAGACGCGGCCCGGGCGGGGATTCGGCGCTCGCCAAATACGCCACCGACCTGACCCAGCGTGCTCGCGACGGCAAGATCGATCCGGTCGTCGGCCGCGATCCTGAAATCCGCCAGATTGTCGATATCCTGATGCGGCGCCGGCAAAACAACCCGATCCTGACCGGCGAGGCAGGTGTCGGCAAGACGGCGGTCGTCGAGGGCTTTGCCTTGCGCATCGCCCAGGGCGACGTGCCGCCGACGCTTCAGAACGTCAGCGTTCGCATGCTCGATGTCGGGCTGATGCAGGCGGGCGCCAGCGTCAAGGGCGAGTTCGAAAAGCGGCTGAAGGCCGTCATCGACGAGGTCCAGGCCTCAGAGACGCCGATCATCCTCTTCATCGACGAGGCGCACACGCTGATCGGCGCCGGTGGCGCGGCGGGAACCGGCGATGCGGCCAATCTCCTCAAGCCCGCGCTCGCGCGCGGCGAGCTTCGCACCATCGCCGCCACGACCTGGGCTGAATACAAGCAGCATATCGAGAAGGATCCGGCGCTGACCCGTCGGTTCCAGGTGGTCAAGATCGAAGAACCTTCCGAAACGGTGGCCGTGCTGATGTTGCGCGGTGTCGCCGGCGTTCTCGAGCAGCACCACAAGGTGCAGATCCTCGACGAGGCGATAGAGGCCTCGGTTTCGCTTTCGCACCGCTACATTCCGGCCAGACAGCTGCCCGACAAGGCGGTTAGCCTCCTCGACACCGCCTGCGCCCGCGTTGCCGTTTCGCAGCACGCTACGCCGGCGGAGGTCGAGGACATTCTGCGCCGCCGCCAGGCGCTCGAGGTCGAGGAAGCCATCATCGGCCGCGAGGCGGCGATCGGCATCGAAGTGGCCGACAGACAGGCTCGCGTGGAGGCCGGGTTGGCGGAAACCGAGACCACGCTTGCGGCAGCGCAAGCGCGCTGGGATCGGGAAAAGGCGCTTGTCGCCGAGATTCTCGACCTGCGCGCCAAACTCCGAGGCGAGGGCGTGCCGCTCGACGCGGTGGAGGGCGGGGAAGCCGCTCCGGGCGAGGCCGTCGATGCGCCGGCTGCCGAGGCGCATGAAAGCAAGGCACCTGAGGCCAAAGCGCCGAAACCCGAGACGGCTGAACCCAAGGGCTCGAAGAGCAAGTCCACGAAAACAAAGGCGGCAAAGATGCAGGCCGCTGCCGCGCACGAGCCTGTTGCCGTGCCGGATTCCACCGCCGATCTGGCACGACTGCGCGAATTGATGGCGGAACTTGCCGAGGCGCAGGGCGAGACCCCGCTGATCCTGCCGTCGGTCGATCGCAATGCGGTGGCTGCCGTCGTCCAGGACTGGACCGGCATCCCGACGGGACGGATGCTGTCCAGCCAGACCGAGAAGGCGCTCAAGCTCGCCGTCACTTTGTCCGAGCGCGTTGTCGGTCAGGACCATGCGATGGAGATGATCGCGAGGCGTGTGCAGACCAGCCGTGCCGGCCTCGGCGCGCCGGAGAAGCCGGTCGGCGTGTTCCTGCTTTGCGGCCCCTCCGGCGTCGGCAAGACCGAGACGGCCCTGGCGCTGGCCGAAACGCTCTATGGCGGCGAGCAGAACCTGATTTCGATCAACATGTCCGAATTCCAGGAGGCGCACACGGTCTCGACGCTGAAGGGCGCGCCGCCCGGTTATGTCGGCTACGGCAAGGGCGGCATCCTGACCGAGGCCGTGCGGCGCAAGCCCTATTCGGTGATCCTGCTCGATGAAGTCGAGAAGGCGCATCCTGACGTACACGAGATCTTCTTCCAGGTCTTCGACAAGGGCATGATGGACGACAGCGAAGGCCGCCGGATCGATTTCAAGAACACGCTGATCCTGCTCACCTCGAATGTCGGCTCCGAGGTTATCATGGACCGCACGAAGAACGGCACCTTGCGCACCGGCATGGACGACCTGGACACAGCCTTGCGCGGTCCGCTGCTGAAAGTGTTTCCGGCCGCTTTCCTCGGCCGCGTGGTGACAATCCCTTACTATCCGCTCTCGGACGCGATGATCGAGGCGATCACCAGGCACCAGTTCGGCAAGATCGCGCGGCGCCTCAAGGCAACCAACGATGCCGAGCTGGTGATCGGCGACGGTGTCATGGACATGGTCAAGGCGCGCTGCACCGAGATCGAATCCGGCGGGCGCATGATCGACGCCATCCTCACCAACACGCTGCTGCCGGAACTCAGCCGCGGCGTGCTCAATCGCTCGCTCGAGGGCAAGAAGATGACAAAAGTCACCGTCGGTGCCTCGCCGGAAGGATTTACCTACTCTTTCGAATAGATCTTCGCCGTCCGTCCCCAGCGCCGACCAAAGCGCATTCCTATGACCGGTCAGGGCCATCATTGGCGCACCGGCACTCGTGAAAGGCACTCGCGCCAGGCTGAAGCACCTGCGCTTTTCCCGAAGAGTTTCACCGTTTCATGGAGACGGCGCACCGCTCTAACTCTTTGTTTTGACTTAATTCCCAAGGGAAAGCGCTGTGCGCTTTTCCCGGGGAAAACCGCTCACACTTTTCCTGGAATTGCTTAGATCACCGTTTCTCCTCCATCGACAACCAGGATCTGTCCCGTCATGTACGAGGACCGGTCGGACACCAGAAACAGTACTGCCTCCGCGACCTCCTCGACGGTTGCCCAACGGCCAAGCGGCACCCTTTCGCGGATGTAGGCTTCGATGGCTTCCCGGCCTCCCATCTGGGCGATGAAAGGAGCATTGAAAGGCGTGTCCACCCAACCCGGACAAAGCGCGTTGACGCGAATGCCGAAGCGGCCATAGTCGCCGGCCATCTGCCTGGTCATCGCGATCACCGCGTGCTTGGTCGTCGTATAGGCGATCATCTCGCGGTCGTAGAGCACGCCGGAGCTCGACGACGTGTTGAGGATGACGCCGCGGCCTGCCTTCTTCATGAATGGCATGACGATGCGGGCACCGAGGAAGTGAGCCCGCACGTTAAGCGTCCAGGAGGTGTCGAAGCCTTTCACGCTGACACCGAGCACGTCGCCTTCGACCTGTACGCCGGCATGATTGTGCAGGATGTCGATCCTGCCCTGAGTGTGGATGAAATCGTGAAAACCGGCTTCAAGCGCCTGATCGTCGGTCAGGTCGAACACAAGCGCCTTTGCCCGGCCACCGGCGGCAAGAATCTGTTCGACGGTCGCGTTGGCGCCGTCGGCGCTACGATCCGCGACGCCGACCACCGCACCCTCGCGCGCGATGATCAGCGCCGCCGCCCTACCGATGCCGGATCCCGCGCCGGTGACGATCGCGGTCCTGTCCTTCAGGATCATGCTTCCCCCCTTTCTCGCCGGTCGGTAATCCTGCATCATCGATCGGGCGAGCCTCGCCCGATCAACCTTTGAGGACAAGACAGGCATGTACGACTTCGGCCCCTTCGAGTTCGAGTCGAAGCAGGATTTTTTCGACAAGGCAATGCGTTTCTGGAACCCCGACAAGACCAGGTTCTGGCAGAAGGCCGGGATCGATCTGGTGATCGGCAGGCGGGAGGGCTATTTCCTCTACGACATGTCGGGGCGGCGCCTGATCGACCTGCACCTCAATGGCGGCACCTACAATCTCGGTCACCGCAATCCGGAGCTGGTCGAGACGCTGAAGAGCGCGCTCGACTATTTCGACATAGGCAACCACTGGTTCCCTTCCGTGGCGCGAACGGCGCTGGCCGAATCCCTCGTCAATGTCTCGCCGGGAATGAAATACGCGATCTTCGCGCCGGGCGGCGCGGAGGCGGTGGACATCGCCATCAAGAGCGCCCGCTACGCCACCAAGCGGCGCAAGATCGTGTCGATCATCAAGGGCTATCACGGGCATTCGGGGCTCGCCGTGGCGACCGGCGACGATCGCTTCACCAAGATCTTTCTCTCCGACCAGCCGGAGACGTTCATCCAGGTTCCCTTCAACGATATCGACGCCATGGAACGGGTGCTCGAGGGTCAAGACGTCGCGGCGCTGATCATGGAGACAATCCCCGCCACTTACGGCTTCCCGATGCCGAAGGATGGCTATCTCACCGCCTGCAAGGCGCTGTGCGAAAAGCATGGCGCGATGTACATCGCCGACGAGGTCCAGACCGGCCTGATGCGCACCGGCAGCATGTGGGGCTGGCAGGCCTACGGCGTCCAGCCGGACATCATGGTGACGGCAAAGGGCCTGTCAGGCGGCCTCTATCCGATCAGCGCGGCGCTGGTGAACGACAGAGCCGGCGGCTGGCTCAACGAGGATGGGGCGGCCCACATTTCGACCACCGGCGGGGCCGAACTCGGCTGTGTCGTCGGCCACAAGGTCATCGAGATGCTGCAGCGGCCCGAACTGGTGGCCAATGTCGGCACCGTGACCGAGTTCATGGCGCAGGCCATGCGCGAGATGCTGGTTCGTCACGGCGATATCTTCACCGGGGTGCGCCAGAAAGGCGTGATCCTCGGGCTGGAATTCAGCAATCATCCGGAAGGCGCCGTCTTCGTGTCGCGTGCGCTCTACGAGCAGGGCGTCTGGGCGATCTTCTCGTCGCTCGACAAGCGGGTGCTGCAATGGAAGCCCGGCGTTCTTCTGGACAACGAGACCTGCCGGGACATTATGGATCGCTTCGACGCGGCAATGCCGCGCGCGCGGGCGTTGCTGCATCAGGCAGGCAAGGCGAGTTGACATGGTCCAACCCTCGTTGAAATTGTCAGGCGTCCAGTGCGAACGGGCGGCTGGGCTTGCCGGGATCGCGCGGGTTCCTGCAGGGGGCAGGTGTTTTGGGATAGGGCAGGACGGACAGTGATGGATTTCGACGCGCTCACCCACGACCAGCAACTCGGGATCCTGCAGGAAACGGCGGAAGCGGCCACCGCCAACTACGATCTGCCGACGGACGTTTCCGTCGAGATGATCAACCTGTCGGAGAACGCGACCTACAAGATTGCGGCCCGCGACGGCCGGCGCTGGGCGCTCCGCATTCATCGCGACGGCTACCATTCAAGGACGGCCATTCAATCCGAACTTGCCTGGCTGACCGATCTGCGCCAGACCGGGATCGTCCCCACGCCCATGCCGATCGCGGGCAAGGACGGCGAACAGATCCAGCGTGTCGGTCACGCCAGATTGGCGCAACCACGCAATGTCGTGCTGTCGCAATGGGAGACCGGTTCGGAGCCGGGCATAGGCGAGGCGCTTGGCGAACCTTTCGAACTGCTCGGCGAGGTGACGGCCCGCATGCACATCCATACCCGGCAGTGGAAGCGCCCTTCCTGGTTCAGCCGCCCTGTGTGGGATTTCGAAACAAGCCTCGGCGAGGAGAGGCCGCATTGGGGACGCTGGCGTGACGGCATCGGCGTCGACGCCGCGAAAGCCAGGCTTTTTGGCCGCACCGCGGAGCTGATCGGCCGCCGGCTCGCCGCCTTCGGCAAGGGCCATGACCGCTTCGGCCTCATCCATTGCGATCTGCGGCTCGCCAACCTTCTGATCGACGGCAGGACGGTGAAGGTCATCGACTTCGACGACTGCGGCTTCGGCTGGTACATGTACGACGCGGCGACGCCCATCTCTTTCTACGAGCACGAGCCACAGGCAGCCGATCTCATCCGGTCATGGACGACCGGCTATCGCCGTGTGCTTGACCTGCCCAGGGCGGACGAAGACGAGATCCCGACCTTCGTGATGCTGCGCCGTCTGCTCCTGGTCGCGTGGATCGGCTCGCACGCCGAGACAGACCTCGCCAAGTCGATGGGCCTTCCTTATACCGAGGGAACGGTCGGGCTGTGCGAGGCCTATCTGAGCAAGTTTTGAACCACCCTATGCCAGTGCCTCCAGGCTCTCAGGCAGGATCTGGCCGCCATCGACAATGATTGTCTGTCCCGTCACGTAGCCGGCTTCCTTCGACGCAAAATAGAGCGCGGCGTAACCGATGTCCTCCACGGTTCCGAGCCGCTTGAGCGGGATTGAGGCGGCCATGGTCTTCTGGTAGTCCTCGCCCAGGCCGACAAGGCCCTCGGTCAAGATGTTGCCGGGCATGACGGCGTTGACGGTGATGCCGTATTTCGCCAATTCGATGCAGGCCGTTCGCATGAAGCCGAGCTGTCCCGCCTTGGTGGCGCCGTAGTGCGACCAGCCGGGAAAACCGGTGATCGGGCCGGTGATCGACGACGTCAGCACGATGCGGCCCTGGTCGGATGCCTTTAGGTGGGGAACCGCCGCCTTGACCGCGTGGAAGGTGCCCTTGAGGTTGGTGTCGACAACCTCGTCCCATTGCTGCGAGGTCATGTCCTCGAGCCGTGCCTGCGGGAAGATGCCGGCATTGGCGCACAAAACGTCGATACTGCCGTTTCTCGCGGCTGCCTCTGCAAGCGCGCTCTCGATGCTGGCGAGCGAGGTAACGTCGCCAACCACGCCAAAGGCGCCATGGCCGATCTCGGCGGCCGCGGCTTCGGCCTGGTCGGGATGGCGCGCAACGATGGCGACCTTGGCACCCGAGAGTGCGAACACCCGCGCTATGCCCTTGCCGATGCCTTTCGACCCGCCGGTAACGACGACGGACCGACCCTTCAAAGACTGGGTCATGACTTGAAGCTCCAAAATGAGACGGGGACAGAGCGAGGCTCCGTCCCCGTTGACGCTGGAAGTCCAGGGCGAGGAATGCCCTAGCCCTCGTTCACCATGTGACCGATGTTCTCATACGCCTTGGGGTTGGCCGACTTCAGCACGAAGCCCCAGATCAGGCCGACGATAAGGATGGCAAGCCCGACATAGGGGATGCTCCTGGCAAAGCCATTGGTGCCGCCCAGAGTCGCCAGATTGGCGACCAGCGTATAGACGAGGACCAACTGCACGACGAGCGAGATCAACGGCGCGATGACAGTCGTCAGCATGCTGCCACCGCCGTTCTTCTTGAACCACATGTAGATGGCCAGCGAGACAACCGCCTGCAGCACCAAAAGCAGTCCGGTGCCAAGCACGGCAAACAGCGTATAGACGCCAAGCCAGGCCTGTCCCGACGGATCGTCGAAGCCGTAGGCCAGACCGTAGAGCAGCACCCATACCGCCGCCAGCACCGACTGCAGCGCCGAGGCCTTGTGCGGGCTCTTGTGGTGGTCATGCGTCTCGGCGATCGCCTGCGGCAGGACGCCTTCGCGCGCCAGCGAATACAGATAGCGGGAAGCGGTGTTGTGGAAGGCCATGCCGCAGGCGAAGGAACTCGTCAGGATGAGCAGCGACATCAGCTGGTAGCCCCAGCCGCCGACGAAACTCTGCACCGGTGTCAAGAAGAAGTTCACGCCGTCGGAGAAGGCCTTGGCCACCATATCGGCCTCGGTCGGATAGGCCGCGACCGCGCACCAGCTGACGAAGGTGTAGAACAGGCCAAGGCCGATGACCGAAATCAGCAGCGATTGCGGAATGATGCGCTTCGGATCGCGGGATTCCTCGGCATAGTTCGGCGCCATCTCGAAGCCGACCCACGACCAGAACGCCATGAAGATACCGACGGCCGCTTCGCCCGCCGGTATGGCGACACTGCCGACTTTCTGCTCGGCGACAGGCGTGAACACCTTGAACACATTGAGCGAATCGCCGGAAAAATTCGTCCCGCCATGGGCAAAGATCACGCCTAGCGAAAAGATCATCAGCATGATCACTTCCAGAATGAGGGCTATGCCGAGCAGCCGTGCCGACACCTTCACGTCGCGGTAGGCGAGCGCTGCGATGACCACGATCATGGCGAGCGCCAGCACGATCCACGGCACATTGATGCCGAAATGCTGGGAAAGCCACAGATTGCCGAAAAAGGCGAACAGTCCGGTGAGGGAAGCTTCGAACAGCGAGTAGCAGGCGAGCGAGCCGATGCCCGCCGACATGCCGACCTCGCGGCCGAGCCCCTGGCTGATGAAGGAGTAGAAGCCGCCGACGGACGATACGCGCGATGCCATCGCGGCATAGCCGATCGAAAAGATGGTCAGCACGATCGTCGCCATCAGGAAGGCGGCAGGGGTATATTTGCCGATGCCGTAGCCCGCCGCGAACGGGACATTGCCCAGCATCGCCGACATTGGCGCCGCGCCGGTGACGGCCAGGAAGAGCACTCCGGCGAGCCCCACGGCCTTCGAGTGCAAAAGGTTGATGCTGTTACTCTTCGAGACGTCGATCGTCCCGCGTGCAGTTTCCATGGACATGAAGCCCTCTCCATTCGTGACAGCTGTATGCAGTTCCCCGCACGGGGCGGCCGATGTGTCCCAGCCTGCTCGTGCAGCCATGACAGTACGGACGCGGCGTCAGTTTGCCAAGGCCATGATTTTGCATAGCTCGCCGCTCGACATGACGTGGCAATAGATCATGTTGATGATTTCGAGCTCCTTGCGGTGAAGCTCCTCGGTCGCCGCCGCGCAGCAATCCTCGATCACGATGACGGCATAGCTCTCATCCGCCAGGCTGCGCACCGTCGAGGACACGCACTGGTCCGTGAAGATACCGCAGCAGATGACATTCCTGATGCCGAGATTGTGAAGGATCAGGCGCAGATTCGTTCCCGTCAGCGCGGAATCGGTGGTCTTGGTCACCACGATCTCGTCACCGGCCGGCTGAAGCTCGGCAACCAGCTGCGACGGTGCGTCGTTCTTTGGCAGCAGCAAGTTATTCCAGCCCGGCATTTTCTGCGAGAGCGAGCGGTCACGCCCGTCCTTGGTGTGACAGGCGATGCGGGCAAAAAGGCATTCGATGCCGTTTTGCCGTGCCAGCGCCAGCAGTCTCGCCGTGTTCGGTATGACCGTGCCGTGCATACGCTCGTGAAACGGCGTCCACAGATCGTAGCGGTGCTGTTCCTGCGGCGAAAGCGATGCGCGATCCGGCCGTCCCAGGTAGGTGTTCTGAACGTCGATGACCAAGATGGCTGTTTGCGCCGGCACCAGCACCGGATCATCCGGCTCGGGCGCGCCGAGATAGTAGAGCGAACGGAATCCGGTTTTCCAGTTCATGCGGTCCTTTCAGAAGCGGAACGTGAAAAGGCCGCGAGCCGCGTAGGTCTCGGCTGCTTCTTCGATGAAACGGGCGATGCGTTCGGCCTGGTAGGTATCGCGCATCGTGGCCGCGGCCTCGAGCAATTCTTCCTTGGATTTGGCGCGGCCGGGGCGCAGCAGTTCATAGACCTGCATGATGAAATCCTGCGGCACCTCGACAAGCTCCGCCCCACGCTCGAAGTTGAGGGCCAGTGTCGGCCGGCCGACATCGCGCGCCACATCGGCCTGTGCCTGCAGCGCTTGGGGGGTGATGCGAAGGTCATCCATCGTCACGTCGCCCGCGAGCACCGAATCCAGCGTTATCTCGGCAAGCGACTTGCCGCGCTTGCCCGTCACGGCGCCGGGCTGCGTTTCGGCGAGCGGATAGTCGGCGCGCGTGTGGGTCACGATTTCACCCCCGTCAGGGTGACGTCGACCTCTTCGGGAGCCGCGCCTGCCTCCGTCAGCCCGGTTTCGATGGCGTAGATGAGGGCGACACGGGCGTGGTAGCGAGACCCCATGGCCTCGCCCCGCTGCGGCACGACGATGGGCTCCGGCATTTCGCCCAGCGCATAGGCCGCCGCATTGGCACCGAGCGCGCGATAGTGCTCGAGCCTGGTGATCGGCGCATTGGAAAACAGCTCCAGATTGTTGTGCGGCTGGCGATCGCGCTGGTGGATGACGGCCGTGCCCTTGGCCTGGATGCCGATGCCGATGCCGCTGCCGGCCATCCGGGCGGCGGACAGGCCGAGGAAGGAGGTATCGGCCGTATGGCGAAAGCGGACGACGCGCGCCTTGAGCCCGCGTGCGTGGATCGCATCCAGCATGGCGCCGAGCACTTCGGAGAGCCGATGTCCGGCCGTCGTCCGATAAAGCTTGAGCCCGAAGGCCGGGCTGATGCCGATGACCACATCGTCCTTCGTCGATCCGTTGGCCGCCGGCCCAAGGTTGCGATAGCGGATGTGCCTTGCCTCGTCCTTCTCGTGCAGGGCTTCCGAGCGCAGCACCTCCTTCTGGTCCAGCACGTCGCGGATGTCATTGAGCTGCAGACGCCGTTCTTCGGACACGCGGTAGCCGGAGCCCGGGCCGAGATAGTCGTTTGGATCGTTGACCGCACTGACGATCCGCCCATTGCGGATCATCGCCGATGTCTGGAGATAGTCACCGGAAAGGCGCAGCTTGACCACGTCGAGGAGGTTCTCCGCCTCTTCGCGGAACCCACGCTTGGCCAGCGCCTTGACCACATCGATCACGGTGATGCCGCGCTCCTTGATGGCTTCGCTGATAAAGCTGACGTCGCGCGGCATCAGGCTGCGCGTATCGTCGGAACCGGACGCATAGACCACGCTGCTCTTCATGTCCTCGGTCGGTGAGGAAAGGTCGAGTTCCTCGAACACGGCGGCGATCGCTTCCACCGCCCGCTCGCGCAGCTCGATCGCGCGCGACTCGGGCAGCGGCGTCAGCCCGCCATCGGCCTCGAAATCGCGCTGCAGCACCAGATAATCTTCCAGTTCCTCGCCGTTGATCAGCGACGGGTTGAACGAGTTGTCGTATTTCAGGATCGATCCCATGCCGGAGCAGATCAGATCCGAGCCGGCAATCAGGTAGGGAAGGATCTTGGCGCCGACGCGAATTTCCGATTCGGTCGAGCGCGCGTCATTGCCCGAGGCGCATTCGAGATCGAGCCAGACGGCGATGAGGTTCTCGGCCATCAGTTCGCGAACACCGCCGGGTATGGTGGCGGTCAAAGGCGCTCCGTCGATACCGCCGTTTTGCGTGCCTTGCACCCCCATGCCGCGCTGCAGGCAGAGGCAGCGCGCTTCCAGGTAGAGCAGCGATTTGGCTTCGTGGAAGCCCATCAGCAACTCGGAGCCGGCACCGGACGTACAGCGCATCTTGACGCCGCGCGAGGCGTAGGCGGCGGCCAGGAACGCCTTGGACCACGGCGTGTCATCGCCATCGGTGAACGACTTTTCAGTGCCGTAGACGGAAACGGTTTCGGCGTAGGAGGTGAAGCCAGCCATGGCGATGCGCAGCTCTTCGGCTTCCTCGCTGGAGCATTGGAACAGCGTTCCCCAGCGACCGACCGCGCCGCCTACCGCGCACGCCACCGCGTTGGACCAGGCGTTGCGCGACACGCGCATCGTCGTCTCGATCTCGTCGAAGCCGAAGGCGACGGCGGTCGCGGCATCGGCCGCGAGCTGCAGCGGATCGTCCTTGGCGTTGGTGACGTGCGCCTGGTTGCCCGGCGTCTTGCGAGCCCGCATCTTCGAGTAGGCGAAGGCGATCTCCAGCGCGTTGAGCTGCGACACCACTTCGGCGAGTTTGGCGGGTGTCATGCCATGGGCGAGCCGCACCAGTGTTTCGCGCGGCACATTCATGTCGACCAGCCAGCGTGCGACGGTCGCCGAGTCCAGCGCCATCGCTTCCGGCGCCACCTCCGGATCGATGTGATGGCGGGCGATGAAGCGGTCGATCATGTCGTAGTCGTGTTCGAGCACCCCATCGAGGGATACGACGCGCCCGTCCTTGATGCCGATGCCGGGTTGGGGATCGGCCGGACTGGAGAAAGCGGAGAAGCCGTTGGCGGGGTCTTCCGCCGCAAACTTGTCCAGCCGCAACGGCCGCTCGTCCCAGTCGGCGAAGCGCTTCCAGCGGTTCAGTTTCGGCGTCATGCGTGCGATCCTCGACCCAGCCGAAAGACTAGTGAAAGCTTACCCGCCACACAATGACCCTGGATCGACCGCCGGCCAAGGGGGCGCACGCCGCAGGTTCAAATATCTGAAGCTCCTCGCCATCCTGTCGATCTTCGCGGCCGAGGCGCTCGAAATCCACCGACGGCACAGGCTGCCGGTGCCACGGGTCATACGGCATTTAGTTCGTTTTGCTGGAACATGGCGCGACGTGTTTCGGCATCGAGTTCGGCCGCCAAAGGTCAGGTTCGGCCGGGCACCTCTGAAGCCGCACGTCTCACCGGCCCGACCGCTCCGCTGCAGTGAGCAACGAGGTAAACATGTGCGCGTAGTTCTCCGCCTGCACGCCCCAATCCCACTCTCGGATCGCCTCGATCATGCGGGCGGCCATCCGCGACCGGAGCGATGGCATGTCCCGCAACAGGGCGAGCTTGTTCGCAAGCCCTTCCGCGGTTCCATCGAAGAACAGCCCGTTGTCGCCATCCTGAATCAACTCGGGCATGTTTCCGACACGGGTCGTCACCAAGGGGACACCGCACGCCGCCGCCTCCAGGCAAGGATTGGGTGTGCCTTCGCTGCGACTGGCGCAGACATAAACGTCGAGATCCCGGTAGAAGTCGAGCATTTCGTCATGGTTGCGCCAGTGCTGCTCCCGAATCGCAGTCTGCAGTCGCACGCCCGGCACGGCCGCGACCGCGGGCTCGATGACGTCGTGGAAGCCGCGATGTGCCGGACCATGGTTGCCGAGACTTCCCGCCCATCCGACGCGGAGCTCGCCAGAATAGGGTTGCGGCTCCGGCGGGGGGCAAAAGAATGTCGTGTCGACTCCATTGGGCGTGTAGTGGACCGGGATACGCAGTAGAGGAGCGTATTCGCGCTCGAGCTTCCGATTGTTGACAAAGACGGCGCGCGCCAACCGCTGCAGGATAGCGAGCCCGGGCTCGCGGAATTCGCCCTCCACCTCCCTGTGGCTGCAGATCCCGATGAGCAGCCTGTCAGAGCGCCGGGCGAGGACCGATTCCGGCAGAGGCAGCTTCGCGATCTGGAACCAATAGAAGATGAGCACGACATCGGCGGCGTTCACGTCGGACTCAGTCACATCATGCTGAAATCGTTCGACGATCTCGAACCTTCTTGCCAGCACGCGCCGGAGGTTCTGGGTCTTTCTATCGATCGCCCAGCCGGGTCGGTCCGCGATCGCCAAGATGCGGGGGAGCTGTCCATCGCTCACGAGGCGTACCGCTCAAGCCAGTGCGCCAACCATGGATTGGCCTCGTCCAGATCATCGTCCGTCGCAGTGGTGCGCACCTGGGTAGTGTCCGGCAGTTGGATATCGCCTGGTCGCAAGCGGGGTCGCCATCCGTGCCAACCACGACCATTGACCTCCTCGCTCAGGAACCGGCGGCCACCATACTTGCGCGCGGCGTGCTCTGCGCTCAGGAACAGATAATGCTTCATGCGAAAACGCTCGGGGGAGAGCCTCACCGGCTCCCCGAAGCGTACGCGATGGCCCCCTGACCACGCAATCTCCATGGGGCCGTCCTGTTTCTTGTACGCACGGACGCAGTGTGGGGAGAACGGCCGGAACGGGTAGTAGGTGCGCAGCGTGTCTTGATAATTGGGATTGTCGTGGTCGGGGGCTTCCCTGGTGGGAATGAACGTGAACTCGGAAGACTCGATCGCATTGAAGCCGAGTGCGTCGGCTGCCGCAATGGCGGAGACCAACGATGAGTACGAAGCCGGCGGAAGATGGATCTCGTCAGCGTCAAGATGCATGAACCAGTCAGCCTCGAGCGACTGAAATAGTTCCTCTTTGCGACGAAGAAGCTGTTCCCAGCAATACCAGCCGTTGTGCGGGATGCTTTCGAACCCTATCAATCCGGCCCCGCGGTAGCGCTGGGCAATCTCAAGCGTTCGGTCCGTCGACTGATTGTCGCAAATGTAGACCTGTACGCCTTGACGAAAGAGGTTATCGAGACATCCGGCGACAAACCGTTCCTCGTTGCGTGTTGTAAGGACCGCGACGACTCGTGGGGAGTTCCGATCACGCGCAGCATGCGCAATCTGGGTGTTGAGTTCGACCAAGTTCCTCAATCCTTCGTTTGTGCTTCCGGATGCCATGCTGGCAGGTCAACTGGCGCAATTACTGAACTTGGCCGAAATGACAAGTCTAAAGACTCGGACCCGGCATGCCAACGCGCTGTCCCCCGAAGTGCAACCTCTCACCAGCGGTTCCCGTCGCGATCGCGAGTCTCGGGAATATGCGTACTCGGAAAACAGGCCAGACGGCCGTTTGTGGCGCCGTTCCGTGAAACGATGAACTGCTCTAACGACCCCAGATGACGGCATTCTCGTGCCGTTTTATGATGTGCTTCAAATTCTCGAAGGCGGTCGTGACGTGGCCGGCAAAGCGCTCCGCCGCCGGAGAGCGCGGCCCGCCAACCCGGCGCAGGATGCCCAGTGAGCGGCTGGGCTGCGGGATTTCATAGGGGAGCACCGTCACCCGGTTCTCCTTGCGCTGCGCGAAGACCACGGAAAATGGCAGCACGGCCAGTGCATCGGTTTCGGCGAGGAAGTTGATCACGCTCATCAGCGAGCCCCCCGAATAGCGCACGTTGAGGTCCGACATGCCGATGCTCATCAGGATCATCTGCAGGTCCGACATCAGCGGAGAGCCGGGCAGGGGCGCCACCCAGGGAAAGCTGGTCAGGTCATGCGCCCTGAGGCGGCGATTGCGCAGCAGCGGATGGTCTGGCCGGCAAGCCACGACATTGCGTCCGGGCAGTATCTCGGTGAATTCGAAGCCGGGTCCGAGGTCGAGCACGCCGATCGGCACGATCCCGAGGTCGATCTGGTTGCTCTCCAGCGCCGCGACCATCTCGGGCAGGTTCATATAGCTTTGCTGGACGGTGACCTCGGGCTCGAGCTTCTGGAATTCGCCGATCATCCGGCTGATCATGGCATCCATGAAGAAAGGCACGCCGCCGACGCGGACGACACCCTTGGTGCCTTTCATGAAGCCCTGCACCGCATCCGACGCCTTGCGCGAGGCCGTGATGATCGTGCGCCCTTGCGCCGCCAGCTGGAAACCGAGCGGTGTCGGCTGCAGCGGCCGGCGGCCCTTGAGGAAGAGGGGCTCGCCGACCCGCGCCTCCAGCATGGCCAGCGATCGGCTGACCGCAGGCTGGGTCAGGCCCAGCATGGCGGCTCCTTCCGACACGCCGCCTGCATCCAGCACCGCGGCGAGCTGCATCAGGTGGCGCTCGTTCAGCTTCATAGCAAAACGCTATACAAGGGGCGCGACATCTCATCAAGCATCGCGTCGGGCCGTGTTATCCCGTTTGGCAAGGGGAAGGGAGGCCCCGGCGAAATGGACGGCCAGCACGACCCCCAGAGGGATGAATTCCCCAAGGCGATCTCGACGCAGGCCGAAGAATTCGCGCGGCGCCTGGCGGCAATGGGCCAGTCCCGCCTGGCGGCGGCGGCACAGGCGGCCGTGGATGGGTTGCACGCGCTGATCGTGGAGTTGCGGCCTTCCGGCGAGGAATTCCGGCTGGCGATCGATTTTCTGACCGAGGTCGGCCATTACGCCGATGCCCGGCGCCAGGAATGGGTGCTGTTCGCCGATGTGCTGGGCGTGTCCTCGCTGATCGAGGACCAAAACAGCCCGCGCCCCGCCGGGGCGACACCCAACACCCTGGCCGGACCTTTCTACCGGGCCGATGTGCCGGAAATGCCGCTCGGCGGGAACATCTCGCGCGACCACAAGGGCGAGCCGCTGGAGGTTACGGGGCGGATCGTGGCGCTCGGCGGCGCGGGGATCGGCGATGCCATGGTCGAGATCTGGCAGGCCAATGCCGAGGGCCTGTACGAGAACCAGGAACCGGACAGACAACCGGAATTCAACCTGCGCGGACGCTTCCGTGCCGATCCGCAGGGGCGGTTCCGCTTCATGACGGTCAAGCCGAAGGGCTACACGCTGCCGGCGGACGGCCCTGTCGGTCAATTGATGTCCGCGCTCGGTCTTGGCCTCGAGCGACCGGCTCACATCCATTTTCGCGTTTCGGCACAGGGCTTCGAAACGCTGACGACCCACATCTTCGACCGGTCGGACCCCGCGATCGGCCGGGATGCCATTTTCGGGGTCAAACCCGAACTCATGGCCGAGTTCCGCGCGCTGCCGCCCAATGGAGGAAAGCGGAAGCACGCACTCGACCTCAATCTCGTGCTCTGCCCGCAGCGGCCGGGCGAAACCGAAACCTCTGGGAGGAGATGAGCGATGGCCCGTGTCAGCGGCTACCACCATCTGACGCTGTCGACTGACGGCGCTCAGGAAGATTTTGATTTCTATACCAAGGCACTCGGCCTGCATTCGGTGAAGCGCACCGTCCTGTTCGACGGCGTCATCCCGGTCTATCACCTCTATTACGGCTCGCCCGACGGCGATGCCTCGACGATCATCACCACTTTCCCGTTCCGCAAGCCGGGCGTCTATGGCCGCCGCGGCACCAACCAGTCGCGCACCATCATGCAATCCATCCCCAAGGGGGCGGCGGATTTCTGGGTGAACCGGCTGAGCGCGCGCGGCATCAAGGCCACCAAGATCACACGCTTTGGCGCCGACCGCGTGGCTTTCGCGCATCCCTGCGGCATCCCGCATGAGCTGGTGGAAAGCGACAGCGATCCGCGCGCGCCCATCACCAGCGAGGCGCAGGGCATCGGCAAGGCCCACGGCATCAAGGGCATCTACGGCGCCATCGTGGCGGTGATGGATCGCACCGCGATGGACGATTTCCTGACCGTCGCATTGCCGCTGGAGAAGGAGGCGGACAATCACGAGGGGCTGGTGTTCCGCGTGCCGGACGCGACCGGCGTCAATCAGCGGGTCGAGGTGATCGTCGATCGCGACAGCGCGCAAGGCACCTGGACGCTGGCGGGCGGGACGATCCACCACCTCGCCCTCAACACGGGCGGCGAAGAGAACCAGTTGAAGTTGCGCGCTCATATCGAGGGCCTCGGCTTCACCGATATCTCGGAGCAGAAGGACCGCAATTACTTCAAGTCCTGTTATGTCCGCTCGCCCGGCGGCGCGCTGTTCGAACTCGCCTGGACCACGCCGGAAGGCTGGGCCAAGGACGAACCCCCGGGCCAGATCGGCAAGACGCTGGTCTTCCCGCCATGGTTCAAGGATCGCGAGAGCGAATTGCAGGCCGGTCTGGAACAGGCGGATTTCGCGTGAGTTCAGGCAGCGGTCCACTTCGGCTCGGGCCAAAGGGCGCAGAAGCGAAGGCGATCTGCGTCTTCGTCCACGGCCGCGGCCAATCGCCGGAGGAGATGCAGTCGCATGTGCTGTCGCGGCTTTCCGCGCCGGCCGTGGCATTCATCCTGCCGCGCGCGCCGCTCGGCGCATGGTGGGAGGCGCGCGCCGTCGACCCGTTGACGCCGGTCGCCCGCGCGCACCTTTCCGACGCGCTCGACCACCTGGCGGCCGCTGTGGTGGCGGCGCGGGCGGAATTGCCCGGACTGCCGCTGCTTCTGGCGGGCTTCTCGCAAGGAGCATGCCTGTCGATCGAATATCTCTGCGCCGGGCTGCCGCCGCCGGACGCGCTTGCCGCCTTCACGGGCTGCCGCGTCGGTGTGCCGGCGGACGGGCGCTCCGAAGCCGTGCCGGCCGGCGTGCCGGTCTATCTTTCCGGCAGCGATTCCGATCCCTGGATTCCGGTCTCGGCCTTCGCCGACACGGCGCAGTCGCTCGGCCGCGGTGGCGCGAGCCTGCGGGCCGATCTGTTCCCCGGCCGGAGCCACGAGGTTTCGGACGCCGAGATTGCAATGCTGGGCACCATCATCGCCGACCTGGAGGCCGGCCGGGGTGCGCGCATGGGGGCGGCGCGATGATGGACAGTTTCACCTTTCCCGGGCTGACGACGCGGGTGATCTTCGGTGCCGGCACGATGGCCCGCGCCGAGGAGGAGGTGCGGCGGCTCGGCCATGACAAGGCGCTGGTGCTGTCGACGCCACATCAGAAGGCCGATGCGGACAAGCTGGCTCAAAGCCTTGGCGGCCTCGCCGCCGGGGTCTTCGCCGGCGCGGTCATGCATACCCCCGTCGAGGTTACGGAAAAGGCCGTCGACGCCTTCCGCGCCAGCGGCGCCACGGCGGTCGTCAGCCTCGGCGGCGGCTCGACCACAGGGCTCGGCAAGGCCATCGCCGTGCGCACCGGCGCCGATCAGGTGGTGATCCCGACCACCTATGCCGGCTCGGAAATGACCGACATCCTCGGCGAGACGGCGGCCGGCGAAAAGACCACACGCCGCTCGCCGGACATCCGTCCCGAGACGGTGATCTACGACGTCGATCTGACACTGAGCCTCCCGGTTGGTCTCACCGTCACTTCGGCGATGAATGCGATCGCCCACGCCATGGAGGCCTTCTACGCCCCCGACCGCAACCCGGTGATCGTGCTGATGTGCAGGGATGCCATGGCTGCGTTCCGGGACGGCATTCCGCGGCTGATCGACAATCCGCAGGACCGCGCGGCGCGGACGCAGGCGCTCTATGCGGCCTGGTGCTGCTCGACCGCGCTCGGCTATGTCTCGATGGCGCTGCACCATAAGCTGGCGCATGTCTTCGGCGGCTCGTTCGACACGCCGCATGCCGAAACCCACGCCATCCTGCTGCCCTACACGACCGCCTTCAACGAAGCGGCGGTGCCAGATTTGCTGCGGCCGATGGCCGATGCCTTCGGTGGTGGCTCGGCGGGCAGCGGGCTCTGGGATTTCGCGCGCTCCGTCGGCTCTCCGCTGAGCCTGAAGGAGATCGGCATCGGGCAAGCCGATCTCGACCGCGCGGCGGCAATCGCGGTGAGGAACGCCTATGCGAATCCGAGGCCAATCGATTTGGGGTCGATAAGGGAACTCCTCCAGGCGGCGTTTGAGGGACGCCGTCCAGGGGGCTGACGAGAGGCAAGAGGGAGGAAGAGCAGATGATTACAAGACGGAGCTTACTGAAAGCGTCGGCGGCGACAGGTCTTGCGCTTGCCGGTTCTCGGCTGGCGACGCCGGCGCTCGCGCAGGGCGCCAAGATTCGCCTGGGCTATGTTTCGCCGCAGACGGGGCCGCTCGCCGGCTTCGCCGAAAGCGATGCCTACAACATTAAGGCTTTCCTCGCATCCGAGGCGGGCAAGAATTTCGACGTCATCGTCAAGGACAGCCAGTCGAACCCCAATCGCGCGGCCGAGGTGGCGAAGAGCCTGATCGTCGACGACGAGATCAACCTGATGCTGGTCGGCTCGACGCCCGAGAACACCAACCCGGTCGCCACCACCTGCGAGGCGGAGGGCGTGCCGGTCATCTCGACCATGGCGCCGTGGCAACCCTGGTTCATTGGCCAGCAAGGCAATCCGGCCGATCCATCGTCGTGGAAGCCTTTCAAGTTCGCCTATCATTATTTCTGGGGCCTCGAAGACATCATCGCCGTCTACACCGGCATGTGGAAGCAGCTTTCCTCCAACGGCAAGGTGGGCGGGCTGTTCCCCAACGATGCCGACGGCAATGCCTGGGGTGACCCGAAGAACGGGCTGAAGCCGGGCCTCGATGCCGCAGGCTTCAGCCTCAGCGATCCCGGCCGCTATCAGAACCTCTCGGACGATTTCACCGCGCAGGTCAACGCCTTCAAGGCGGCGAATGCCGAGATCGTCACCGGCGTGGTCATTCCGCCCGACTTCACCACTTTCTGGAACCAGGCCCGCCAGCAAGGCTTCAAGCCCAAGGCGGTGACGGTGGCCAAGGCGATCCTCTTCCCGCAATCGGTCGAGACGCTCGGCGACGCCGGCCACAACCTCTCGTCCGAGGTATGGTGGTCGGCCTCGCATCCGTTCAAGTCGTCGGTGACGGGTCAGAGTTCAGCGGACCTGGCGGCGGATTTCACCGCCAAGACCGGGCGTCCGTGGACCCAGCCGATCGGCTTCGTCCATTCGCTGTTCGAGGTGGCGGCCAATGTCATGGGCCGCGTTTCGGATCCGACGAATGCCGAGGCGATCGCGGCGGCGATCGCGGCTACCGACATGACGACCGTGGTCGGCAAGGTGGCCTGGACCGGCGCGGGACTGCCGCCTTTCGCCGCGAAGAACGTCTGCAAGACGCCGCTCGTCGGCGGCCAGTGGCGCAAGAAGGCAAGCGGCGGCTTCGATCTGGTGATCGTCGAAAACGCCACCGCGTCCGAGATCCCGACCGCGGGCAAGATGGAAGCCCTGGCCTGACACCGCCGAGGGCGGCGGATGCCGCCGCCCTCGTTCGGCGCGACCCGAGGATGACAGTGATGATACTCAGGCTGGAAAACGTCTCGAAGTCCTTCGGGGCCTTGAAGGTTACCGATGGCGTGACCGTCTCGGTACCGCGCGGCGAGGCGTTGGGCATCATCGGCCCGAACGGGGCGGGGAAGTCGACGCTCTTCAACCTGATCACCGGCAATCTGCTCGCCAATGAAGGCCGCATCGAACTCCTCGGCCGCGACGTGACCCGCGCCCCAGCCATGGATCGGGTGCGCATGGGTGTCGGCCGCAGCTTCCAGATCCCGCAGCCCTTCGAGGGGCTGAGCGTGTTCGAGAACCTCTTGACCGCTGCCGCGTTCGGCCGGGGCGGCCGCGAGGCCGAGATGGTCGACGATTGCGCGCGCATCCTCGAAGAGACCGAACTTCTCAGGAAGGCCAATGTGCCGGCCGGATCGCTGAGCCTTCTCGACCGCAAGCGCCTGGAGCTCGCCCGCGCCCTGGCGACGGGACCCGAGCTGCTGCTTCTCGACGAGATCGCGGGCGGGCTGACCGAGGGCGAATGCAAGGCGCTGGTCGCGACGATCAAGGCCATCCACGCCAAGGGAACCACGATCATCTGGATCGAGCATGTCCTGCATGCTTTGACGTCGGTGGTCGAGCGGCTTCTCGTGCTGGATTTCGGGCGCGTGATCGGGATCGGCGCGCCGAACGCGATCATGGCCTCGCAGCAGGTTCGCGAAATCTATCTGGGGCTCGAGGTCTGATGCTGCTGGAGACGCGCGCCCTCATCGCGAATTACGGCCAGTTCCGGGCGCTGTTCGGCGTGGATATCTCCGTGGCTGCGGGCGAGTGCGTGGCGATCATCGGCGCCAACGGCGCCGGAAAGTCCACGCTGATGCGCTCGATCACGGGCGTGATCCGCAACGAGGCCGCCATGGTTCTGCACCGGGGCGAGCCCATCGGCGCGCTGTCCTCGGCCGAGATCATGAAGCGCGGCATCGCCATGGTGCCGGAAGGGCGCCGGCTCTTTGCCTCGCTGAGCGTCGAGGAAAACCTGCTGATCGGCGGGCAGGCGCGCAAGGCGCCGGGGCCGTGGAGCCTGGAGTCGGTCTACGACCTCTTCCCGATCCTGCGCGAGCGGCGCAAAAACCCCGGCACGGCGCTCTCGGGCGGCCAGCAGCAGATGGTCGCGATCGGCAGGGCGCTGATGTCCAATCCTGAATTGCTGCTGTGCGACGAGATCAGCCTCGGCCTCGCGCCCGTCGTCATCCGCGACATCTACGCAGCACTTCCCAAGGTCCGCGAAGGCGGCGCCGCGATCGTGCTGGTGGAGCAGGACATCGGCAAGGCGCTGGCGGTGGCCGACCGTGTCTATTGCATGATGGAGGGCCGGGTGACGTTGGTCGCCAAGGCGGCCGATGTCACGCGCGAAGAAATCCATTCCGCCTATTTCGGAGTGGCGGCATGACGAGGCAGCCCCGCATGCCCGCGCAATTTTCCCGCCGCCTGACGACGGGGGCGCGGCGATGATCTGGCTGGACACCCTCGTGCAGGGAATGCTGCTGGGCGGGCTCTATGCGCTGTTCGCGGCGGGGCTGAGCCTCGTCTTCGGCATCATGCGGCTGGTGAACCTCGCCCATGGCGACCTTATCGTCCTTGCCGCCTATCTGGTGCTGACGGGCGTCACGCTGCTTGGACTGTCGCCCTGGGTCGCCGCGCTCATCGCCATGCCGGTGATGTTCATGCTTGGCTGGCTGCTGCAGGCCGCCGTACTGAACCGGGTGCTTGGCAAGGATATCCTGCCGCCGCTTCTCGTCACGTTCGGCCTGTCGGTCGCTCTGCGGAATGGGCTGCTCGAAGCCTTTTCCGCAGACAGCCGGCGCATTCCGGCAGGCGCACTGGAGGGGGCCTCGGTCGATCTCGGGCTGGTCACGGTGGGCGTGATGCCGCTGATGACCTTTGCGTCCGCGATCGTCGCCATCGTGGCCTTGAACGGGCTCTTCTATCACACCGCCCTCGGCCGTGCCTTCCGCGCCACCTCGGACGACGCCGTGACGGCGGGCCTGATGGGGATCGAGCCGAAGCGGGTGTTCGCCATCGCCACCGGGATCGCGATGGTCGTGGTGACGCTGGCGGCGCTCTATCTCGGCATGCGGGCCAACTTCGATCCCTCGATCGGGCCGGCGCGGCTGATCTATGCCTTCGAGGCGGTGATCATCGGCGGCCTCGGCAGCCTGTGGGGAACGCTTGCGGGCGGGATCATCATCGGCGTGGCCCAGACGGCCGGCGCGGCGGTGAATCCGGAATGGCAGATCCTGGCGGGCCATATCGCCTTTCTGATCGTGATGCTGTTCAAGCCGCGGGGTCTGTTCCCTCGCGCAGTGGATTGAGGGCGGCATGTATCGGCTGACAACCCGCACCCGCGCCGGAACTGCCACGGAGATCGCCGTGATCCTTCTGGTCGTGGCCGGGCTCGCCTTGCCCGCCGTGACCTCGCGCGGTGTCATACAGGACCTGTTCTTCATTCTCACCATGCTGACGCTGGCGCAGATCTGGAACCTGCTGGCGGGCTATGGCGGTCTCGTCTCGGTGGGTCAGCAGGCCTTCGTCGGCATCGGCGCCTATGCGATGTTCGCCGGGGTGATCCTGCTCGGCTGGAACCCGGTTGCCGCGATCCTGCTGGGCGGCCTTGCGGCGCTGGCTCTGGCCGTTCCCACGGCCTTCTTCGCCTTCCGCCTGCAGGGCGCCTACTTCGCCATCGGCACCTGGGTGATCGCCGAGGTGACGCGGCTGCTGATCGCGCAATGGAAGGCGCTCGGTGGCGGCACCGGCACCTCGCTGCCACGCGAGGCGACCAGCAACATCATGGGCACGGATGCGATCCGGACGCTGTTCGGCGTGCGCGAGGCGGCCGCCCGCGACATTCTCGCCTATTGGCTGGCGCTGGCGCTGGTGGTGGCCGTCACCGGCTGCATCTACTGGCTGCTGCGCAGTCGCCTCGGGCTGGCGCTGGCGGCGGTGCGCGACAATGTCGATGCGGCCCAGGCGGTCGGCGTCGATGTCGGGCGGCTCAAATGGGCGGTGTTTCTGATCGCCGCGGCCGCCACCGGACTGACCGGCGCGCTGATCTTCGTGCAGACGGCCCGCATCTCGCCGGAGGCGGCCTTCGCCGTCACAGACTGGACGGCCTATGTCATCTTCATCGTCGTCATCGGCGGCATCGGCACCATCGAGGGACCCATCGTCGGGGTGCTGGTCTTCTTCGCGCTGCGTTCGGCGCTGGCCGACTACGGCAGCTGGTACCTGATGACACTCGGCCTCGCCGCCATCGCGGTGATGCTGTTCGCACCGAAGGGGCTGTGGGGGCTGATTTCGGCCCGCACCGGCCTGCACCTGTTTCCGGTCCGCCGCAGGCTGGCCGGCCCGAAGATCGAGGGAGGACATTGATGGCGGATATCGAAACCGACGTGCTGATCGTGGGCACGGGCCCGGCCGGCTCGGCCACGGCGGCACTTCTCGCCAGCTCCGGCGTGGCCAACATGGTCGTGAACCGCTACCGCTGGCTGTCGAATACGCCGCGTGCCCACATCACCAACCAGCGCACCATGGAAGTGCTGCGCGACCTCGGGCCGGAGGTCGAGGCCGAGGCCGTGATGCACGCCTCGCCGCAGGAGCTGATGGGCGAGAACGTGTTCTGCGAAAGCCTGGCCGGCGAAGAGCTTGGCCGGATGAAGAGCTGGGGCACCGACCCGCTCTCCAAGGCTGAACATCTCCAGACGTCGCCGTCCTTCATGAACGATCTGCCCCAGACCTTCATGGAACCGATCCTGTTCAAGACGGCGTGCGCTCGCGGCACGCAGGCGCGCATGAGCACCGAATATGTCAGCCATGTCCAGGATGCGGACGGCGTCACCACGACCTGCCGCGACAGGCTATCGGGCAGGGCCTTCACCGTGCGGTCGAAATTCCTCGTCGGCGCCGATGGCGGCAACTCGCTGGTGGCCGAGCATCTGGGCCTGCCTTTCGAGGGCAAGATGGGCGTCGGCGGGTCGATGAACATCCTGTTCCGGGCCGATCTTTCGAAATACGTCGCTCACCGGCCAAGCGTCCTCTACTGGGTCATGCAGCCCGGTGCCGATGTCGGCGGGATCGGCATGGGTCTGGTTCGCATGGTGCGGCCGTGGAACGAGTGGCTCATCGTCTGGGGCTACGACATCAACCAGCCGCCGCCTGATGTGACGCCGGAACTGGCCACCGGCGTCGCGCGCCAGCTGGTCGGAGATCCCGAGCTCGAGATCGAACTCCTGGGCGCCAACACCTGGACCGTGAACAACTGCTTTGCCACGCACATGCAGAAGGGGCGGGTGTTCATCATGGGCGACGCCGCGCACCGGCATCCGCCCTCGAACGGGCTTGGCTCCAACACGTCGATCCAGGACGGGTTCAACCTCGCCTGGAAACTCGCCAAGGTCGTCAAGGGGCAGGCGGGGATCGGGCTTCTGGACAGCTACTCGGCCGAGCGTGCGCCGATCGCGCGCCAGATCGTGACGCGCGCCAACCAGTCGATCGCCGAATTCGGCCCGATCTTCGAGGCGCTCGGCATGGATGGCGGCGTGGATCACGACAAGATCCAGAGGAACATGGAGGCCCGCGCAGACGCCACACAAGCCGCCGAAGCGCAGCGCGAGGCGCTGCGCAAGGCCATCGCCTTCAAGAAATACGAGTTCGACGCCCATGGCGTCGAGATGAACCATCGCTATGCGTCGGGCGCCGTGGTGACCGACGGCCAGCGCGAGCCGGCTTTCGAGAAGGATCGCGAGCTGCACTATGCGCCCACGACCTGGCCCGGCGCGCGCCTGCCGCATGTCTGGGTCTTCGAGCGCGCGGGCAGGAAGGTCTCGACACTCGACCTTTGCGGACATGGCGAGTTCACGCTGTTGACCGGCATTGGCGGCGAGGCGTGGGTCGCCGCCGCGGAGACGGCCGCCGCGGAACTCGGCCTGCCGATCCGCACCCATGTGATCGGCCCGCGCCGCGCGATCGAGGACCATACCGGCGACTGGGCGCGCGCATGCGAAATCCGCGACGCCGGCTGCCTGGTGGTGCGCCCCGACCATCACGTCGCCTGGCGTTCCGAAACGCTGGCCGCCGATCCCGCGGCCGAACTGCGCCGCGTCTTCAAATCCGTTCTGGCGCGCTGAGGAGGATCCCATGACCGACGAACACGAACACGGCTATTTCACCGAAGCCAACTCGGCCGAAGTCGTCGTCGCGCGCAACAAGAACGCCAAGGACCAGCGACTCGGCCAGGTCATGGAGGTCATCACCCGCAAGCTGCACGAGGCGGTGAAGGAGATCGAGCCGACACAGGAGGAATGGTTCGAGGCGATCATGTTCCTGACGCGGACAGGCCAGATCTGCAACGAGTGGCGGCAGGAGTACATCCTGCTGTCGGATGTCCTCGGCGTCTCGATGCTGGTCGACGCGATCAACAACCGCAAGCCGTCCGGCGCCTCGGAATCCACCGTGCTGGGGCCATTCCATGTCGCCGACGCGCCCGAACTGCCGATGGGCTCGAACATCTGCCTCGACCAGAAGGGCGAGCCGATGTTCGTGCATGGCCGCATCCTCGACACCGAGGGCAACCCGATCGCTGGCGCCAAGATCGATGTCTGGCAGGCCAATGACGAGGGCTTCTACGATGTGCAGCAGAAGGGCATCCAGCCCGACTTCAACCTGCGCGGCGTCTTCCGCACCGGCGCGGACGGACGCTACTGGTTCCGCGGCGCGAAGCCCAAATATTACCCGATCCCGGATGACGGGCCGGTCGGCAAGCTGCTCGGCGCGCTCGGGCGCCATCCCTATCGCCCGGCGCATCTCCACTACATCGTCGAGGCCGAGGGTTTCGACGCGCTGACCACGCACATCTTCGATCCGGACGACCCGTATATCGATACGGACGCCGTCTTCGGCGTGAAGCAGAGCCTTCTCGCCGAATTCCGCAAGGTCGAGGATGCCGAAGCCGCGGCGAAGGCCAAGGTTGCCGCGCCGTTCTACGACGTCGAGTTCGATTTCGTGCTTTCGCGAAAGAAGAAGTGATCCCCGCGCCGTGGGCGCCGCGCAGGCGCCCGCACGCAGGTCGGTATCGCGCAAAAATGGGAGGAAACTGATGGCCGCACTTGAGAAGATGTTCGAGGTCAGAGGCAAGTCGGTGATCGTCACTGGCGGCGCCAGCGGCATCGGCCAGGCCTATGCAGAGATCATGGCCGAGCATGGCGCGAAGGTCTGCATTTTCGACCTGAACCCCGCCGGGCTGGACAGGACGGTGGCCGCGATCAGGGCCGCGGGCGGCGATGTCTGGGGCCAGGTCGTCGATGTCGGCGACCGCGCGGGGATGGCTCGATCCTTCGACAAGGTAGCCGAGAAGGCGGGCTCGATCGATGTCGTGTTCGCCAATGCCGGGATCGACGCCGGACCGGGCTTCAACACCCCGACCGGCGAGAGGAACCCCGAGGGCGCCATCGAGAACCTGCCCGACGAGCACTGGGACAAGGTGATCGAGATCAACCTGACTTCGGTCTACACCACCATCAAGCATGCCGTCCGGCACATGAAGCCGAATGGCGGCGGCCAGATCATCGTCACGTCGTCCATCGCCTCGCTGATCAACGAGAGCATCGTGGGCACGCCCTACATGCCCGCCAAGGCCGCGGTGAACCATCTCGTGCGCCACATGGCGATGGAACTCGGCACCTACAACATCCGCATCAACGCCATCCTGCCCGGACCGTTCATCACCAACATCGCCGGTGGCCGGCTGCGCAATCCGGCCGACCGCCAGGCCTTCGAGGCCCAGTCGCTCGTCGGCCGCATAGGCGATCCGGAGGAGATCAAGGGGCTGGCGCTCTACCTGGCGTCGCCCGCCGCGTCCTACGTCACCGGCTCGCTGATCGTCATCGATGGCGGCTCGCTGCTGCGCATGACTTGAAGAAGCTTTGAACTGACGCCGGTCTCGTCGAGGGGACGGGCCGGCTTAACCCAGGGAGGAAATGAACATGACCTACCAAAACAGACTCGTGAAATCGGGTTTGCCCAGCCGCCGGACCGTGCTGAAGGGGATTGGAGCCGGTGTCGCGGCCGCCAGTACGCTGGCCATGCCGCGCTATGCGCGCGCCGCGACCGCTGGGAAGATCAAGCTTGGCTATCTCAGCCCCACCACCGGTCCGCTCGCCCTCTTCGGCGAGACCGACGGCTACACCTTGAAGAAGATCCGCGCCCTGCTCGGCGGCCAGCTGCAATGCGCCAACGGCAATACCTACGAGATCGAGATCCTCGATCGCGACAGCCAGTCCAATCCGAACAAGGCATCGGAAATCGCCGGCAACCTCATCCTGAACGACGAGGTGCACCTGCTCGTTCCGGCTTCGACCACCGACACGATCCTGCCCGCTGCCGAACAGTCCGAACTCTATGAGACGCCGTGCATCTCCTCGGGCGCGCCCTGGCAGGCGGTGATCATGCCGCGCGGCGGCGGCAAGCAGACCTTCGACTGGACCTACCATTTCTTCTGGGGTCTCGACGAGGCGCTGAACACCTTCGTCGGGCTCTGGAACCATCTGGAGACCAACAAGAAGGTCGGGATGCTGTTTCCCCAGAACATCGACGGCGAGACCTGGGGCAATGACGAATACGGCCTGCCGGCGCCGACCCGCAAGGCCGGCTACGAGGTCGTCGTGCCCGGCTATTTCCAGCCGCGCACCAATGATTTCTCCGCCCAGATATCCGAATTCAAGAAACAGGGCTGCGACATCATCGGCGGCATCACCTATCCGGACGATCTGAAGACCTTCGTCACCCAGTGCAACCAGCAGGGCTTCAAGCCGAAGGCGGTCACGGTGGCGGCGGCGCTGCTGTTCCCAGGCGGCGTCGAGGCGATGGGTCCGCTCGGCGCCGGCATGTCCTCCGAGGTCTGGTGGACGCCGGCCTTCCCGTTCAAGTCGTCGCTGACCGGGCAGGTCAGCCGCGACATCGCCGACCAGTGGGAAGCCGATGCGAAGCGGCAGTGGACGCAGCCGCTGGGCTATTCGCATGCCTTGCTCGAGGTCGCGCTCGACATATTGAAGCGCTCCTCCAATCCGCTCGACCGCCAGGCCAACCGCGACGCGCTGGTCGCCACCGATCTGCAGACGCTGGTCGGGCACATCAAGTTCGACGGTTCGCCGCACAAGAACATCTGCAAGACGCCGATCTTCGGCGGCCAGTGGGTGAAGGGCGAGAAATGGCCCTACGACCTGAAGATCGTCGACAACACGGTCAATCAGCTCTTCGCGCCCCAACAGGCGATCAAGCCGATCGCCTGGTGACATGAGCAGGGACGCGGACGGATCCATGGATAGGGCAATCCTGCTGACGGCGCGCGGCGTGTCGAAGTCCTTCGGCGCCGTCCGCGTCCTGCATGAGGTGAGTTTCGACGTGCATCGGGGCGAGGTGCTGGGCATCCTCGGCCCGAACGGGGCGGGCAAGACCACGCTGTTCAACATGATCAGCGGCGATTTGAAGGCATCCGGCGGCGAGATCCAGCTCGGCGACACGGCGCTGCGCGGCGAGCCGCCCTTCCGTCGCTGCCAGATGGGGATCGGACGGACTTATCAGATCCCGCGTCCCTATTCCGGCATGACCACCTTCGAGAACCTGCTGGTCGCCGCCGCGTTCGGCGGCGGCCGGTCGGAGAAGCAAAGCTATGCTTTTTGCGCCCAGGTGCTGCGCGATTGCGAGCTTTCCGACAAGGCCAATGTCTCGGCCGGCGCCCTGACGCTGCTCGACCGCAAGCGGCTGGAACTGGCGCGCGCGCTGGCGTCGGATCCGAAGCTGCTGCTGCTGGACGAGATCGCGGGCGGGCTGACAGACGATGAATCGAAAGCGCTGGTGGCTCTGGTGCGCCGCATCCGCGACCGCGGCATCACCATCGTCTGGATCGAGCACGTGCTGCACGCGCTGCTGGCGGTGGCGGACCGGCTGCTGGTGCTGAACTTCGGCGAGAAGATCGCCGAAGGCGTGCCCGCCGAAGTGATCGCGCTGCCCGAGGTCCAGCGCGTCTATATGGGGATCGAGGCATGACGGCCGTTCTTTCCACCCACGGGCTGCTGGCCCGCTATGGCGATTTCCAGGCGCTCTACGGCATCGACATCGAGCTGCACCAGGGTGAGGCCGTGGCCCTGATCGGCGCCAACGGAGCAGGCAAGTCCACCCTCTTGCGTTCAATCATGGGCCTGCTCCCGGTCGGACGCGAGATGGTGCGGCTGCACGGCGACCCTGTCGGCGGTACCGCGACCGACCGCATGGTGCAGAAGGGCGTCGCCATCGTGCCGGAGGGCCGCCGCCTGTTCGCCGGCATGTCGGTCGAGGACAATCTGCGCGTCGCCATCGACCAGGCCGCGCGCATGGGCGCCAAGGGCGGATGGACGCTGCCACGACTGCACCAGCTGTTCCCGATCCTCAAGGAAAAGGCCCGCACGCAGGTGCAGAGCCTCTCGGGCGGGCAGCAGCAGATGGTGGCCATCGGCCGCGCGCTGCTGTGCCAGCCGCGCGTGCTGCTTTGCGACGAGATCAGCCTCGGCCTTGCGCCCAAGGTGATCCGCGAGATCTATGCCGCCTTGCCCGAAATCCGCGCCACCGGGGCGGCGGTGATCATGGTCGAACAGGATGTCGGCCTCGCCCGGACCGCCTCGGACCGTCTCTACTGCATGCTGGAGGGGCGCGTGACCCTGACCGGCAGGTCGGCTGAAATCACGCGCGAGCAGATCGGCAAAGCCTATTTTGGAGCGGGCCATGGAGTGGTTTGACGCCTTGGTGCAGGGGATCCTGCTGGGCGGCATGTATGCCCAGTACGCGCTCGGCATGGCGCTGATGTTCGGCGTCATGCGCATCGTCAACATCAGCCATGGCGATCTGGTGATCCTGCTGTCGCTGATCGGCATCTCGATGGCGACGGCCTGGGGCCTGGGACCGCTGCCTGTGCTGATCGTCTTGGTGCCGCTCGCGGTGCTGATGGGCTGGGTGCTGCAGAAGGCCGTGCTGAACCGGGTGGTGGGCAGCGACCCGCTGCCTTCGCTGATCGCGACCTTCGGACTGTCGATCGCGCTGCAGAACCTGATGCTGCAGATCTGGTCCGCGAACAGCCGGTCGCTGCCCGGACATGGGATCGAGAGCCAATCCATCGAGATCGGCAGCGTCTATATCGGCCTGCTGCCGCTGATCGTGCTGGCGGTCGCCACGGGCCTGACCTGGGGCCTCGATCTGACATTGAAGCGCACGCGCTTCGGCCGGGCGCTCCGCGCCGCGTCGGCCGATGTCGAGGCGGCGGCGATGACCGGCATCAACCCGCGCGCCGTGTATGCGATGGCGACGGCGGCGGCGGTCGGCATCCTGGGCTTTGCCGCCGTCTTCCAGGCGCTGCGGTCGACCGTCGCGCCGGCCGATGGACCGGCCCAGCTGATCTACGCGTTCGAGGCGGTGATCATCGGCGGCATGGGTACGGTATGGGGCGCCTTCGTCGGCTCGATGGTCCTCGGCATCTCGCAGGCCATTGGCTTCCGCATCGATCCGGGCTTTGGCGTGCTCGCCGGACACATCGTCTTCCTGATCGTGCTGGCGACCCGCCCGCGGGGCCTGTTCGGAAAGGCATTGTCATGAGTGCGATCCCCTATGTGGAAACCGAGGCGCCCGAGGTCCTGGTGCAGCGCCAGACCCGCTCCGGCCGCGTCGCGATGACGCTGGCGGTGCTGGCGATGATCGCAGTCGCGGCCATGCCGTGGTGGGCCTCGACCGGCACGATCCGCTCGATCCTGGTGTTGTGCTGCTACATCGCCGTCGCGCAGATGTGGAACCTGCTCGCCGGCTATGCCGGCCTTGTCTCGGTGGGCCAGCACGCCTTCATGGGCGCGGCCGGCTATGCGCTTTTCGTGTTGGCGCAGACCTACGGCATCAATCCGTTCATGGCGGTCTTCCTGTCGCTGCTGGTGCCAGCGGCGCTGGCCGTGCCGATCTACCTTTTGCTTCATCGCCTGGACGGCCCATATTTCTCGATCGGCACCTGGGTGGTGGCCGAGGTCTTCCGGCTGACCGCCTCGAACCTGCCGCTGGTCAATTCCGGCGCGGGCATGTCGCTGCGCGTGATGAAGGATTATTCGGCCTTCGAGCGCAATGTCGCCATGTCGCTGCTCTGCGCGGGCATGCTGCTGGTCACGCTCGGCGGCAGCTACTGGCTGCTTCGCTCGCGCTTCGGCCTTGCGCTGATCGCCATGCGCGACAATCCGGTCGCGGCAGCCAGCCAGGGCGTGAATGTCGCAAAGCTGCGCTTCCTGGTCTATGTCGCGTCGGCGGTCGGCTGCGGCCTTGCGGGCGCGATCTACTTCATGGCGCAGTTGCGGATCACGCCGGGTTCGGCCTTCGATCCGATGTGGGCGAATGTGGCGATCTTCATCGTCATGGTCGGCGGGATCGGCTCCATCGAGGGCGTTCTGATCGGATCCCTGATCTTCTTCATCGCCGACCGCTGGTTCGGTGAATACGGCGCAACCTATTTCGTCGTCCTCGGCCTGATGACGCTGCTGGTGGCGCTCTACGCCCGCACGGGCATCTGGGGCCTGATCTCGAAACGGTGGGATGCGCCATGGTTCCCGATCCGACGCAAGCTCGTCCATCCGGACCGCTGAGAGGGAGGTTCTTATGAAAGCAGCCATCTTCGATACGGTCGGCAGTCCGCTGCGCGTCGGCACGGTGCCGGACCCGGCGCCGGCGCCCGACGAGGTCGTCCTGCGTGTCGCCGCTTGCGGCATCTGCGGCAGCGACCTGCACATCACCGAGGATCCGGTGCCTTTCGGCATCGGCGGAGGCTTCGTTCTCGGCCATGAGTTCGCCGGTGACATCATCGCGCTGGGATCACGGGTGGCGGGGCTTGGGGTCGGTGATCGCGTTGCCGTCGTGCCGATGCGCGGCTGCGGGCACTGCCAGGCCTGCAGGCGCGGCGATCCGGGCCGCTGCCCCGACATGGTGCTGATTGGTGGCGGCTATGCGCAATACGCGGCCGTCGCCGCGCGCCAGTGCCATGTCTTGCCCGAAGAGGTGGCGCTGGAGGACGGCGCGCTGGCCGAACCACTCTCGGTCGCGCTGCACTGCATCGTGCGCTCGGGCATGAAACCGGGAGACCGCGTCGCGGTCCTGGGCGCCGGACCGATCGGCCTGCTCGTCGCCTTCTGGGCGCGGCGGATGGGGGCGTCGTGCGTGGTCGTGGCCGATATCCACAGCCATCAGCGCGACCGCGCGCTGGCGCTCGGTGCGACCGGTTTCGCGCTATCGGGCAACAGGCTGGCAGAGAACCTTGCCGATCTCTGCGACGGTGCGCCCGATATCGTCTTCGAATGCGTCGGCAAGCGCGGCCTCATCGACGCGGCGGTCAAGGCGGTCCGGCTGCAGGGCACTGTGGTCGGCGTCGGCCTGTGCATCGGCGGCGACGAATGGGACCCGTTCGTCGCGCTGACCAAGGAAGTGAACCTGCTGTTCTCGGTCTTCTTCCATCAGCGCAACGAGTTCGGCGTCGCCCTCGATGCGCTGCGCGGCGGACCTTTCGCGCCGCAGGCGCTGATCACCGATCGGATCGACCTCTCGCCGGTTCCGCAGGTCTTCGAGAGCCTTCGCCGCCGCACGACGCAATGCAAAGTGCTGATCCAGCCTGACCTTGCCTGAGGAGAAATGAGAATGACCGTTCATCTCGACACGCTCGACTACGATGTCGGCGGCATAAAAACGGTGGTGAAGGCCATCGGCAAGGGCAAACCCGTGCTGTTCCTGCACGGCGCCTCGACGCTGGAAGGTTTCGACTTTGCGGCAGGTCTCGCCGACCGTTTCCGCGTCCTGTGCCCCAGCCATCCGGGCTTCGGCTTTTCGGGTGCCGCGCCGCATGTGGCTGGGATGTCCGACATGGTTCTGCATTATCTGAACCTGCTCGATGCCCTGAAACTGTCGGAAAAACCTCATCTCATCGGCTTTTCCATGGGCGGCTGGATGGCGACGGAGCTGGCCGGCCTTGCCCGCGAGCGCTTCGACAAGGTGGTGCTGATCGCGCCGGCAGGGCTCAATGATCCCGCGCACCCGGCGACCGATCTCGGCGCGGTCGCGCCGCAGGAACTGCCGGCCTTTCTGTCGCATGACATCTCGGTGGCGTTGCGCTATTTCCCCGACGGCTCGGACCCGGCCTTTGCCGAGGCCTTCGGCGCCGATCGCGCCCGCGAAGGCGAGACGCTGGGCCGCCTGCTGGCGCCATTCGGCATGGGCCACCCCAATCTGCGCCGCTTCCTGGCGCGCATCACCAATCCGGCGCTGGTCGTCTGGGGCACCAAGGACCGTCTGCTGCCGGCCAGCCAGGCGCCACTCTTCGTCGAGGCGCTCCCGGACGCACGCCTGATCCTGGTCGAGGATGCCGGCCATTTCGTCATGCAGGAAAAACCCGAAACGCTGAACAAGATCGGCGACTTCCTCGCCGGCTGATCACATTTCAAACAAGGAGGAGAGAACGATGAACAAACCCATCAAGCATGGCTCATGGGGAACGACCGTCGACCATCGCGACCTGCTGGAGAAGATCGCCGAGATCGGGCCGATCCTGGAAGCCAATGCCGCCGCCGACGAGGAGAGCGGCGAACTGATCCAGGCTACGTTCGAGGCGCTGAAGCCGCTGCGCATGTCGCATATCTTCGCCGCCGAGAGCCTTGGCGGCGCGCAGTTGCCACCCACGCAGGGCCTTCAACTGATCGAAGCGATCACCTGGCATTCGGGATCGGCGGGCTGGGTTTCGATGGTGCATTGCTGCATCGGCGCGATGTCGGCGGCCTTCCTGCCGGACAGCGCGGTCGCGCGGCTTTTCGCGCCGGGCACCGACAACCGTTTCTCGGGGCAGGGGGCGCCGCTGGGCATGCTGAAGAAGGTCGACGGCGGCTACCGGCTGAACGGCAAGTGGAGCTATGGCAGCGGTTTCAGCCACGCCACCTACAGCCACAGCGCCGCCTTCGTCGACGACGGCACCGGCAAGCCCGCCAAGGACGAGAACGGCAATGTCATCGTCATGTGCGCGCATGCGCCGATCTCCGAGCACAAGCAGCTCGGCAATTGGGACGTGCTGGGCCTCGGCGGCACCGGCTCCATCGACTATGCGGCCGAGGACGTCTTCATCGCCGACGATCTCGTCTTCCCGATCCTGACCGCGCCGCCGCTGCGCCAGAAGGAGTTCTTCAGCCTCGGTGTCGTAGGCCTCGCCGCCATCGGCCATACGGGCTGGGCTCTGGGTGCCGGCCGGCGGATGCTGGACGAGATCGCCAAATTCGCCCGCTCGAAGTCGGGCCGCGCCGGGCTAATCGGCGAGAGCGAGAAGTTCTGGCATGACTATGGCCGCGCGGAGGCCCGCTATCGTGCCGCCCGCGCCTTTGTCTTCGAAACCTGGCGCGACGTCGAGGCGACGGTCGAGGCCGGCAACAGGATGTCGACGCGGCAGATCAGCCTTGTCCATCTGGCCAAGTCCGAGATTCACGAAGTTGGCGTCGATATCTGCAACTTCGCTTACCGCGCGGGTGGCGGCGCGTCGCTGCGCGCCGGTGTGATCCAGCGCACCTTTCGCGAGATGATGGTGGCGGCCAACCACTTCACGATCGCGCCGTCGATCGTCACCTCGGCCGGCCGCGACATCGGCGGCATGTGGAGCGACCGCGTCTGGCAGTTCTACGACCTGATCGAGAAGAAGTAGTCCGAAGGGCCGGGCGGGAGACGCCGCCCGGCCTCCTTTCAAAGTGGAGCTGAGATACGTCGATGAGCTTGCCGCATCCGATGACCAACGCCTTCCGCGAAGCCTTTCGTCGCCATCCGGCGGGCGTCGCCGTGATCACGGCCGATCCCGGCGACAGGCCGGTGGCGATGACCGTGTCCTCGCTGATCTCGGTGAGTGCCGCGCCGCCGGTCGTCGCCTTCTCGCTTTCGATGAAATCGACTTCGTCCGAGCCCCTGCTGCGGGCCGAGACCATGGTGATCCACCTGCTCCGCTTCACCGATATCGACCTGGCGCAACTCTGCGCGTCGAGCGGCGCGGAACGCTTCCCGCCCGGGGGCGCCTGGGCGCGGCTGCCCACGGGGGAACCGCGCTATACCGGCGTTTCGACCTGGTTTCGCGCACGCCGGCTCGGCCTGCTGCCGATCGAGGGCGCGACGCTGGTCGCGGCGGAGCTGCTGGAGGGCGAGGTACAGCCGGACGAGGTCCCTCCGGAGGCGCATTCGCTGGTCTATCTCGACCGTCGCTGGCATCGCCTACACAAGGAACTGGACGGCGTGGCCGAGCTGCTCGATACGTCCCGTTTTCTGTAAGCCCACCTGTGGGCGAGGCGGGCTCAAAATATCGGCCGACGATACGGCGAGGGCCATCGCGCTGCCGGAAGGGCTGACACCCGCCGCGGGTGACCCCTGCGTTAATTTGGGTTCCCCAAGCCGTTTTTCTTGCGCCACGCCTCGTACTCTGCGCGCGCGTCGTCATGCAGCGGATAATAGCGTTGCAACGGGGCGCCCTGGAGGAGCTTCTCGCGCGAGAATTCTTCCCAATCGTGATGCTTCTTGGCTTCCTCGATGACCTTTGCGGCCATTGCGACAGGAACCACCACGACGCCATCATCGTCGGCAACGATGATGTCGCCGGGGATCACCGTGACACCGCCGCAGGCAATCGGAACGTTGACGGCATTGGGATAGATGCTGGTCTGCACATGATAGTTGGGCGTCCAACCGCGCAGCCAAAGCGGCAGGTCGAGCTTCTCGACATTGGGCCTGTCGCGCATGCATCCATCGATGACGATGCCGGCGCCGCCTCTGCCCTTGAAGTAGGTCGACATCATATCGCCGAAGACACCAGAGCTCATGTCGCCGCGCGCGTCGACCACGACCACGTCGCCGTCCTGGGCGTGATAGAGCACATGCCGATGCAGTTGCGTCTCCGGATCGGCATATTCTCCCTCGTTGAAGAGATCCGGCCGCTGCGGCAGGAACTGCAGCGTCAGCGCCGGCCCGACGATCGACTTGCCGTGGTTCTGCGCCACCGGTCCGACCATGTGCGGATTGCGGAAGCCCATGTGGCCGAGCGTGCCGGCAACGGTCGCCGCACCGATCTCCCTCAATCCCTCGATCAGGTCCTTGGGCGGCCGGATGATGTCGGAGGTATGCGTCATGGTGGACTCCGGTTGAAATTGAACTACCAGTTGGTGACAGAACCATCGCGGCGCTTGAGGTGGGGCGCTTCCCAGAAGCGGAAGCTCTGCGCCTGGATCGCCGCCTCGTTGACCTCGACGCCGAGCCCCGGGAGATCGCCGACCGGATAGGCGGGGCCGTCGAGTTGCGGTTGCACGGGGAAGAATTCGGAACTGTCGAAGCCCAGCTTTCTTTCCGGCACCCTGGTCTCGAGCCAGGCGAAATTGGGGACCGCGGCGGCGAGATGCACGGTCGCGGCCGTGCACACCGGGCCGAGCGGATTGTGCGGCATCAGGTCGACATAGTGCGCCTCGCTCCAGCCAGCGATCTTCATCGCTTCGGTGAGCCCGCCGACATTGCAGACATCGAGCCGGTTGAACTGATGGATGCCGCGCTCGATGTAGGGCAGGAACTGCCACTTGCTGGCAAATTCCTCGCCGATGGCGAACGGGATGTCGGTCATCGTGCGCAGGGATTCGTAGGCTTCCGGGGTTTCGTCGCGTATCGGCTCCTCGAGGAAATCGAGCACGCCGCGGCCGAGCTTGTTGCAGAAGCTCGCCGCCTCGGCCACCGACAGCCGATGATGATAGTCGATGCCGAGGACGACCTCGTCGCCCAGGGCCTCGCGGGCCTTGTTCAGCATCCGCGCGGTCACGCCGATCGACTCGCGCGGCTCGAAGATGTCCTTGCTGCTTTGCCCGGCGGGGAAGAAGCGGATCGCCTGCCAGCCCTGTTCGTACAATTCGCGGGCTCGCTCGATGGCAACATCGCCCTCGGCCTCGTCTCCGGTCGAGGCGAAGGTGGGGATGCGGTCGCGCTGCTTGCCGCCGAGCAATTCGTAGACCGGCACGCCCAGCGCCTTGCCCTTGATGTCGTGAAGCGCGATGTCGATGGCGGAGATCGCCGCCTGCAAAACGCGCCCGCCTTCAAAATACTGGCTGCGGTATGCCTCTTGCCAGATGCGGCCGATCTGCAGGGGATCGCGGCCGATGAGGAATTCGCGATAGTGCTCGACCGCGCCGGTCACGGCTCTCTCGCGGCCGCTCAGGCCGCTCTCGCCCCAGCCGAAGATGCCCTGGTCGGTCTCGACCTTCACCAGCATCTGGTTGCGTGTTCCCACCCACACCGGGTAGGGCTTGATCGCAGTGATCTTGAGCTTCGTCGTCATCAACGCCCGCGTCCCAAACGCCTGTCTCAGGCGGCCTCGAGAGCCATTTCAGTTTCGCCGTCGAACAGGTGCATCCGCTCCTGGTCGAACTCGAGCCAGATCTGCTCGTCAGGTTTGACGGCAATGTTTGGGGACACGCTGATGTTGACGATGGCGCCGGAGAGCAGCGCCTGCACGAAGGTGACGTCTCCGGTTGGTTCCACCGTATAGGCCTTGGCCGGAATGGCGCCGGGGATCGCGCCCTTGTGGAGTTTGATCGTCGAGTGTCGCGCACCGAGCACGACCTTCCTGGTGGTCGAACTCTGGGCCTTGCGCGCGTTGCGTTGCGACAGCTCGATGCTCCAGCCTTCCGCGCTCTTCAGGACGGTGTCGCCGTTTGCCGTCGAAGCCTCCAGCGGAATAAGGCTCATCGCCGGGCTGCCGACGAAGCTGGCGACGAACATGTTGGCTGGATGCGCGAAAACCTGCGCCGGCGAATCATATTGCTGCAGATAGCCGCCGTTCATCACAGCCATCCTGTCCGCCATGGTCACGGCCTCGAGCTGGTCGTGCGTCACATAGACGATCGTCGCCTTGAGGTCCTGATGGAACCGCTTGATTTCGGAGCGCATCTGCACGCGCAGCTTTGCGTCGAGATTGGAGAGCGGTTCGTCCATCAGGAACACCGCCGGATCCCGAACGAGCGCGCGGCCGAGCGCCACGCGCTGCTGTTGCCCGCCAGAAAGTTCGCGCGGCTTGCGCTCGAGCAACTGCGTCATGTCGAGCACCCGCGCCGCTTCCCGGACCTTCTTGTCGATCTCGGCCTTGGGCAGCTTGCGCATCTGTAGCGGGAAGGCGAGGTTCATGTAGACCGACTTTTGCGGATAGAGCGCGTAGTTCTGGAACACCATTGCGATGTCCCGGTCCTTGGGGTCGAGACCGTTGACCACCTGGTCGCCGATGACGATGTCGCCCGACGTGATCGGGATCAGCCCGGCGATGAGGTTGAGCGTCGTCGTCTTGCCGCAGCCAGAGGGGCCGACGAGCGCGACGAACTCGCCGTCATTGACGGTCAGCGAAACCTCGTTGACGGCTTTGAAGCCGCCATAGGTCTTGACGAGATCCTTGAGGACCACATGGGCCATCGGCAACTCCCTAGTGCTTGACCGCGCCTTCTGTAAGGGCGCGTACGAAGTATCGTTGCAGGACGAGGAACAGCACCACGACGGGGACGCTCATCATGAAGCTGGCCGCCATCAGGCCTGGAAAGTCCGTCGTGTTTTCCGAGAAAAAGCGCTGGATGCCGACCGGCAGCGTCAACTGTTCGTTCTTGGAGAGGAAGGTGTAGGCGTAGATGTACTCGTTCCACGCGCCGATGAAGGAATAGATCGCCGTGGCGATGATGCCCGGCGTCGAGAGCGGCATCACGATCAGGATGAAGGCCTGGAACCGCGTTGCCCCGTCGATGCGCGCCGCCTGCTCGAGCTGCACCGGGATGTTGTCGTAGAAGCCCTTGAGCAGCCAGATCGCCAGCGGCAGGCCGAATGTCAGGTAGGTGAGAATGAGCGAGCCATGCGTGTTCACCAGCCCGATCGCGCGCATCAGGATGAAGAGCGGCACGAGAAAGGTCACCGCCGGGAACATGTTGCGAAGCAAGACGGTGAAGAACAGGAAGTTCCGGCCCGGGAAGGTGAAGCGCGAAAACGCGTAGGCCGCGGGAACCGCCACGATCACCGAAAGGACAGTCGTGGCGGTGGAGACGAAAAGGCTGTTCCAGAAGAAGCGGAGGAAGTCCTGGCCGACACTGTTCTGCGGATCGAGCAGCTTCTGGTAGCTGGCGAGGGTCGGTTGGTCAGGCCACCATTGCGGCGGGAATTGCATCGCGGCGAAGCCGGACTTGATCGAGGTGATCAGCATCCAGGCCATCGGCAACGCGGTGTAAAGCAGCATGAACACGAGGAAGATGCGCCCGCCCCACCGCCATCCGTCTATGCGCATGCGGCGACGGGCCCGGCCTCGAGGAGGAGTCTCGGCAATCGTGCTCATGCGCTCCCATCCTTGCGGCCGTTGCCGCTTAGCGCGCGGACGTAGAAGTAGCCCAGCGTCATCAGGATGATGAACAGCAGCACCGAATAGGCCGATGCCACCCCCCAGCGCTGCCGGCCGAAGGCGAGCTCATAGATGTGGGTGATCCAGATATGCGATGCGTTCGACGGCCCGCCGCCGGTCATGATCCAGGGGATGATGAAGGAGTTGAAGTTGGCGACTGCCAGCAGCAGGATCGTCACTGTCGAGACATTGCTCAAATGCGGGAAGGTGACGTGCCAGAAGCGCTGCCATGCATTGGCTCCGTCGACCTTGGCGGCGCGCAGCAACTGGTCGGGAACCGTCTGCAGGCCTGCCATCATCATGATCATGGCAAACGGAAATTCGCGCCAGATGTTGACGACGATCAGGGAGGGCAGCACCGTTGAGACGCTGTCGATGAAATTCGGCGGCCGGTCGGCCAATCCGAGGCCGACCAGCACCGCGCCGATGATGCCGAAGTCCGAATGGTAGATCCACTTCCAGATATAGGAGGCGGCGACCGCGCTGATGACCCAAGGAATGATCAGGATGGCGCGCAGGACACCTCGGCCGAAAAAGTCGCGGTGAAGCGCCAGCGCGGCGGCAAACCCCAGGACGAAGGAGATGACGGTGGACCCCACCGTCCAGATCAACGTGTTCCAGGTGACCTTCCAGAACACCGCGCTGGTGAGGATGACGGTGTAATTGTTGAAGCCGATGAAGGTCTTGTCGCGAAGCTGCAGGCCAGGCGGCGTATTAAAGAATGACAGCTCGATCGTGTAGTAGATCGGATAGGCGATGACGACGAGCATCACGGCGATCGCGGGCAGCACGTACGCGTAGTCGGCGCGATGCTCCCAGATCTTGCGCAGCACGCCGGCTCTACCGGGTTGCAATCTTCGGCGAGCCTCGGCCTTGCCGGTCACGATCGTCACTTTGGCGTGCCCTTGTTCTTCGGAACGAACCGGCTGACCTCGGAGCAGCCGGTCAGGATCGCAGGTCAGGCTCGGACTAGAGTCCGCCCATCAGGTCTTTCACCTTCTTGGCCGCGTCGTCCGCTGCCTGATCGACGGTCATCGCTCCGGTCAGGGCATTCTGCAGCATGTCGGGGATGATGATGTTCATGATCTCGGGAGATTGCGGCAGCGCCGGGAACGGGATGCCGTAAGGCAGCATTGAGGTCGTGACATCGAGGAACTTGATGCTGTCGAGGCGTTCCTTCATCCACTTGGTCTTGAAGCCGTTGAGGTTGCCCGGATTCGAGCCGGCATAAGCCATCTTCAGCGACCATTCAGGGCTCGACCACATGCAGATGATGGCCTTCGCGGCCGGCTCGTCCACCTTGCCGCCCTCGACATATTCGGGCTTCAGGATGTGGATGTTCGAGCCGCCGAACACGACCGCGCGCTTGCCGTCGGGGCCGGTCGGGATAAGGCCGTAGCGCATGTTGTCGATGACGGTCTGCGCCTTGTCCTTGTCGGTGCCGGTCGCCTTCTTCTGCAGGTCGAGCATGACATTGTAGTCGGACGGGTGCGAGATCATCATGCCGAGCTGGCCGGCGAGGAACAGCGGCTGGTTGTCGGCCTGCTGGTTGGTGAGCGCCGAAACCGGAACCGACTTGTCGCGGACATACATGTCGTAAGAGGCTTGCAGCGCCGCCTTGCTCTGCGGGCTGTCGAGTTCGATCTGCTGATAGGTCGGGTTCGCCTTGGCTTCGTCGAAGACGCCGCCGCCATAGGCCCACAACTGAGGCATGAAGCGATACGGGGTATTGCCGGCATTCTTGCGAGCCACGAGGCCGTAACCGGCAATGCCGAGCTTGTCGTGGATCTGCTTGGAATATTTGACGACGTCGTCCCAGGTTGCCGGAGCCTTGTCCGGATCGAGGCCCGCGCGCTTGAAGATATCGGCATTCCAGATGAACGCCATCGTTTCATTGTTGGTTGGAATGCCGTAGGTCACGCCGTCCCAGGACACGGCTTTCATGGCGCCGGGCCAGAAATCATCCGTCGAATACCCTACATCCTCGGGCTTGAGCGGCTGCAGATAGCCCTTTGAAGCGAACTCGGTGCCGCCCAGGATTTGCAGGCGGACCGCCATCGGCGCCGCATTGCCAAGGAGCGCCGTGCGGAACTTGTCCAGGAGGTCGTTGTAGGTGAGGGCCTGTTCCTCGAGCTGGATGTTCGGATAGGTCTTGCGGAAGGTCGCGAAGAAATCCTTGTAGTACTGGCGCAAGAGATCGGGGTCGCCCTCGAACACGCCCTGATACCAGAAGGTCAGTCGACCCTTGTAGTCGAGCGGGGTGACCTTGGCACAATCGGCCGCCGTGTCAAATTCCTGCGTGCCCGCAATGGAGCGCACATATTCCGGCGACCACTTGCTCAAGTCGACCGGCGGAGCAGCCAGAGCCGGTGCGGACATCAACGATGCGATCAATGCAGTGGAGACAGTGCCGCGCAGGACGGCACCGCCGAGCGTGAACCTCGTCATAGGTATCCTCCAGGTTTCTCTCCCATGCCGCTCTACATCGAGGCGGGCGGCTTTATTCGTCGGCCGCGGGAACATCTCCTCAAATGTATCCCTTCGAACGCTTTACACGTTTTCAGATCGCAGATTGGCTGTCAACGCAACAAATCGTACATTGTTTATGGAAATCGTGCGTGATATCGAAAAAGGCGTGTATTCATTGAAGGGGGAACCGGCCTTGGCCGAAACGCGGGAATTCAAAGCAGAGCCACCCGCGGGGATCGATCCTCTCGGGGCCTCGAGCGAGGGCGCCTCGCTTTATGAGCTGATCAGGGAGGACATCATCGAGGGCCGGCTCGCCGCCAACGAGCGGCTAGTGGTCACCGATCTGGCCCGGCGTCACGGCACCTCGACCAATCCCGTGCGCGAGGCCCTGCAACTGTTGCGTGGGGAAGGCTTTGTCACCTTTCTCCCCAATCGCGGGGCGCGCGTGCGGCCCATAGACCAGGATTTTGTCCGCGATATCTACGAGATCGGTGTGCTGATCGAGCCGGCCCTGACGCGATGGTTCGTGAGCATGGCCACAGACGAGGACATCGCCGAACTCGAACGTCTTCAAGGTCTGATCGAAGAGAACAACTTCGCCGACACGTTCAGGCACAGCGAGCTGGACACCGCCTTTCACACCGTGATGTACCAGCGGCACTACAACCGCCATGCCGCCGAGCTTTGGTGGAAGCATCGCGAAGTGCTGCGCGCCGTGAGCCGGCGTTTCAATTTCACGCTCGCCCGGCGTGCCGCCATCATTCGCGAGCACCGCGAACTCATCGCGCATGTGAAGGCGGGAAATGCCGACGAGGCAGCCGAACTCATCGCGCGCCATGTCGAGGGCTCCGGGCGGCATGTCCTCGAACACATGCGCGCGCGCAACGCCGCGCGGGCAGGGTAGAACAATCGGCCCGGAACACCGCTCTTCGGGTCTTCCAGATAAGGGTAGTTGAGAGATGAAAATCACGAGCATTCGGCCGTGGCTGATCAAATCCGATGCGTCTTATTGGGGAGAGTACCTGTTTGTCGAAGTGACGACCGACGAAGGGGTGAGCGGCTGGGGAGAGATTACCACCACGACAAAGCTGGCCAACCGTGCGCTCTGCACGATCCTGCGACAGATCGGCGCGGCCGTGACCGGCGAGGATCCGGCGCGCATCGAGCATCTGTGGCACAAGATTTTCCGCAGCTTCACCTATATGGGCAGCCGCGGCGCCGCCGTCGAATGCGTGAGCGCCATCGACATAGCTCTCTGGGACATCCGTGGCAAAGTCCTCGGCAAGCCGATCTACGAGTTGCTGGGTGGACCGGTGCGCGAGGAAATCGCGCTCTACACCCATCCCAACCAGGCGAAGTTCACCAGCAAGGAGGCTGTGGTCCGCGAAATCAGCGATATCGTCGAATCCGGGCACACCGCGCTCAAATTCGATCCTTTCCCGCATCAGGGCCGCGGCGCCGATGGGCTGTCGCGCGAGCAGCGGGACGGCTATCTCGATGGCGGCATGACCCGCAAGGACGAGCGCGAAGCGGCCGAACTCACGGCGCTGATCCGCGAGACGGCGGGTCCCGACGTCGACATCCTCATCGATGCGCATGGACGCTTCGACGTTCCCACCGCCATTCGCCTCTGCCGCAGCCTCGAGGAAGCGGGCCAGATCGACTGGTTCGAGGAGCCCTGTCCGCCCGAGAGCCTCAATGCCCTGAAGCAGGTGCGTGACAAGGTCAGCGCCCCAATCTCGTGGGGCGAGCGCGGCCACACGAAATGGGATTTCGTGCCGGTGCTCGAAAACAAGCTCGCTGACTACATCATGCCTGACGTCACCTGGACCGGCGGCATTACCGAACTCAAGAAGATTTCCGCCCTGTGCGAAGCCTACTACATCCCGGTCTCGCCGCATGATGCCGCGGGGCCGATCAACGTGGTCGCGGGGGCGCAGGTGATGATGACCGTTCCGAACTTCTACAAGCTCGAAACGTCGGAGTGGAACCTGGGCAAATACGATCACCTCATCGACAGACCGCTCGATGTTTCGAACGGCAGCCTCAAGCTGACGTCGAAGCCTGGTCTCGGTGTCGAGATGAACCGCGACTACCTGCAAGCCCATGAGATCGAGCTGAGCTAGCAAGGCTCAACTTCGGCACGCGCTTGGGGAGCGACAAGCCCCCGACCAGAACGAGGACAAATCATGCCAAAAACGGGCGGAGCCGGCGAGGCTCTCAATCGGGTCAACGCGAATTCCAAGCCATCCGACCTTCGCATCACCGACATGCGGGTGGCCGAAATCGTCGGCGCGCCGTTCACCTCGGCGCTGCTCAAGATCTATACCAACCAGGGCATCGTCGGGCTCGGCGAGGTGCGTGACGGTGCCAGCGCCACCTACGCGCTGATGCTGAAGAGCCGGCTGCTTGGCGAGAACCCTTGCGACATCGATCGCCTGTTTCGCCGCATCAAGCAGTTCGGCGGTCACGGCCGGCAAGGCGGCGGCGTCTCGGCGGTCGAGATCGCGCTCTGGGATCTCGCAGGCAAGGCCTATGGCGTCCCCATCTACCAGATGCTCGGCGGCAAGTTCCGCGATCAGGTGCGCGTCTATTGCGATACCGATGCCGAGAAACCGAGCGGCACCGAAACCGGAAAGCGCCTCAAGCAGCGCATGGACCGCGGTTTCACCTTCCTCAAGATGGACCTGGGCTTGATGCAGATCGCCCATGTCCCGGGCGCCGTGTCCGCGCCCGCCGGCGCGCTCGAAGGGTTTCATGCCAATCCGCGCGGCCGTGGCGGCACGCTTGAGGAGCGGAAGGTCCGCAATCTCGCCTACGACGCGCAGAACGTGCGGCACCCGTTCACCGGCCTGCATTTCACCGAAAAGGGGATCGATCTGCTCGAGCAGTACATCCACGAGGTTCGCGAGGTGATCGGATACGAGATCCCGCTCGCCATCGACCATGTCGGCCACATCTCGCTGCAGGACGGCATACGCCTGTCGCGCCGTATCGAGAAATACGTCCCGGCTTGGCTGGAGGATGTGATCCCCTGGCAACATACCGAGCAGTACCGACAATTGCAGGGGGCCACCACGGTGCCGATCTGCACCGGCGAGGACATCTACCTCAAGGAGGGCTTCGAGCCGCTGCTCAAGAGCGGCGGCCTCTCTGTCATTCACCCGGACCTGCTCACCAGCGGGGGCATTCTCGAGACCAAGAAGATCGGCGACATGGCGCAGGATCACGGCATCGCCATGGCCATCCATATGGCCGAAAGTCCGATCGCCGCGATGGCCGCCGCGCATGTCGCCACCGCGACCGAGAACTTCATGGCGCTCGAATACCATTCCGCCGATGTCGACTGGTGGGACGATATCGTCACCGGCCTGCCCAAGCCGCTCGTCAAGGATGGCGTCATTATCGTGCCCGACAAGCCGGGGCTGGGTATAGACGATGTGGTCGACGAGGTGATCAGTCAGCATCTGCAGCCCGGTGTCACGGGGGTATGGCAATCCACCGAGCATTGGGACAGTGAATATAGCTGGGACCGGACCTGGAGTTAGGCCAGACCCCCTGCCATCATTCGCCCCAGGCTCACCGGGCCAACGACCCGACCATTCGTGGCGACCTCTCCCTAGGAGAGGCGAAGAGAGAAACGGACGAAATCATGATCTACGAACTGCGTATCTATGACTGCCTGCCGGGCAGGCTGCCGGCTTTGCTCAAGCGCTTTTCCGACCAAACGCTGGCCATCTGGGAGAGGCATGGCATCCGCCAAGCCGGGTTTTTCACCACGGCGATCGGCGAAAACAGCAATCGCCTCACCTATTTCCTCGCCTGGGAATCGCTGGCCGAGCGTGAGGCGAAATGGTCGGCTTTCGTCACCGATCCGACATGGCACAGGGCCCGGGACGAGTCTGAGCGCGACGGGCAGATCATTGCCAATATCAGCAGCCAGCTGCTCACGCCGACAGCTTTCTCGTCTGTGAACTAGGACTGCGCCATGAAGATCACCGACCTGCGCTGCGCCGTCATCGGGCGGCATCCCATCGTTCGCGTCGTCACTGACGAGGGCCTTTACGGCCTGGGCGAAGTCGAGTTCACAAAGACCTATCTCAAGCCCTTTGTGCTGCATTTCCGCGAGGCGCTGATCGGCGAGGATCCGACCGACGTCGAGCGGGTGATGCTGAAGATCCGCCAGCGCGGCTCGTTCAAGCCCTATGGCGCCGCCGTTTCCGCCATCGAGCACGCCTTGTGGGACATCGCCGGCAAGGCGGCGGGCGTGCCGGTCTACAAACTGCTTGGCGGCAAGGTGCGCGACAAGGTGCGGGTCTACAACGGCTCGATCCGCCGCAAGCGCGCCGGCGACCGGCCGGAGGACTACGCCGCCGACGTCAAATGGATGATGGAGCAGCCGCAGAACTTCTTCATGGTCAAGCAGGGAATCTCGTTCCACTCCAACATGAAGGACAGCATCGAGGGCTTCCATTACGGCGTGACGCAGAAGAAGGCCGGCTATCACGGCGCCATGGATCAGGGCGTGATCAGCGAGCGCGGCTTCAATCACATGCTCGACTGCGTGATCGCGATGAAGGAAGTGCTGGGCGACAAGGTCAGCCTGGCGCTCGACTGCGGCCCGGGCTGGATGCTGCCCGATGCGATCAAGTTCGCTCGCGCGGTCGAGAAGTACAATCTGATGTGGCTCGAGGACATGCTGACCGGCGACTATGTGCCGTGGGTCAATCCGCAGGCCTATCGCGAGCTGACCACCTCCACCTCGACGCCGATCCATACCGGCGAGCAGATCTATCTCAGACACAATTTCAAGGAACTGATCGAGACGCAGGCGGTTCGGGTGATCGGTCCGGACCCGGCCGATATCGGCGGCATTGCCGAGCTCAAATGGGTTGCCGAGCACGCCTATATGCACTCGATCCTGATGGCGCCGCACGGTACCGCGAACGGCCTGCTCGGCCTCGGCGCGCTGATCAATGTCTGCGCCACCTTGCCGGCAAATTACGTGGCGTTCGAATATCCCAGTGCCTCGGACCCGTGGTGGGAGGACCTGGTGATCGGCCTGCCGGCGCAGATCGTCAAGGACAGCATGGTGGACCTGCTCGAAGCGCCGGGCCTGGGGCTCGATATCGATGCCGAAGCGGCCAGGAAGTATCTCAGCGAAGAGGATGCGGGCTTCTTCGACTGAACCATCCTTCTTTCGCCATGCGAGCGGGCGCCTGGCACCCTGCTTCCGACACCCGCCCGGGCGACGCTTGCGGTGCTAAACGTTGCCGGCATGGAGCCCAAGCTCACCTTTCCTTGTTGAGGTCGACCGCGCCGGGAGTAATAGTCGCGGCGGAGTTCGTGAGGAGGAAGAGATGACGCTCAACTTCGACCCGAGGGCGAAGGCCACGACGCTCTACCATGGCGAATTCCGGCCGATGTTCATCGGCGGCAAGTGGGTCGCGGCGCGGTCCGGCCAGGAGATGCAGGCGCTGAACCCGGCGACGGGCGAGGTGCTGGCCACGGTGCCGCGCGGCGGGGCGGCCGATGTCGACGCGGCGGTGGCCGCCGCACGCGCGGCCTTCGAAGGACCGTGGTCGAAATTCTCGCCCTATGAGCGGCAATGCGTGCTGTTGCGCATCGCCGACTTGTTCGAGGCGCATTGGGAAGAGCTCAGCGTTTCCGACACGCTCGACATGGGGCTGCCGATCACGCGCACGCTGGCCAACCGGCGCCGTGTCATCGGCATGCTGCGCTTCTATGGCGGCATGGCGACGGCGCTGCATGGCGAGGCGATCGAGAATTCGATCCCTGGCGAGATCGTCTCCTTCACGAGACGCGAGCCGGTCGGCGTCGTCGGCGCAATCATTCCCTGGAACGCGCCGACCGCCGCTTCGATCTGGAAGATCGCGCCGGCGCTGGCCACCGGCTGCACCATCGTGCTGAAACCTTCCGAGGATGCGTCGCTGACGCCGCTGCTGATCGCCCGGCTGATGCAGGAAGCCGGCGCGCCCGACGGCGTCGTCAACATCGTCACCGGTACCGGGGCGGAGGCCGGCGCGCGGCTCGCCGAGCATCCCGACGTCAACAAGATCGTCTTCACCGGCTCGACGCTGACCGGACAAGCGATCGCGCGGGCGGGTGTGACCAACCTCAAGCGGCTTTCGCTGGAACTCGGCGGCAAGTCGCCGATCATCGTCTGCCGTGACGCCGACATCGACAAGGCCGTTCCGGTCGCGGCGATGGCGGTGTTCGTGCATTCAGGGCAGATCTGCATCGCCGGTTCGCGGCTGTTCGTGGCGCGCGAAATCCACGACGAGTTCGTGCGCCGCGTCGCGGAATTCGCCGGCAGGCTGCGCATCGGCCACGGCATCGAGGCGGAAACCGAAATCGGGCCGCTGATCAATGCCAGGCAGGCCGGCAAGGTGGAGGCCTATATCAAGGCCGGCAGCGACGAGGGCGCGAAACTGGTCGCCGGCGGCTCGCGGCTGACAGGCGCGCTTTATGACGGCGGCAACTTCATCGCGCCGACCGTCTTCGGTTCGGTATCGGACAAGATGACCATTGCGCGGGAAGAGATTTTCGGACCAGTCATCTCGGCTATGCCCTTCGACACGCTCGACGAAGCGGTGGCGCGCGCCAATGCGACGCCCTATGGGCTCGCCGCCGGCATCTTCACCACGCATCTCGGCACCGCGCACAAGCTGGCGCGCCGCATCAAGGCCGGCTCGGTCTGGGTCAACATGTACCATGCCATCGACCCGGCGGTGCCGTTCGGCGGCATGAAGATGTCCGGCTATGGACGCGAGGGCGGCATCGAGCATCTGCATGAGTATCTGGAGACCAAGTCTGTCTGGATCCAGACAGACTGACGGGTGTGTCTCGACACACCCTGGCGCGTGTGATGCGCTGTACAGTTCGCTGCGGCGCAGGCAAATCGCCGGCAGGCGAACCGTTGCCGGGGAACCTTTGTTCGGCTGGTGATTTTTGCCTATAGGAAATGCGAATGGCCAGGAGGGTGTTGCCGATGACGACGAAACGGGTTGCGATCTGCGCTCTTGCCGTGGCGATGGCCTGTGGCATGTCAATGTCGGCATTCGCCGGGTCCAGGCATCGCCACCACCAGGCCGAGCCGGAACGCTACGTTCCCGCCGATGACGATCTCATCGGCTTCCTGTTCGGCGGTCCGCGCTACTACGACCAACAACTGTTCACGACGGCAGCGGGCGCCTGTTCCTACCACCGGGTCGGGCCGGATGCGAACGCGTTGAACAAGATCAACGATCATCATTGCGGGAAATAGCTGGCCGCTTGGCGATCAGCACAAGCCAGTGCCGGGCCCGGCAGCCAATAGCAATTCCAGCAGCCTGAAACTGCCTGATTTCAACGGTTTGCATCGGGACCCGCCAGTTCCGCGCGAATCTCGGTGCCGTGTTCGTCGCGCGCGGGACCTATCATCGGCGTCTTTTGCGCCCATCCGGAAAAGCGCGGAGCAGCGGCTGCCTGCAGGACGCCGTCCACCGCCAGCCAGGAGCCGCGCGCGGCCATGTGCGGATGCTGTGCTGCTTCCCATGGATTGAGCACGGGGGAGACGCAGGCGTCGGAGCCTTCGAACAGGCTGGTCCATTCGTCGCGCGGTTTTGCGGCAAAGATCGCCGCCAGCCGGCTGCCGAGTTCCGGCCAGAGATCACGGTCGAATTGCTTGGCGAATTGCGGATCGGCGGCGAGGCCGAGCCTGTCGAGAAACAGCGCGTAGAATTTCGGCTCGATGCACTGGACGCCGATGAAACCGTCATCGGCGGTGCGATAGACGCGGCACCAGTGCGGTCCGTCGAGAAGGCTTTGGCCGCGTTCGGCGACGAGCGCGCCGGACTGGCCGAGCGCCATCAGCAGATTCATCATGTGGGCCGAGCCGTCGACGATCGCCGCGTCGACCACCGTGCCCTGGCCGCCGGCACGCGCGCTCATGATGGCGGCCAGCATGCCGATCACCAGGTAAAGCGCGCCGCCGCCTATGTCGCCGGTGAGCGTCGGCGGCGCCATGGGCGGCTCGCCCGGCAAGGACGCGTACCACAGCGCGCCGGACACGCCGGTATAATTCAAATCATGCCCGGCGGTGCGGGCGAGGGGGCCGTCCTGGCCCCAGCCGGTCATGCGGCCGTAGACCAGGCTTGGATTGGCCGCAAGGCAGGCCTCCGGGCCGAGGCCGAGGCGCTCCATGACGCCAGGCCGAAATCCCTCGATCAGGCCCTCGGCGGTGGCGATGAGGCGCATCAGCACGGCGACATCCCCGGCATCCCGGAGATCGAGCGCGATGGAGCGCTTGCCGCGATCGAGCAGCGAGCGTTCGGGCAGGCCAGGCACAGGCGCCTGCTTGCGGTGGACGACGATGACATCGGCGCCGAGATCTGCGAACAACATGCCGGCGAAAGGCGCCGGCCCGAGCGCTTCGATCTCGACGATTCGCGTCCCTCTCAGCATTCCACTCTCCACGGCGTTCAAGCCCAGAGTATGGTGCAAGGCGACGGTGTGTAACCCTGCTGTTTTGGCATTGAAGCAAGTGCCGCTCGCATATACTTCAGGGCCATGAAAAAAATCGGTTTCCTGTCATTCGGGCATTGGACGCCCTCGTCGCAATCGCAGGTGCGCTCGGCTTCCGACGCGCTGCTGCAATCCATCGATCTCGCCGTCGCTGCCGAGCAGCTCGGCGCTGACGGCGCCTATTTCCGGGTGCATCATTTCGCCCGCCAGCTCGCTTCGCCGTTCCCGCTGCTGGCGGCGGTGGGCGCCAAGACCAGCCGCATCGAGATCGGCACTGCGGTCATCGACATGCGCTATGAGAATCCGCTCTACATGGCCGAGGATGCGGGTGCCGCCGACATCATCGCCGGCGGTCGGCTGCAGCTCGGCATCAGCCGTGGCTCGCCAGAGCAAGTGATCGATGGCTGGCGCTATTTCGGCTACCAGCCGCAGGAAGGCAAAAGCGACGCCGACATGGCGCGGCATCACGCCGAGGTCTTTCTCGACACGCTGCGCGGCGAGGGTTTCGCGCAACCCAATCCACGGCCGATGTTCCCCAACCCGCCCGGCCTGCTTCGGCTCGAGCCGCATTCGGCAGGTCTGCGCGAGCGCATCTGGTGGGGCGCGGCCACCAACGCCACCTCGGAATGGGCGGCCAAGCTCGGCATGAATCTGCAGAGCTCGACGCTGAAATTCGACGAAAGCGGCAAGCCGTTCCACATCCAGCAGGCTGAACAGATCCGGATCTATCGCGAGGCGTGGAAAGCGGCCGGCCACGAGCGCGAGCCACGCGTCTCGGTCAGCCGCAGCATCTTCGCACTGGTCGACGACCGCGACCGCACCTATTTCGGCCGCGGCAACGAGAGCCGCGACCAGATCGGCTTCATCGAGGAAAATACGCGGGCGATCTTCGGCCGCAGCTACGCCGCCGAGCCTGACGTGCTGATCAAGGAGCTGGCGCAGGACGAGGCGATCGCCGAGGCGGACACGCTGCTGCTCACCGTGCCCAACCAGCTCGGCGTCGACTACAACGCCCACGTCATCGAGGCGATCCTGACCCATGTCGCGCCGGCCCTGGGCTGGCGCTGACGGTCGCGCCATGTAACCATCGATCGCGGTTGGCGATTCAGGAGGTTCACGGCATGGCGAAGAAGGCTTTGATTGCCTGGGGTGGTTGGGAAGGCCACACGCCCGAACGCAGCGCCAACGTCGTCCGCGCGCTGCTTCAGCGCAACGGGTTCGATGTCACGCTGGGCCAGGGTACGGCGATGTTCGCCGATCCGGAACTGCCTTCCTTCGATCTCATCGTACCTGCCATCACCATGTCGACGATCGAAAAGGCCGAGCTGCAGAATCTGACCGCCGCGGTTCGCGGGGGAACAGGCCTCGGCGGCTTCCACGGCACGATGGGCGACAGTTTCCGCAACGAGCCCGACTACCAGTTCATGACCGGCGGCCAATGGGTCGCGCACCCCGGCAACATCATCGATTATCAGGTGGTGATCACTCAGCCCGACGACCCGATTACCAGAGGCGTCGGTGATTTCGCCTACCGGTCGGAGCAGTATTACATGCATGTCGACCCGAGCAACGAGGTGCTGGCGACGACGACCTTCAGCGACGCGCATTTCCCGGGCATCGATGGTGTCGTCATGCCGGTGGTCTGGAAGCGAAGGTATGGCGCGGGAAAGGTGTTCTACAGTTCGCTTGGACACACTGCGGACGAGTTCGCGGTGCCGGAAATGGCGCTGATTGTCGAGCGTGGTTTGCTGTGGGCGGCGCGGGGGTAGCGGCACGCGAAGTCCTGTGAAAAACTGGGCCGAATTCGCTGGGACATCTACGGAGATATCCAATGAGTGATTTCAACTGGTCCATATCCGAGAAGAAGCTCGCGCGCCATGCCTTCGATACGGCTCTTGAGACGGCCCTCGCCAAGACGATGGCCGAATTCAAAAGCAAGGCCGGTGCGGTGACACAGCCCTCCGATATGTGGGAGCTGGAAGACTATTTGCGCGAACGGCGGCGGGACATCGATCGGACGTTCGATTACCGCTATTCCCAGCTTCTCTACGTGTTTGCGCAGCTCATTCGCGCGGGTTATCTCGATGAAAAGCTGCTTGTCGGCTTGTCGCAGGACAAACGAGACGTCATTCAGCGGGACTTGGCCTTTGTGGCGAGTCGCTCGGCCAGCGGATGACGCCGGAAGGATTTCCGTGACGGTCGGTCAAGACCAACCATGGTGGGAAGAATGGCTGGCTTCGCTGCCTTCTTAGTGGTCGGCTCTCATCCAATCCCACCGGTGACCAGATAGCCACCAGCGCTGCGGCCATCTTCCAGCCGTACCACCACTGTCACGATCGAGCCATAGGAGCCGCGCCAGACGCTGTGGAGGCGCTGATGCTCGGCGGCCGGCATGAGTGCACGCCCGCTGAAGCGCGCCCCGGCCCGCTGCATCGCGACCGGCTCTCCGTTGACATGGAGTTTGACGTCGGCGTTTTGGGCTTCGGTTGGCTCAACAGGCAGGTCGAGCGTAACTGTGATCTCGTCCTGATCTCCGGAATTGCGTGTCTCAGCGGCGAGCGCGATGGCAAGTCGCGGCGCCGCGCTGCCACCGGCCTTGGCGCTCCGTCCTGAAAACACGTCATCGGCCAGCTCGGGCGTGCGTGGCGGGCTTGTGCGGCGCTGGGTGGCGCGCTCGAAATCGCCGGCCATGCGCAGCAGGCTTTCGTCGTCATAGGCCTTGCCGGCGAAGGTCAGGCCGACCGGCATGCCGATGTCGGCCATGGTGCCCATAGGCACGGTGACGGTCGGGATGCCGAAATGGCGCCAGACCAGATTGCCGTTGGCGACCCAGGTGCCGTTGCGCCAGGCGAGGTCCGCAGACGCCTCGTCGATGTCGGCGTCGGCCGGGCCGACATCGGCGGCGGCGGGCAGCACCACGGCGTCGATGCCTTGCGCGTCGAGCCAGTCCTCGAAATCGATCCGCCGTGTCGTTTCCAGCCCTTTCAGGCCGTCTTCAAGCGTCGGGATGTCCCTGAAGGGCGTGATGCCGGATTTGGCGCGTTCGACATAGTCCGCCAGGTCGAAGCCGCCCTCATAGCGGTCGGGCAGCGTGCCGGGCGGCTGCGGGAAAATCTTCGGGCCATCGACAGAAGCGAGATCGGGCAGGACCGGGTCGGCGTTGGCGCGCAGGAAATCGTCCCAGCCCCAGATGCAGAGATCCCAGATTTCGCGGTCGGCGAAATCCGGCGGCACCAGCCCGCGCTCGACCATTGTGCGGGCGCCGGGGAGGTCGCGCTCGTAGTTGGAGACGACGGGAAAATCGACCTCCACCACTTCGGCGCCAAGCCGCTTCAGATCGGCCGCTGCCTGTTCCCACAGGGCGAGTACCGAGGCACGGGTTTCGATCGGTTTGTCGGCCTCGCTGTCGCGGCCGATATACATTTTGGGCACGCCGAGCCGCTTGCCTTTCAGCGCGCCCGCAAGCATCAGATCGGTATAGCGCTGCGGCCGCACTTGAGAGCTTTTCGGCAGTGCGACCCAAGGCTGCGCACGCCAGAAATCGCCTCGCGTCTGCGGGTCGTCGGCGACGATCACGTCGAGCAGTTCGAGCATGTCAGGCATGGTCCGCGTGTGCGGCACCACGACATCCATGGTCGGCAGCGGCCAGTTGCCGCGCACGGAAATGACGCCGCGCGACGGCGTGTAGGCGACCAGCGCATTGTTGGTGGCCGGCGCGCGGCCGGACGACCAAGTCTCCTCGCCGAGCCCGAAGGCGCAGAAGCTGGCGGCCGTTGCGGTGCCCGAGCCATTGGACGAGCCCGAGGCGAAGGCGGCGGTCAGGTAATCGGCATTGTAGGGGCTTTCGGCGCGGCCATAGACGCCGCGCTGCATGCCGCCATTGGCCATCGGTGGCATGTTGGTGAGGCCGATCAGCACCGCGCCGCCGGCGCGCAGCCGGGCGATGGTGAAGGCGTCCTCATTGGCGACCAGATGCTCGAAGGCCGGCGAGCCGGCCGCGACCGTCAGGCCCTTGACCTTGTAGCTGTCCTTGGCGGTGTAGGGGATGCCGTCGAGCGGCCCGAGCAAGGCATTGTTGCGCCGGCGTTGGTCGGAAGCCGCTGCTTCTTCGAACATCGACGGATTGAGCACCGGGACGGCGTTGAGGCTGATGCCATGCCGGTCGAAATGCGCGATCCGCCTGAGATGCGCCGCGACCAGCTCGACGCTGGTGACCGTGCCGCCATCGAGCGCGCGGCGCAGTTGGTGGATCGTCGCTTCGACGAGATGAAGGGCGGCATCGGTCATCACGGGTTCCAGGCTGTTGTCTGTACGCCATGGATGAGCGAGCCCGCCGGCTTCGGCAAGGGCCAGCAGTCAATCTTTGTCGGAACGCGTTGTTCCTGCGGGTGCCCTGGCGGCAGGGCTCAGGCGTCTCCGCCGCTTTCCTTCATACGCCCTATGATATCGGCCATCAGCGCCAGGTCGCGGCGGGAATCGGCGAGGTCGGTCAGCGGCTTGGTGCCCTCGATGATATGCCGATGGAAAATCTCCAGTTCGTTGGAGAAAGCATCGCCGTAAAGCGGCCCGAAGCTTTTCGTCACCGGGCCGAGCGGGCCGGCTTCGGTGACCTCCAGCCGGGTCGGCAGGCTGCGGATGTAGGGCGTGTCGTAGATGATGCGCACGCGCCTGGTGTTGGAGCGCACTTCGATCATGGCATCGAACAGGCCGAGGTCGTCGACGACAGCATCATAGAGACAGGCGAAATGGCCGTAGTCGAAGGTGACCGACGTGTTGGCGCCGCCATTGGTGCGGTGCGCGGCAACCACGCCCTTGGGCTCGCCGATGAGCCCGCGCATCGCCGAGATGTGGTGCGAGGACAGTGCGGTCAGCCCCCGATAGGCGCGCACCAGGTCGGCCGGCGCGTCGGTGCCGACAACCTCGCGGATCAGCGCGTCCCGCTCCCTGGCGCCGCGCGCCAGCAGGGCAGGGTCGATGTCGTTGGGATAGAGGATGTTCTGGCTCTTCTTCAGGAAATGCCGGCCCTCCGAGATCAGGTCGAAGATGCGGACATGGGTGATGTCGGCATGATCAGGCAGTTCGTCTCTCGCCTGGAGATAGGCCGGCGCGTAGCGGCGCATATAGCCGACGAACAGGGTCTTCCCGTAGGCCGGCATCAGCGCCAGCAGATCGTCGATCTCGCGCACCGTGAGACAAGCGGGCTTTTCCAGCAGGATGTGCTTGTCGGCAGCAATCGCCGCGCGGACGAAGCGGCTGTGGGTGTCGTCCGACGACAGCACGAAGACGACGTCGATGTCGGGTGAATTGATCAGCGCCTCGGCCGTGTCGAAGGCTCTTGCGGCATACTCGGATGTGATGAGCGCCACCAGGCTTGGCGAGACGTCGTAGACGCCCGCGATTACCCAGCGGTCGCGCTGGTCAGCCAGAACGGGCAGATGGATCGACTGCGCGACCTCCCCAAGACCCACAAGCCCGACACGAAGTGGCGCCACTCTCAAACTCCCTTGATTTCATTTGCGGCCGATGCGGCCAACGATTGATTTCACAGTTGGGCGATCACGCCGCTCCGGTGACCAGCGCGACCAGTTCGTTGCCTGACGTCTCGGAGGCACGCACAGTCGCGGCCATCTTTCCCGCCCGCATCACCCAGATCTGGTCGGACAGGCGCCGCACCTGATCGAAATTGTGGCTGACCAGGATGACCGAGACCGACTGTTCGCGCAGGCGGCGGATCAACGCCTCGACATTGGCGGTCTCCTGCACGCCAAGCGCTGCCGTCGGTTCGTCCATCACCACCAGCTTGGCGCCGGAGCCGACGGCGCGGCAGATCGAGATCGCCTGCCGCTGGCCGCCAGACAGGCGGCGCACACGCTGGTTGATCGACGGCACGTTGATCGACAGGCGCGACAGCATGGAACGGGCCTCGCGTTTCATCGCCTTGCGGTCGAGGAAAGCGAAGGGGCCGATGCGGCGCACGAGCTCGCGGTTGAGGAACAGGTTCTGCGCCACCGTCAGTTCGTCGATCAGCGCCAGGTTCTGGTGCACGGTCTCGATGCCGGCCTTGCGTGCCCCGTCCGGGTTGGAGAAGGGATGCTCGCGGCCATCGAAGACGATCGAGCCGGCATCCGGCACATGCACGCCGACCAGGCAGCGGATCAGCGTCGACTTGCCGGCGCCATTGTCGCCGATGACGGCGGTGACCTCGCCGCGGCGTGCCTGGAAGGCGACGTCGGTGAAGGCGCGCACGCCGCCGAAATGCTTGCTCAGGCCATTGCAGGCGATGATCGCGTCCGAGGCGGAGGAGGGGCTGACGGCGCTCATTTCTGGTACCGCATGATCAGCGCTGCCAGCACCACGATAGCGCCCACGGCAAGCGGTTGGTAGAAGGCCGAGACGTTGAGCAGCGTCAGCCCGTTGACCAGCGCGGTGAGCATCAGCGCGCCGATGGCCGGGCCCAATATGCTGGCGCGGCCGCCGAACAGGCTGACGCCGCCCAGAACCACCGCCGCCACCGAATTCAGGAGCAGGCTGGTGTTGATCTGCGGCTCGGCCGAGCCGATGCGGGCAACCAGAAGAATGGCCGCGATGCCGGCGCAGAAGCCGGAGATGGTGTAGGCGGCGATCTTGACGCGGTTGGTGCGGATGCCGAGCGCGCCGGCGCTTTCGACCTGGCCGCCGGTCGCCAAGAGATGGACGCCGAAGCGCATGTGGTAGAGGGCGATATGCGCCACAATGACGGCCGCGATCGCTACCCAGACCGGATAGCCGAACGGTCCGAACGAGCCCGAAGCGAGCTTCAGCAGGAAGGTCGAGCCGACCATGGTCGGTTCGCCGCCCGACAGGATCAGGCCAAGTCCGGTGATGCCCGACAGCGTGCCGAGCGTCACCACGAAATCGGGGATCTTGCCTGCGGTGATGATGAGGCCGTTGAGGAAGCCGATGGCGCTGGTGGCGAGCACCGCGAGCACGCAGGCGATGAAGATGCCGTAGCCGGCCGCGTTGAGGAGACCGAGGATGATGGCGCCAAGCATGACGGCCGCCGCCAGCGACAGGTCGATGCCTGCCGTCGCGACGACGAAGGTCTGGCCGATCGACAACACGACCAGGATAGCCGCCGCCAGCAGCAGCGCCTGCAGATTGGCGACGCTGAGAAAGACCGGCTGGGCGATGCCGAAGACGATGACGAGACCGACCAGGCCGACGACGGATGCCCAGTCGGCCCAGAAGGAAGGATCCAGGAGGAGAGCCGACAGGGAGGGGCGGCTCTCCTCCGCCGCGCCCGCCGAATGGGCGACGGGCGCGTTGTCCGTGGGATTGCTCACTTCAGCATCTCGCGGAAGGGATCGGGATAATCGCCGCCGGGACGCGGAAAATTCTTCAGCGAGGCGTCGGCATTGTCCTTGTTGATCAGGAGCACGGGTGCGGGCACGTTGGCGGGCAGTTCCTTGCCCTTGGCGGCCAACGCACAGGCTTCGACACCCATGGCGCCGACGACATAGGGATATTGGGCGACGGTGGCCGTGAGTTCGCCTGCCGCGATCGATTTCAGCGCATCGACGATGCCGTCGAGGCCGATCACGTTGACGTCCTTGCCCGAGGTCCGCACGGCGCGTTCGACGCCGAGCGCCATGATGTCGTTGGCGGCGAAGAAGCCGGCGAGATCGGGGTGCGCCGCGAGGATGTCGGTGGCGGCGGTCAACGCCTTCTCACGATCCCAGTCGGCGCTGACCATCACCACCACCTCTAGCTTGCCCTCGACGGCCTGCTTGAAGCCCTTGATGCGGGCATTCGAGCCGACATCGCCGACGATGCCGGCGATCAGCGCCACCTTGGAGCCCTTCGGTACCAGCTTCAGCATTTCCTCGCCGGCCAGCGCGCCGGCGGCGACATTGTCGGTGCCGATATAGGTCGAGACGGCAAAGCCGGCGGCCTTGGCCTGTTCGGCGTCGATGGTCGAGTCGATGTTGACGATCGGCTTCTTCTTCTGCGCGACCGGCACCAGCGCCTGGACGAGGTTGGAGACGCTGATCGGGTTGACCAGGTAGCAATCGAAGTCCTGCATGGCCATGGCGGTCAGGCGGTCGGCCTGGCCGGTGGCGTCGCCCATATTGGCGGCGGCTTGGACGCTGACATTGACGCCACTGGCCTTGCCTTGCTCCTCGACGCCCTTCTGCATGGTCTGGAAGAAGGGGTTGTCGAGGCCTTTGACGATGGCCGCGACCTTGGCCGCGTCCTCGGCGTGGGCCGAGACGATGGTTGCCAGCAGGCCCGCGCCAAGCGTCAGGCCGTTGAAGATACGCATTTTGTTCCTCCGCTTCTTGATTGTTGGACGTGTCTTGTCGGCAAGCCCACGGACGCCCGTGGCCGGTGCTGCGAGAGCCATGCTTGCATCGGCAACGCCGCGCGGCCTGCGGCCCGGCGAACGCCAAACGTCTCGCGGACGACGGACCCGGTCGGGACCTTTTCCATGCCAGGCATTTCTCCTCCCAGAGCGCTGACCTAGCCCCATCAGCGTTTGCGCATGTTTTATAAAAAATTGACACGCGTCAAGATTTAAAATGGTGCGAAGCGGTTTTCGCCGATTGGGCCGCAGGGCGCGCGATTTCCGGAATTGCCGGCTCGGCAGGGGCGGGCTCTCACCGGGCTCCGTCGGCACGAACTGCCGCCGGCCCCGTTTGCCGCCAAGCCGCAATCAGTGGGCGCTGCCGTCGCTGTCATCGCCGAGCAACTGTCAGATAAATAATGGAGACCAGAAGTACCAAAACGGCTTGCAAGCGTAAGCTAAAGCTCGCAGAAGTTGTGCAAAAAAGCATGCCGTTTGAGAAGGCTTATACCGTCATCCAGCATGAAGGGGGAATCATGCCTGACCAGAATGCCATGATCCGCGCAGCCGTCGGACGGCTGCTTTCCGAGAAGACCGGAGTCGCGGTCATTTCCATGAAAGAGAGTATCACCGAGTTGCTGGCAAGGACCGGCGCGGCGCTCACCATCGAAACCCTGCAGGACATGCTGCTGGAAATGGCCGAAGTGCGCGGCATGACGGTCGTGCTCGACGTTTAGAGCTTCGCCTTGTCCCGGAAACGGCGAGCTGCTCCAACTCTTGTTTTGACGCAATTCCCAACGGAATGCGCTACGCGCTTTCCGGGACGGCAGCCGGTAGCCGTTCAGCCGCGACGGGGCCAAGGCGTTCTGCCTTGCCCGCTGTTGCAAGCGTGCCATCACCGTAGATCATGCGGCCGGCACGGAAGGTGGCGCGGACGCGTGGCACGGGATGGCGGTCGGCCACCACGAAATCGGCCAGAAGGCCGGGCTCGATGGCGCCGCGATCGGTGAGCCCCAGGGCGTTGGCCGGGTTGGCGCTTGTCAGCGCCGCCGCCGCCGCGAGGCCATTGCCCCGCAGCTCCGCCAGGCCGAGCACGGCCGGCAGGATGGACGCCGGATGGTAGTCGCTGGCCAGCATGTCGAGCAACCCGGCTTCATAGGCCTGCCGGGCGGAAAGATTGCCGGAATAGGACTCGCCGCGCAGTGCGTTGGGCGCTCCCATGGCGGTATGCATGCCGAGCCTGCGGGCCTCCTGCGCCGCTTCCAGGGTCACCGGGAATTCGCTGAGCGCCGCGCCCAGGCCATGCACCAGTTCGACCTTTTCCAGCGTGTCGTCGTCATGCGAGGCGAGGACGATGCCGGCGGCCCGGGCACGCGTCGACAGGTCCTGCAGGGCGTTCAGCACATCGCCTTGCCCTTCGCGGCCCGCCATGCGCTTGCCGACGACCTCGGAAGCCGCGGCAACCGACATGCCGCGCTCCTTGGCGATGCGGGCAATGTAGAGCTCGACGTCGCGGTATTGCCCCTGTCCGGGCGTGTGGTCCATCAGCGAGATCAAATGCAGCCTGCCGGCGTCCATCAGCTTGCGCAGCGTGGGAAGCGCCGGGGTGAAGGTCACTTCGAAGCGGGCGTGGATGCGGTGGTCGACCAACAAGTGGTCCTTCAGCCCGGCAATGGTGCCGATGATTTCCGTCGTATGGTCTTCCGAGCGCAGCACGCCGCTGGTGACGCTGGCGCCGATGAAGGAGAGCGCGGCATAGGCGGTGGTGATGCCGCAGGAGGCGAGCTTCTTGTCGAGCTCGGCAATGCCGACCCGCATCGGTACATGCACGCCGATGCGCGGCTCGACTTCCCTCTCCACCATGTCGCCATGCATGTCGATGAAGCCGGGCAGCAGCAGGCGGCCGCCGCCCTCGATGTCGGCGTGTCCGACAGGCTTCTCGCGGATCTCGGCGATCCGGCCGTTCTCGATCCTGACGGCGCCGTTGGGGATGACGCGGTCGCGCAGGACAATTTCGAATTCACTCAGCCACATGTCATGTCTCTTGCAAGGCAGCGATTTCAAGGTGGATTTCGCGGGCGACAAGGTCGGCGCATCGTTGGGATGATGAAAGACGCCGATCATGGCGACGATGCGCCGGCTTGCCGACGCCTCGATCACGATCTCTCCAGAACATGTTTTCTAGTTCACTCGAATGCCGGTTTCCATTTGATTTTTATGACATTTTCATGAAAGCCGGCGTTGCCGGAGCCGCTGATTCAGCCGGTACGGGATCGTTCCGACAGCCATTCGGCGGTTTGCCGGCTGGCCTGTTCGGCGGAAAGCCCAGGGATCAGCCCTTGCAGCAGACCGTGCAGGAAGATCCCCGCAAAGCAGTCGCCGGCGCCGATCGTGTCGGGCACGGAGACCTGCTTCAGCGGCGTGACGTGATTGAGCGCCTTGCCGTCGTAGAGCGAGATCGGGCGCGCTCCATCGGTCAGCACCAGCGTCCTCAGGCGAGGCCCGGCAATCCTTGACGCCCGCTCCCAGATCGCGTGCGTGTTCTCGCCGGGAAAGTCGGCGCGCGATCCGATGACGATGTCGGCCGGGCGGTGCGAGGCGCTGCGCAGCGGAAACTGCGAGACCACCAGCGGGATCGTCCGCAGCGAGGCAACAAGACCGTCGTCGAGCACCAGGGCGTTGAGATAGGCGGCGTCGCCGCTGACAGGCTCGGGTGCGGCGAAGGGAGGGCGCAGCTGGCCGCTGGTGTTCAAAATGGTGCGCTCGCCGTTGGGCTCGAGCAGGATTTCGGTGAACCGGGTTTCGCCGGCCCACATTGTGACGTAGCCGGTGTCAATGCCGCTCGCCTGCAAATTGGCGAGTGCCGCCCGGCCATGGCCGTCGTCCATCAGATTGCTGATCAGCCGGACATGGTTGCCCAGCTTCGCCAACCGGGTGCCGGTGTGGAAGCCGCCGCCGCCAAGCCTGACAACCCGATCGGAATAGGTGAGGCGCGCGCCGGAGGCGAGGGGCGATGACAGCGACCAGACCTGGTCGTGATTGACGTGGCCGACAACGATGACTGTGCTCATGATCCCTGCTTTCGGTCTTCGGTCGCCCAGGCCGGGCGTCGTTGTATCGGCGATGAGGCCGCACGGGCACGCTCTTGGCGCACTATGAAGGTGACCACCGCCCGAGAGCAGCCGCCTCTCGGCAACTCACCTGCCGAGGACGCGATCGTGGCGAAGTTCGTCAGCGCCTACGAATCCGCCGACATCGATGCGCTGGTGGCTCTGTTGACCGACGACGTCTTCTTGTCGGTGCCGCCGATACCGCTGGAATATGAGGCCGAGACATCGTGGCCCGCTTCTTCGCACCTATTTTAGGCTCCGGACAGAGATACGAACTGGTGCCGACGCGAGCCAATTGTCAGCCGGCATTCGGCGTCTACCGACACCCACCCACCGGCATCCACGGATCCGGGGTCTTTGTCCTGGCTCTCGCCGGCGACCGAATCGGCGCCATGACCGCCTTCGAAAGGACGGTCCTGCCATGTTCGGCCTGCCGCGCTCCCTCCCGGATGCGCAACAGATCGCCTTCGGCCTGGGCCGCGGAACCGCTCAGGGCTTCCTGTAGCGGCGATGAGGCGGAAAGCGGCCAGGAGACGAAGGTCGCCTCCCAGCCAAATACAGCCGACAATTCACGCAGGCGTTCCCGGATGCCCGCGCCGCCTGCTTACCCGCGCTTCTCAATCACGGCGTAAAGCACGTTGCGGTTCTCGCCGAAGAACACCTTGGCCTCTACCGCGTTGCGGTCGACGCTGGCGTTGACGATGTTCCACATGTCGACCTCAGAGCGCAGCAGCAGCACCCAGTCCATGAAGGTTTCGCGGTAGCCGGCGTCAGGGGTGCCCTCGGCGTAGTTGGCGAACAGGAATGTGCCGTTCGGCTTCAGCATCTGCAGGCAGGTCTTGGTGAGTTTCACGGCGACATTGTGCTGGAGGTAATCGTAGAGGCCCGAGGCGTAGATGAGATCGAACTTGCCGAGCTTGTGGCCCCGCGTCAGCACGGTCCGCACCGAGCCGTCCACGGCCTCGACCGCGGTGCCGTGGAAGTCGCGTGCGATCAGCCCGACGCTCTGCGGATCCTGGTCGAGCGCGACCCAGCGCTTGAGACGGCCCTCGGCCAGAGCGACGGAGCGATTGGCTTCGCGCAGATGGCCGGCGGCGATGGCCAGAACCTCGGTTTCGGGTCCGTTCTTTGCCGCCGTCTCGTCGACATAGCGGGTCAGGAGATCGCGCCGTTCACGTGCCGCCACGCATGACGGAACGTTCTGGGTATGGCTGTAGAGCGCCTTGCCGATCTCCGAGGCGTTGGCCACGCTCTCGGCAACGTGCGGATCGCAATAGATGTAGTCGAGCAGCTGCGCGTCGCCGGAATAGCCCCTGGGCTTGGTGAAGGACCAGTTCGTCAGTGGATCCTCCAGAAAATACTTCAGGATCGGGTGGTTTTGCGCCACCGGTATCAATGCCTGCCAGACGTCGGGATGCACCTTGGCCCGCAGCGCGTTGAGCAGCGACAGAAGCCGGCGAACGATCTCGGCGGGATATTTCTGCTGCTCGATCTGCTGCTGTGTGGCGTGGAGGATGAGCGCCAGTTCCGCACGTGCGGTTTCGAACTCTTCGCCGTGATGCTCGAGCTTACCCCGGGGCAGACTGCCGGCGATAATCTCTGCGGTAATCAGGCTTTGCCCATCGAACACGGTTTGCACACCAGGACTCCTTGGTTAACAGTCAGTTAACTTATTGCGTAGAATGCTCCATTTGCCAACGGCGCTTCGGACGCATTTTATTGTTATGATTAATTTCCCGCTAACCATCTCAGTTTATTAGCGATATTGCGGATAAGATTCTGGGTCCGAGTTAACGCAAACTTGTCCGGCGCCATCGCATTTTGCCGCGTGGCAATCGTGTCGCGTCCCAAGGAGTCGTCCTGCGTGGGGGCAGAAGCTGGAAAAGAGTTCGGAGCGCAAAATCCCCCAACCCGGGGATTTGTGAACGAACGCGCGTCAGCCAGATCGGCCGATACGGTGGATGTGGAACCGTATGATCCGCGCCAGGAACTGGGGGTGGCGGAACTGCGCATCCTTTATCGCGCCGAAGCCCTGGCGAAGCGAAGGAAAGACGCCAGGCCTGGGCTCTGGATCGCCGTCGTCATCTATGTGCTGTTTTCGGTATCGGACCTGCTGCTGATACCTGACGTGGCGGCCTTCACGATCGCGGCGCGCTTTGCGGTGGGATTGACCGCTCTGCTGACCCTGGAAGCACAGCTTCGCCGGGGCGTGGCGACGGAGTGGCTCGACGTGACCTGCGCCGCGGCGATCATCTTCGGCTATGTCGGCTGGTTGTTCCCGGCATCCCTGGGCGCCAACAAGGAAACCGTTGCCTACTATATGGTCTTCGGCACCATTTTCATGATGAGTGCCAATCTATTTTTCACGTTCAGCTTCAAAGTGTCGATCATAACGTCGACGATCATATTGTGCATCCTGTACGTGGTGAACTATTTCCTACCCGCCTCGCTGACATACAAGATGGTGTTCGGGACGTTCTATGTTTCGTGCTTCACCTTCACCTCCTATGTGAACTGGAAGCTGAATGAGGAGCGCTACAACGTCTTCCTGAACGCGCTGGAAGCCAAGATCCAGCACAAGGAGGCCACCGAACGCGGCAAGGCCCTGCTCAGACTGTCGCGGACGGATCCGCTCACCGGCCTGGAAAACCGGCGCGCGATCGACGAGAAGCTGCGCGATTACTGGAGCGACTGGCAAAAGCTTGGCAACGGCTTCGCGGCCATCCTCATCGATGTCGACTTCTTCAAGAAGTTCAACGACTGCTACGGCCACCAGGAAGGCGACCGCTGCCTGATCCATGTCGCCAACGCGCTGAGCGACCTGATCAAGAACTACAATGGCTCGATCGGGCGGTATGGCGGCGAGGAATTCATCGTGCTTGCCCGCATGGACAAGAAGGACCAGGTCGCGGAGCTGGCGGAAGCCATTTGCCGCACGGTGGAAACCCTGGCGATCACCCATGAGCTCAGGCGCGACGGTATTTCGATCGTGACGGCGAGCGTCGGCGCTGCCTTCACCAGGACGCAGGCCGGCGCCAAGCTGGAGAAGATCATCCACGAGGCGGACCGCGCGCTCTATCTGGCAAAGGCCAGCGGCCGCAATTGTGCCAGGCTGTTCGACCCGACCGATCCGCAGAGCAGCGACGAGAGCGAGAACCTCGCGGCGTTGCTGAAGATCGCGATCGGCCAGGGTCTCGTTTCACTCGTCTACCAGCCCATCCAGGATGTGGTGTCGGGCCGCGTCGAAGCGGTGGAGGCGCTGATGCGTCTCAAGATGCTGGACGGAACCCTGGTTCCGCCGAGCCTGTTCATTCCCGTGGCAGAACGCACCGGCGCGATCCTGGAACTCGGCCGCTGGGCGATACGGACGGTGTGCGCCGAGCTGCTGGCGGACGATCACGTCCCTCTCGTCAGCGTCAACGTCTCGCCGATCCAGCTCAAGACGCCTGGCTTTGCCGCGTCCGTCGCGACCATTCTGGGCGAGACGGGCGTGACCGGCAACAGGCTGGCCTTCGAGATCACCGAAGGGCTCGAGATGGAGATGCACTCGGACATCCTGCGCTGCATCAGCGACCTGAAGCTGCTCGGCATCAAGATCTGGCTCGACGATTTCGGCACCGGCTTCGCCGGCCTCTCGTGGCTGCGTCTGATCGATTTCGATACGGTGAAGATCGACCGCTCGTTCCTGCACGACTGCGGCACACCGAAGGGCATGGCCATGCTGCAGGACATCATCGCGCTGGTGCGCAATCGCGGCCACAAGATCCTGGTCGAAGGCGTGGAAACCGACGAGCAGATCGCGCTGATGCGCGAGTTCGGCATCGACAAGATCCAGGGCTTCCGCGTCGGCCGTCCGGTCCCCGCCGCGAATTTCCAGGCAAAGCGGGGCGTCCACAAGCGCCCGTTCCTCAGGTCCGCCTAACAACGCCCGGCGAACTCACCCCAGCAGATTGCGGGCCGTGCGCATGAAGATCCTCGAGCCGATCGGGATCAGGTCGTCGGGAAAATCATAATCCGGATTGTGCAGGGACGGGTGCCGTTCGCCGGCGCCGAGGAAGAACATCGCCGATCTGGCACTGCGGCCGAACAGGCCGAAATCCTCCGAGGCGCGCATCGGCAGGGCCTCTTGCCCGTGCACGACGCCTTCTTCGTCGAGCGCGCGTTCCAGGTGCTCCACCGCGTCCGGGGCGTTGACGCTGGCGACGAAGATCTCGTGGTAATCCCAGCGGGCGGAAAGGCGATGGCGGGCCGCGATCTCGGTGACCAGGGCTTGCGCCGCGGCGCACAGATCCGCCATGCGCTCGTCGCGGCGGGTGCGCAATGTCGCCCAGACCTCGGCATGGGCGGGCGCGATGCCGAACACGGCTTCGCCCATCTCGGCATGGGTGACGGTGACCATGGAAAAATCGTCGTCGGCGAAGGTGGCGCGGCCGAGCGCGGGCAGCGCCGGCATCAGCTCCGAGATCGCCGGCATCGGCGAAATGCCTGTCTCGGGCATGGAGGAATGCGCGGTCTTGCCCTCGAGCACGATGCGCATGCCGCGCGAGGCGCAGTTGACCACGCCGGGCTTGAGCCTGACCTCGCCGAACGGCACGCCGGGCAGATTGTGCAGCGAGAAGGCGAAATCCGGCGCGATCTCGCCGTAGCGCGGATCGGCGACGACGCCGGCGGCACCATTGCCGGTCTCTTCCGCCGGCTGGAACATCAGCACGACGCGGCCGCTGGCCGGTCGCTCGCGCCCCAGCTGCCGGCCAAGCGCGGCGAGAATGGCCGTGTGCCCGTCATGGCCGCACATATGCGATTTTCCCGGCACTTGCGAGGCATGCGGTACGCCGGAAAGTTCCTCGATCGGCAGCGCGTCGAGTTCGGAGCGGAACAGCACGGTCGGCCCGGCCTTGCCGCTGTCGTAGACCGCCGCCACGCCATGCCCGCCGAGGCCGGTCAGGACCTTGTCCGGCCCGGTGTCGGCAAGGAAGGCGACGACCTCTTTCGCCGTCTTCTCCTCCTCATTGGAGATTTCCGGCTGCCGGTGCAGCTTGCGCCGCCATTCGGTCAGCTCGACGATATCCCGGTTGGTCAGGGTCATGCGTTGCGCCTCCGTTTGTTCCGATCGGCACAGTGTCGCAAACGCGGCTAGCGCACGCGATTGGGGCAGAGCGCTTTGAACTGGTCCAGCGTGACATCGTATGAGGAGGCGCCGGAGCCATCGAGCACCACATTGTCATCGATCGATGTGATCAGATAGTCCGTCGTCACCTGCGTGCCCTTGTTGCGGCCCTGGAACAGCATGTTGGCGCCATAGAAGGTGGTGAATTTGCCGGTCTTGCAGTTCGCCGTGATCTCGAAGTGCAGGGGCGACTTCATTTCCGCCTCGATGCACTCCTTGGAGAAATCGTGGCCATATTCGCGGCAGTAGACGCCGGCCTTCTGCCTGTCGTGTCTGGCCAGGATGCTGGCGTGCTCGGAGCCGATGCCCGACCTTTTGACGATGGTGAGTTCCATTCCCACCTTGTTGCCGTAGTAGATGGTCCTGGCTTCGGCGGAAGTGGCCAGCAGCAGGGCGGACAGCACGAGCAGCAGATGTCGCATGGAAAATCCTCCCTTTGGCCGGGAGGATTTCACGCAGGCGATCGCACGGTCAAGGGCTCGACGCGCAACCGCCGCCGATGGGCCTGTCATCGGCGGCGGCGCTGCGCGCTTTCTGGAGCCGCCTTACTGATTGATCTCCGGCTCGACCAGCTTTGCCAGGTTCCGCAGCGATTCCTGCCAGCCGAGATAGCAGGCTTCGACCGGGATGACGTCGGGAATGCCGGCCTGGGTGATGTCGATTTCGGTGCCGACCGAGACTTTTTTCAGGATCACGGTGACCTGGATCTCGCCGGGCAGATTGGGGTCGTCGAACCTGTCGGTGTAGCGCAGGCGCTCGCCGGGAACGAGTTCGAGATACTCGCCGCCGAAGGCGTGGCTGCCGCCGGTGGTGAAGTTGCGGAAGGACATCTTGAACGTACCGCCGACCTTGGCCTCGAACTGATGGACCGTGCAGGTGAAGCCGTTCGGCGGAAGCCACTTCGTCAGCGCATCGGCTTCGACGAAGGCGCGATAGACCTTTTGCGGGCTGGTGGTGAGAACGCGGTGCAAACGTACGGTACCGGGCATATCCTGTCCTTTCATGATGCCTGTTCGATGTCCCAAGGACGAACGGGGCTTGACCGATCCGACACGGGCTCGCAAATTTTCGAGAACCGGCCGTAGGCCCAGCCTATCTCCGCATGTCGTTGTCGCAAAACCGCTGCACGCTTTTGGACGATATGCACTGGCGTAGGCCAATTCAGCCTGATTTGGGACTCGATTTTGCGGCGGCTGGACCAATCGTCGCAAATGACGAACCGGATAGCCATTATGAGGAGAGTGTTTATAACGGTCGCTGAAATCGCGATATCCAAGGGGAGACGATGCGCTACATACGTCCGCTTTCAATCGAAGATGCCGTCGGCCAATTGGCCGGATCGGCTGGCACGGCAGCCATTCTGGCCGGAGGCAGCGACCTGCTGGTGAGGATGAAGGGGGGCTTTGTCGAGCCCGACCTGATCGTCGACATCAAGTCGATCGCCGGCTTGAGCGACATCGGCGAAACCGCGGACGGCTTCAGCATCGGTGCCGCCGTTCCCTGCGCCGTGCTGGGCGAAAATGCCGCCCTGAAAAAGGCGTGGCCCGGCGTCGTCGAGGCGGCCAAGCTGATCGGCTCGAAGCAGGTGCAGGGACGCTGCACCATCACCGGCAATCTGTGCAACGCCTCGCCGGCGGCGGACAGCGTGCCGGCGCTGGTGGCGGCGGGCGCCAAGGCGGTGATCGCCGGCCCTTCGGGCAAGCGCACCATTGCCGTCGAGGCCGTGCCGACCGGACCGGGCAAGACCTCGCTCGCCAAGGGCGAGATCATCGAGGCGATCCTGCTCGACAAGCGCTCGCCGCGTTCGGGCGACGCCTATCTGCGCTTCATTCCGCGCACCGAGATGGACATCGCCGTGGTCAGCGCCGGGGTGAACCTGACGATCGACGAGCATGGCGTCGTCACGGCGGCCCGCGTGGCGCTGGGCGCGGCGGCACCGACGGTGCTGCTGGTGGAAGAGGCCGCCGAGGCGCTTATCGGCAGGAAGCTGGACGAGGCCGCGCTCGAGCGGCTGGCAAAGGTCTGCGCCGGCGCCTGCCGCCCGATCGACGACAAGCGCGGTACCATCGAATTCAGGCGGAAAGTCGCGGGCGTGCTGGCCAGACGTGCCGCAACGACCGCCTACGCACGTGCAGGAGGCAAATAATGGCTGGCATTGCAGTCTCGACGACGATCAACGCCGACACGATCGAATATCTCTGCCAGCCTGACGAGACGCTGCTCGACGTGCTGCGCGACCGGCTCGGGCTGACCGGCGCCAAGGAAGGCTGCGGCACCGGCGACTGCGGCGCCTGCAGCATCATCCTCGACAACCGGCTGGTCTGCTCGTGCCTGGTGCTCGGCGCCGAGGCCGAAGGCCGGCGCATCGAGACCGTCGAAGGCATGGCGCATGGCGACCAGCTGCATGTGCTGCAGCAGAAGTTCCTCGAGCATGCCGCCCTGCAATGCGGCATCTGCACGCCAGGCTTCCTGATCGCGGCCAAGGATCTGCTGGCGAAAAACCCCGACCCGAGCGAGGAGGAGATCCGCTTTGGGCTCGCCGGGAACCTGTGCCGCTGCACCGGCTATGACAAGATCGTGCGCGCCGTCCAGGACGCCGCAATTGTGATGAAGGGAGCCTGAAGATGAATTTCGATCCGCGTTTTTCCGGGCGTAAATTCGCATCCGTCGGCACGCGCCCCATCCGTCCCGACGGCGTCGACAAGGTGACGGGCCGCGCCCGCTACGGCGCCGACTTCAACATGGCCGGCCAGTTGGTCGGCCGCGTGCTGCGCAGCCCGCATGCGCATGCGATTATCCGCAAGATCGACACGTCGAAGGCGGAAAAGCTGAACGGCGTGAAGGCGGTGATCACGGCGAAAGACCTGCCCGACCTCACCGACGGCGATGCCGCCATGTACGACATCCTCGACAATTGCATGGCGCGCACCAAGGCGCTCTATGACGGCCACGCGGTGGCCGCGGTCGCCGCCGTCGATGCCCGCACGGCCAGGCAGGCGCTGAAGCTGATCGAGGTCGAATACGAGATCCTGCCGCATGTCACCGATGTCGACGAGGCGATGCAGCACCACGCCCCGCTGATCAACGACACGATCTTCACCGAGGGGCTGGAGGAAAAGCCGGCAAAACCCTCCAACGTCACCAAGCGCAGCCAGTTCGGCCATGGCGACGTCCACCAGGGTTTCGGCCAGGCCGATTTCATCGTCGAGCGCTCCTTCAAGACCGAGCAGACGCACCAGGGCTATATCGAGCCGCATGCCTGCGTGGCGAGCGTCTCATCCGACGGCACCGCCGACCTGTGGGTCTGCACGCAGGGCCATTTCGTCTACCGCCAGCATTGCGCCCAGCTGCTCGGCATGGAAGCCTCCAAGCTGCGCGTCACCTCCTCCGAGATCGGCGGCGGCTTCGGCGGCAAGACCCATGTCTGGGCCGAGCCGGTGGCGCTTGCCTTGTCGCGCAAGGCCGGACGGCCGGTGAAGCTGGTGATGACCCGCGACGAGGTCTTTCGCGCCTCGGGCCCGACCAGCGCCACCTCGATCGACGTCAAGATCGGCGCGCGCAAGGACGGCACCATCACCGCCGCCGAAGCGACGCTGCGCTACAGCGCCGGCCCCTATGCCGGCTCCTGGGCCGAGATCGGCGCCATGACGGCGTTCGCCTGCTACAAGCTCGATAACGTCAAGACGGTCGGCTACGAAGTGCTGGTCAACCGGCCCAAGACCGCGGCCTATCGCGCGCCGTCGGCGCCGATGGCGGCCTTCGCGGTGGAAAGCGCGGTCGACGAGCTCGCCAAGGAGCTCGGCATGGACCCGGTCGACTTCCGCATCAAGAACGCCGCGCAGGAAGGCACGCGCTCGTCCTACGGCCCGGTCTACGGCCCGATCGGCATCGGCCCGACGCTGGAAGCGGTGAAGAACCATTCGCACATGAAGGCGCCGCTCAGGAAAAACCAGGGCAGGGGCATGGCCTGCGGCTTCTGGTTCAATTTCGGCGGCCAGACCTGCACCGACCTCAACATCGGCATGGACGGCTCGGTGTCGCTCGCCGTCGGCACGGTGGATGTGGGTGGGTCGCGCGCGTCGCTGTCGCTGGTGGCGGCGGAGGAGCTCGGCATCGCCTATGAACACGTCAAGGCTGTTGTCGCCGACACCTCTTCCCTCGGCTACAACGACATGACCGACGGCAGCCGCGGCACCTTCTCCTCCTCCATGGCGACCATCTCGGCCGCCCGCAACGCGATCAAGATCCTGCGCGAACGCGCCGCGCAAATGTGGGACATTTCCGTCGACGACGTGGTCTGGGAACAGGGCCACGCGGTCGCCAAGGGCGAAAAGCACGGCAATCTCGGCAAGCTTTCGCTGAAGGAGATCGCGGCCGAATCCGGCAAGACCGGCGGGCCGATCGCCGGCCACAGCGAGCTCGTCGCCGACGGCGCCGGCGTCTCCTTCGCCACCCATATATGCGACATCGAGGTCGACCCCGAGACCGGCTCGACCCGGGTGATCCGCTACACGGTGGTGCAGGATGCCGGCAAGGCGGTGCACCCGACCTATGTCGAGGGCCAGTACCAGGGCGGCGCCGCGCAAGGCATCGGCTGGGCGCTCAACGAGGAGTATATTTACGGCAAGGACGGAAGACTGCAGAACGCCGGCTTCCTCGACTACCGCATCCCGGTGTGCTCCGACCTGCCGATGATCGACACGCAGATCCTGGAAATCCCCAACCCCAACCACCCCTATGGCGTGCGCGGCGTCGGCGAAACCTCGATCGTGCCGCCGCTGGCGGCGATCGCCAACGCGGTGTCGAACGCGGCCGGCGTGCGGATGACCCACATCCCGATGTCGCCGCCGCGCATCCTGGCGGCCATCGAGGCGGAACGGGGAGAGTAGGGCGAGGTCTGGCGAATGGTCGAAGTCACCCTCTGGGGCGCGCTCGGCCAGCTCGCCGGCGGCAAGAGCAAGGTCGAGGTCGAGGCCAAGGACATCAGGGAACTGTTCAGGAAACTGGCTGAACAGTATCCCGGGTTCGAGCCGTGGATCGATCGCGGGATCGCGGTTGCGATCGACGGGACGATCTATCGCGATACGTGGTCGAAGAAGCTGCCGGAGGGGGCGGAGATTTTTCTGCTGCCGAGGCTGGCTGGGGGGTGACGGGGACGGGCGTCCCGCTGCGATCGATGACCAAGGCGTGGTTTGTAAATGGACGCGACAGATGACCCAATTGTATAGGACAATTGCCCGCCTGCTTCGCCGATGCGTTAGGGACTTTCTGGAGTCAGGTATTCATTGCTAAATTATTGGAGGAAAGCCATCTTTCCTTTCTAGCGATTTTCCGATTTTCGGCTAGAATGCTCGCGCAAGTGAATCGCATGTTGGGGGGACAGTTAGCAAGGTTGCAGTTCTGAACCTTCCCAGAGTTTTTCTGTGGGAGAATACTGTTTGTCGGGGATGCGTTTTATTGATCTGTTTGCTGGGCTCGGCGGCTTTCATCAAGCTCTAGAATACCTGGGGCATGAATGTGTTTTTGCGTCGGAGATAGACGCTAATTTAGCTGAGCTTTATGAGCGGAATTTTGGTGTGAAACCATCCGGAGACATCCGAGAATCATACAAAGAAATTCCGCCGCACGACATCCTATGCGCCGGTTTTCCCTGCCAACCATTTTCGAAAGCCGGAGAGCAACTTGGCTTCGATTGCCCTCAGTGGGGCGATCTATTCGAGTATGTTATAAGAACGTTAGAGAGGCATACGCCGCGCTATCTGCTTATCGAGAATGTTCCCAATCTGCTTAGACACGATCGGGGGCGTACATGGGAGCGTGTCTGTGAGCGGCTTCGCAATGCAGGGTATTCTATCGACTACCGGCTTCTCTCGCCACACATGTTCGGCGTTCCGCAGACTAGAGACCGTGCTCTGATTGTAGGTGCGCGAGACGGTTTAGCTGCTTTTTCATGGCCGACACCAACCCATAACGCCGACGAGATTGCCGTCACATCTATCCTAGATCATGCCCCTGCCGACGCACGCCAACTGACACCGGCAGCAATCGAATATCTTACCGCATGGCAGGCGCTTCTCGATCGATTGCCGAAGGACGAGCGACTTCCGTCCTTTCCGATTTGGGCGATGGAGTTTGGAGCAACGTATCCCTTCAGGGTCCAAACGCCTTTGAGCTTGTCGGCGAAAGACTTAGGCTCTTTCAAGGGTGCTTTCGGGCAATCGCTGCGAGACCTAAAGAAATCTCAGATGGCAGCTCTTCTGCCTGCCTATGCTCGGTCGGACAAACGAGAGTTTCCCGCTTGGAAAGTCGAATTTATTGCCCGGAACCGAGCATATTATCGCAAGCATCGTGCCATTATCGATGCTTGGCTTCCGGCCATTAGAGAGTTTGCGCCGAGCTTTCAAAAACTAGAATGGAACTGGAAAGATGGGCCGAGAGACCTCTGGCACACTATCATCCAATTTCGTGCTTCGGGCATTCGAGCAAAGCGTCCGAACGCGGCACCATCGTTGGTCGCCCTCACGACAAGCCAGGTGCCAGTAATCCCTTGGGAACGGCGATACATGACCATGAGAGAGTGCTCGCGGCTCCAAAGCATGGGCGATCTTGAGCATCTGCCAGAAACACAGACGGCCGCCTACAAGGCACTTGGAAACGCAGTCAACGTTGAGGTTGTAAAGGCAGTTGCAACACGCCTTTTGGCAATGCCCCCACCTCTGAGCGGCAAAGGCGAACACCACGCTCTGCGCCCGGCTGATCTCGCGACCAACGTAGGCAGAAGGAGAGCTGATGGGATCGGGCTTGCTAGCTAGCGGAACACCTATCGGTCAGGATCAGCTGCAAACGGTCAGTATTCGTCCTGGCGTTAGCGTGTTGTCCGTTCTTCGGCACCTTAACTACAAGCCGTGGTTTGCGTTGGCTGAATTCGTCGACAACGCCGTGCAAAGCTTTCTCGACAACCGAAGCGCTCTTGCCGGCACGGCTGGCAAGCTGAAGGTCGCAATCTCGATCGACACGTCGTCCCCTGGTCGCATCACCATACGCGATAATGCCGGAGGCATTCCGAAGTCCCTATTCCCGAGAGCCTTTCGACCTGCTGTCGTTCCACCTGACCGCTCCGGGCTGTCGGAATTCGGAATGGGCATGAAGAGCGCTGCCTGCTGGTTTTCCTCTCGCTGGCACGTGCGGACAAAAGCTCTGGGCGAGGACGTCGAGCGGACGGTCCGTTTTGACATCGCCAACATCGTTCGGGACGAGATCGAAGAACTGAAAATCGAAGAGCGCCCCAGCCCGCTTAGTGCTCATTACACCGAGGTAGTACTCGAAGACCTCCATCACATTCCGATGGGGCGCACGCTCGGGAAGATGAAAGAGCATCTGACCGACATCTATAGGGTGTTCATGCGCGAAGGGATTCTCGAACTAAAGCTCGGCACGGATACACTCAGCTACGTCGAGCCACCAGTGCTGAGAGCCGCTTACTATAAGGAGCCATCCGGTAAGCCGGAGCTTTGGCGCAAAGAGATCGATTTCGAATTGGGCGGAGGGCTATCAGTGCGGGGATTCGCGGCCTTGCGCGATCCCGGCAACTACTCACGTTCGGGCTTCGCGTTATTTCGTCGCGGTCGACTCATCGAGGGAAGCGGTGAGGAGGGCTATCGCCCTACGACCATCTTTGGCACCGGCGGCAGCAGCAGCTATGCACGGCTTCGTTTATTTGGGGAGTTTCATCTTGAAGGGTTCGAGGTGAGCCATACGAAAGACGGCTTTCGATGGGATGAAAATGAGGAACCCTTCCTCGAGCTTTTGAGGGAGCACCTCGACAGCGACGATTTACCTCTGCTGCGGCAATGTGAAAACTACCGTTCACTCGCCTCCAAAAAGGACCGCATTGAGGCTGCCAAAAAAGCACTACAACGAACCGGCGATGTCATCGCCGACACTTTGCCCGAGGTACTGCCTGTCATTGCGGACAAAGAGCCAGTTGAAACGTCGACCACTCCTCTGCCAGACCAGGCAATGCTGGCCACTCGCGAGCTTCGGTTCGATTTCCGAGGCGTTCCGTGGCTCGTAACGATCACGCTTTCGGACGATCCTGCTGAAGGCGACTGGCTTGCGATCAGTGACCAAGGCCAAACTATGCAGTCTGGCCCCGACACGGTTGAGATTCGCGTGTCGATGGCTCATCCATTTATGATTTCATTTGCCCAGACCGATGCTGGCGATATTGAGCCCCTTCTCAGGGTGGCGGCGGCATTGGCGATTTCCGAGAAGTTGGCGCGGCGAGCCGGTGTGAAGTCGGCAGGCACGGTGCGACGCAATATGAACGATCTTCTCAGGGAGGCCTTGTCGCAACCATGACCCAGAAATGGCAGCCTGTATGCGGCGAACAGGCTCTCGGTGTGGCCGCCCGTACCAAGCTTGATGCAAGCGCCCAAGAGTCGCTGATACGTTCGGCGACCCATATCCTCGGCTCGGGCATGGACCCAAAGAAGCTGCCAGATAGGGCAACAGGCCTCGTAGTTGGGTACGTGCAAAGCGGCAAAACGCTCTCGTTCACAACAGTGATCGGCCTCTCACGTGACAACGGATTTCCGCTTGTCATCCTTGTAGCTGGAAACAAGGACAATCTGCTGACCCAATCCCATCAGCGGCTCCATAAGGATCTGGATGTCGACGGTGGGGAAGGATTACCTGCGTGGATTATGGAAAAGAATCCAAAGGTCCAGGATGGCCAATATGAACAGCTTTTGCGGCAAACCATTGCGAACTGGCGCGATACCACACGAGATCTTGATGAAAAGCCGACACTTCTGCTGACGGTGCTCAAGCAGAATCAGCGGCTCGACGCGCTGACCAGACTTCTACGCAAGCTCAACCTTGCGGACGTGCCCGCACTGATCATTGATGACGAAGCAGATCAGGCCAGCCTGAATACGAAGGTGAACCAAAACGACGAGAGCACGACTTATACAAGGCTTCGCGAATTGCGAGACGCGCTACCGTGCCACACGTTTTTGCAATACACGGCCACTCCGCAAGCGCCCCTGCTCATCAATATCGCAGACATTTTGTCGCCTGACTTTGTCCATGTGTTGGAGCCGGGCACAGGCTACGTCGGTGGCGAAGAGTTTTTCAAACGGCTCAGCCCTTACGCCAAGACGATCCCCACTGGAGACATCCCGCCCAAAAATGCTCCATTGCCAGTCGGTCCGCCTGTTAGTCTCGTTATGGCTATGCGTCTCTTCTATGTGGGGCTTGCTGCTAGTATCATCGTGAGGTCAGGCCGGCGCTCAATGCTCATCCATCCCGCCCGAGAGCGTTTAGTGCATTTCGCTAACGTCCAATGGGCGGCGGCAGCGAAGGATGTTTGGTATGGGGCGTTGACGGCGCCTGCCAGCGACCCGGATCGAAAAGAGGCAATCCTTGAGTTTAAGAAGGCCTATGACGAACTCGCTACGACTGACCCTACGTTGCCGAGCTACGACCAGATTGTCGAGAAATTGCCGCGCGCTCTGCGAGGCACGACCGTCATCGAGTTCAATACTCGCGGCGCCCCTAAGACGCCTGAGATAAATTGGCGCAACGCCGAGGGTTGGATTCTTGTCGGAGGTCAGGCAGTGGACCGTGGGTTCACGGTCGACTCGCTTTCGATCACCTACATGCCGAGGGGGGTGGGTGTTGGAAACGCCGACACGATCCAACAGCGAGCGCGCTTCTTCGGTTACAAGCGGAAATATCTTGGGCTGTGCCGGATATTTCTCGAAGTCAATCTCAGGACCGCGTTTGAAGACTACGTTGAACATGAGCAGACAATGCGGACCGAGTTGAAGCAACTTGCGGATTCCGGCGCAAACCTACATTCGTGGCGGCGAAGGCTTATTCTTGATCCTGCCCTTCGCCCATGCCGCAGATCGGTGATCTCGGACCCCTATACCCGAGCGCGGGCCGGCGGCGGCTGGACACAACAGCGTGGAGCGTTGGTTTCCATCATGAACAGTTCGGCGAATGTGGCTGTGTTGGACAAACTTGGGAAAGCCGCGCAATTCGTTCCTGACACGACATACGTTTCGAAGGAGCCAGCTCAACAGCATCTTGTTGCTCAACATATCCCGATGCAGGCTGTAGTCGATGCGTTGGTAGACTATCGCTTTGAGCAACCTCGCGATACGGCAGCATTCACCGGCCTGCTGGTAACGATTGGTGAAGCGCTCCGTCGAGATCCTACCTTGGTTGCGGCTGTTTACAAAATGCGGCCGACAGCTCTTGGTCGGCGCGAAATTCACGATGACGGCACAATCGACAATTTCCTTCAGGGCCGGACCGACCGGCAGGGTGGATACCCCGGTGACACCTTCTACCAACAAGCAAATCGCGTCACGGTACAACTCCATTCGTACGACTTGTTCTTTGGGAGCAACAAAACTCTGGCTACAAGACGAGCGCCCTTGCTTGTTTTCCATATCCCGCAGGCGCTCGCGAAGGACTGGCTGGTTCAGGTGCAAAGCGGGCAACCATAAAATACGTCTACAGCTTGACCGGCATTAGTAACTATTGGGTATGCGGCGAGGTCGGTTCGCCAGGCTTAAGGTTTATGGGAGGCTTCAAAGATGGCAATTTCAGAAGATGAGGCTAAGCGTCTAGTCGATTATCTCGATAATACTGTAAGGGAGCTTGCGACTGAACCCGAAACACAGGGAATAATCAACTTGCTCAATCAGTGGCGATCCGATGTGGAAGCGGGCCGTCCGGTCGAGCGCAGGCTGACGGTTCGAGAAAGTCCGGGTCTGGATGAACTGGCCGATGTCCCGCGGACACGGACAACAACAAGCGGTGATTTTATCGGTAAGAAAGATTATAGCACAATCGAGCAGCTTGACATGCTGGTCGCCGCGCTTGGCATCGCCCTCATAGCACCTCAGATGATGGCGACCCGCTTCTTAGGCGTGATCGCAAGTAGTTCCACCGAGAAAGGTCTTGGAGAGTCGCCTTACGTCAACATCCATTTGGTCGGAGTAGGCGATACCGGAGAAACTGAGGCCACGCCGCCCATCTCGCGCGCGAGTATCGCACAATCGCGTGCGGCTACGACGGATCTCGGCCGGCTATTGGCTGAGATTTCCAAAGAGTCAGAACTAACCTGGCGTAGGTTCTCAGACGAGGCTAGTTTCTGATGCCTCTTCGTCCCGAAATGTGGGGAGACATCACTGCCGCGATCGGATCGGCGGTCAACGCCAATCTCTCCGCCGCGTCAGCCGGCAATGATCTCTACGAATGCTATATCTGGGCACTAGTTCTCGAAGCCGCTCGGCGAGAGGGGGCGACGATTCGCCTTATGACTCGATCGGGTGCTCCGGCGACCAGTTTTTACTTCCGAACCTCCCCAACATCGATCTTTTCCGACTTGCATGATTATTGTCATGCCGAAATACGCTTCCCTCGATCGCCGGTTCTCGAGGCGCATATCGGTATTTATGTATCTGGCAAGTCGAGAGTGAATCATGAGTGTGATGTTGCTGTAATATACGGAGACGAAGCTAATACTTGCCGTGCCAACAGAGTAAACCCTCGCTCAAGTAAAATACTGTTGTCAGTTGAATGTAAATACTTTTTGAGCAGTAATTTGGGGATCAATCTTGGCCGATCTTTCCTGGGCCTCGTCGATGACATTTATGCGGAAGGCCGCTTCTTCGTTTCAACTCAAAATGCGGGTTCGGTTGATAAGCTTTTTTCTAGGCACCGGAAAGAATATGAAATCGGCCTTTCTCCCCTAGGGCCAGATCAAGAAATCCGGCTACGCGGCTCGTTCGAGAAAATCTTCCGGAACTTCCAAGCGCGCTAGCCGGGAGGCGACGTGCGAAATCGAGGCCTACGCGCGGGCATGAGCGCTGACATCCGTCATCAGGCAGCTGCGACTAATCCTGCGGCTTTTGCCGTGGCTCCAACCCGCAGCCGCCCAGGCGGAAGCGCTCTGCGTCGACCACGGAGCCGCGAAGCGTGAATCCCGGTTGCGACCTTCGATCCAGCGCAATCCGAACCGAAACCCGTTCCCGCCGCCCTCACCCTACACCCCAACCACCCCAGCCACCCGCGCCCGCAAATACACCAACCCCGCCACCGCCAGATCCCCCACGGCCAGCCCTCGAAAAACGAACGCCGTCGTCTCGCCCGGGCTCTGCCTTCCCGCAAAATCCCCACAGACCAGCCCCGTCAAATCTCCGGCAACCATCGCCGGGTCGACCATCGGCTTGGTCATGTTTCTCTCCTGCTCCAGATCGTCGACGACGATGCGGTCGAGGCGGCGCATGGTTGCGGGCAGCCAGGGCAGTGCGAGGTCGGTGATGGCGGTGAAGCTTCCCGGTTTCAGCCAGTTGGCGTCGAGGAACGGTTCGGGTTCGGGCACCAGGGTCACCGTCGACACCACCATGTCGGCGCCTTCCACCGCGGCCCTTGCCGTGTCGCAGGGGATTGCTTGCAGGCCGCGCGACCGCGCCATCTCGCAGAGCGCGTCGCGATTGCTCTTGCCGCGGCCGAAGGCGCGGATTTCGCGCAGCGGAAAGAGGTCGGCGAAGGCTTCGAGGTGGCCGCGCGCCTGCACCCCGCAGCCGATGAAGGCGACCGACGACGCATCGTGCCTTGCCATGCGCCGGGCGGCGACGGCGCTGAGGCCCGCCGTGCGTTTGGCCGTCACCCAATTGCCGTCGACTAGGGCCAGCGGCAGGCCGGTCTCGGCGTCGAGCAGCGTGATCAGCGAATTGAGCGTGGCCAGCCCGCGCGCGGCGTTGCGCGGGTTCACCACCAGCGACTTGGTGGCCAGCACGGGCGGCACGGTGGCGACGCCGAGCGTGGCCATGAAGTAGCGGTCGTCGCCCGGCCACACGGCGGCCTTGGGCGCGCACCAGACTTCGCCGCGCCTCTGGCCGACGATCTGGCGCTCGATCTCGTCGACAACGTTGGGCGTGGAGATCGCCAGGCGATCGAGGACCGCCGATGACAGATAGGGCAGGGTTTCGGCGGTGTTCATCATGTCATTTCCCCAGGAAAACCGTCAGACTACACGATGTGCGCGGGGCCGAAAGCCTGGCGCCGCGAGCGGCGTGACGGAATGCCTGGCCGGTCAACCGCGTCCAGCCATTGCCGATCGTCCCGGCGGGTCGAGTGGCCTTGCTTAAAGCCGCGTTCTTGGGCTGAATGGCGGGACACGCCGCGAGGAGGGGCATCGAGATGACCCAAGACAGTCCAAGGCCACTTGCCGAGATCGCCAGCTATCACGCCCACATCTATTTCGACGGGCAGGCCGAGCGGCAGCATGCCGAATGGCTGCGTCTGCGCATCGCCGAACGGTTCCGCGTGCGCCTGGGCAATTGGCACGACAGACAAGTCGGCCCGCATGAGCAGGCCATGTACCAGGTCTCCTTCGCAACCGGGATTTTCGGCGCGCTGGTTCCGTGGCTGATGCTGAACCATGGCGGCCTGAGCATCCTCATCCACCCGAACACGAACAATCCCAAGCGCGACCATCTGGTCGATCCGGTCTGGATCGGCCGGCCGCTGGCGGTGCATGGCGAGGTGCTTCCGGACGAGCATGAGGCGGAAGAGGCGCTGGAGCCGAACACCGAGCCGTCGCTGCCGGCGTAGACCGGCGTCGCCTGCTTCGCGGGGCATTGCGTGATGCCGTTGGGTGCGCTTCTATCCCGCCGCGCCATGGGGGGTCATCATTTGTCTGCCAGGAACCAAACGTCCACCGGTCACGAAGCGAGCGAGGCCGGCTGGCTCGATCTTCATTTCGAATCGTCGCGGCCCGAATACGAGGCCGCCTTGCTCGACGCCGGTATCCGCCCGGGCTGGAGCGTGCTCGACGCCGGATGCGGCAGCGGCGGCTTCCTGCCGCTCATCGCCAGGGCCGTCGGCCCATCCGGCTTCATCGCCGCGCTCGACCTCGCGCCTGAAAACATCGGCCGGGTCGAGGCGCTCGCGGGCAGGCTGCCCGAGCCGCCGGAAATTGCCGCGCGTGTCGGCAGCATCCTGTCGCTGCCATTCGCCGACGCATCGTTCGATTGCGTCTGGTCCGGCAATGTCATGCAGTATCTGACGCCGGCCGAGTTCGAGCTTGCCGTCGGCGAGGCCCGGCGCGTGCTGAAGCCGGGCGGCATCTTCGCCGTCAAGGATTTCGATTCGACGATCCTGCAGATCCTGCCCATGGACCGGGCCTTGCTGGCGCGCTTCATGGCCGCCAGGCTGCAGGGGTTTCGCGACCGGGGCGTGCTCGGCACCGATTGCGGTTCGACGCTTCCGGCGCGCCTGCGGCAGGCGGGCCTGGAGGTCGTCAGCCGCAAGGGCTGGCTGGTCGAACGCTGGGCGCCGGCGCCTCGCTTCACGCGCGACTATGTTCGCGACCTGCTGGCCTATTTTGCCAGCGTCGCGCCTGGCTACGCCCTGCCTGACGCCGACCAGGCCTATTGGCGGGAGCTGAAGCAGCGGCCGGATCGCCTGCTCGACGATCCCGACTTCTGCTACCGCGAGTTCTTCGTCATGGCGGTCTGCCGGATTTAGCGCTCGGCGATCATCTCGCTGGTGATGGCCACCAACCTCATCGCGCAAGGAATTGGCGCGTTCGAAAACAGCGACAAGTAAGTTGCGAATTTCACCACGCAAAGCCGCCTATTCGATCGAATTTCTTTGCAACCCGTTAATTTGGCCATGCTGTTAATAAGCGTCTGCTAATGCATGCCGGCCGGAACCGCGCAGCGGTTTGGGATAACGACATGCGCAAAACTGTCTGGTTTGGCGCGGGGTACGCAATGACCAAGAATCTCGGCAACGCACGCTATGTGCCGCCCAAGGACACGAAAGTCTCCTTCTTCAGCAAGGCAGCGCCGGCGCTGTTCCCGCTCGTGGTGGCGGCGTTGGGCTACATCATAGGGCGACAGTTCTTCGGCCTGTAAGTTCCGAAAGCTGCGCCGGAATGATCAGGCACTGATTTCGGCCGCCGCCTCGTCGGCATTGGCGTCGGCCCGCTTGACGCGTTCGCTGGCCAGAAGCACGACCGGGCAGGCGACCGCGGCGAGCACCGCTGTCGCGGTGTCGCCGAAGAACAGCTCCTCGCCCGGCCGTTGGGTGACACCCATCACCACCATCGCGGCCCCTTTGGTCACCTCCCTGGCGATCGCCCTATCCGCCGTGGCGCGGGTGCGGATCGCGGTGTCGACGGCAACGCCGTAGCGGTCCGCGAGATCGGCGACATCCTTGAGCACGGCTTCCTCCCGGCGGTGCGAGACCGTGCCCGGCCGGCTGCCCTGCCTGGCCTGCGAGACATAGAGCGCCTTGACGCGGGCGCGGTGCGGCCGCGCCAGCGCCAGCGCGAAATCGGCGGCGCGACGCGCGACCTCGGTGCCGTTGACGGGGACCAGTATCGTCGTTCCGGCGCGCAGCACCGGCATCTTTCCATCGGCCTTGGCGCCGTTCAGCACGAGGCAGAGCGGGCCATCGAAACCGCTGCTGACGTCCTTCAGCGCGCCGCTGAAGGTGCCTTTGTCGGTCAGCATGTTCTCCAGTCCGACCAGCAGAAGCCCATAGCCCTTGCGGGCTTCGGCGGCGATTGTCTCGGCGCTGGCCTGAAGCTCGGTGCGAGCTGTGAGGTGGACCTTGTCGACAAGCGTGTCCTCCGCCTTGCTGACGGCCCTCGCGCTCCTGGCGGCGCCTTTCTTGACCTCCCTGGACGCCCGCTCCGGGCCTTTGTCGCCGACCTGCCCGGCGAGCCTGCCGTCCTGGAGATGAAGCAGAGTAGTCGGCATGCCGCTGCCGCCGCCGACCAGGCCTGCAAGGTAGGCGGTGAACTTGCCGACCGGGCTATCGTCGACCAGCAGCAGCAGGCGCTCCAGCCTGGAAACGAAGCCGCGCTCGTCGAGCAGTTCGCGATCGACCCGCTGCTTCTCGGCATGCCCAACCGGCAGGCGGCCGAGCGCCCAGCGCAGCATTGGCGGCATGGCCAGCGTGGTGATGACGGCCATGGTGACGATCATCGTGAACAGATTGTGGGACAGGATGTTCATCGACAGGCCGATGCTGGCGACGATGACCTCGGTCGAGCCGCGGGCGTTCATGGCGCTGCCCACGGCGGTGGCTTCCTTCAGCGACATGCCGGCCAGCCGGCCGCCGAGGAAAGCGCCGCCGAACTTGCCGATGCTGGCGATGGCGACCAATGCCAGCGTCAGCAGTGCCAGCGTCGGGTCGGTGAGCACGGTGAGGTCGGCCGACAGGCCGGCCATGCCGAAGAACACCGGCATGAACAGCGCGGTGATGAGGCCACGCAACTGGCTCTCTATGTGGTTGGACAGGATCGGCGATTCGCCGACCAGTATGCCGGCGACGAAAGCGCCGAGCACTGTGTGGACGCCGATCAGGTTGGTGATCAGCGCCATGACGCCCATGATGATGAGGATGACCGTGATGACGGCGTATTCGCTGCGGAAAGAGTCGTTGCTCCAGCGGATCAGCGTGAAGACAAGCCGGCGGCCGATGGTGAAGGAAAACACCATGAACAGCGCCACCTCGGCCACCGTGGTGACGAGCGGCAAGACCTGCAGGCTGCCGTTGGTGGCGATGCCGAAGGTCACCGCGATGACCAGCCAGCCGATCGTGTCCTCGATGATGGACGAGGAAATGATGACCTGGCCGAGATTGCGGCGCATGAAGTTCATCTCGCGCACCACCATGGCGACGATCTTGACCGAGGAGATCGACAGCGCCGTGCCGAGGAACAGCCCGGCGACGACGCGCTGCCGTGGATCGGACAGCAGCGAGTCCGGCAGGAACTGCGCCAGCGCGAAGCCGAAGGCGAAAGGCACGACGACGCCGGTGATCGAGATCGAAAAACAGGCAGCTCCGACGCGGCGCACCAGGCGCAGATCCGTCTCCATGCCGGTCAGGAGGAGGAGAAGCAGGATGCCGAGTTGGGATACCGCATCGATCATGCCCTTCTGCGCCGGATCGCTGGAGAAGATCAGGTGCTGGGCGTCGGGCCAAATCCAGCCGAACAGCGATGGGCCAAGCAGGATGCCGCCGATCAGCTGGCCCATGATCGCCGGCTGGCCGTAGCGCTGGAAGATTTCGCCGAGGCCGCGGCCGACCAGCAGGAGAAGCACGATCTCGGCGACGAACAGGCCCTCGGCCGAGCCGCCCATGCCCGAGGCATGTCCGGGCGCCTGGGCGGCGAAGGCGCGGCTTGCCGGTGCCAGGGCAAGGGTGGCCAGCACGAGGGTGGCCAGCACCAGGGTGGCCGCGAGGCGGCCTGACGTCGTTGCCGGTTGCCGGTTCATGGGTTCCCTCAAACGTCGCGGCGGACTGACCATGACAACGCATGGCTGGCATTTGCGTTGCGCCGCCGGTTGCCCGAATTGCAAGTCAGACGTGGACGTCGCCGAAGGCGAGCTCGCCGTCGTCGCCCGCCGCGAAAAGGACGATGGCGAACAGCCAGGCATAGAATGCCGCCACGATCACGACGATGGCGACGCCGGGAATGGGACCAAGCGCGGCCCCGTCCATCGCCTCGCGCAGCGAGCTGACGAAGCCGGTCCTGATCCCCACGGTTTGCAGGCTGGGTGTCGATATTTTCAGCACCCAGGCCAAGAGCAGGATGAGGAAGAGGTAGATGTAGTTGCGGCGCAGGCGCCGCGCCAGCGCGGCGCGCTGCGACAGCAGAAACTTCGGCGCGCGCAGGCCTTCGCCGACAATGAGCAGCCAATCCGAGGCGAAATCGGGCTGCGGCGAGAAGATCTGCGCGAAATAGTGACGTTCGAACTGGCGCACGCGGGCCCGGTAGAAGTCGAAGAAGCGGTAGCGGCGCGCCTCGATCCACAAAAGCAGCAGGATCAGCAGCATGGCGAACAACAGCACGCCATGGTGCGCGCTGGCCGTCGACAGAGAGACCGAGAGCATCGCCGCCACCACGGTGATCGCCCAGTTCGTGGTCCTGTCGAGCCGATCGCGCCAGCCCGCCATGCGCGCGATCTCGGCGCGGTGGAAATGCGACAGCGTGTTCACGCGCTCCGTCGATGAAAGGACGGGACCCGCGGGCGTCGCCGACGCATCGTTCATGGCATCCTCCGGCAAGGACTAAAACAGTTTGCCGGTAACATAGTTCCCCTGGGTCACTGGACGTGATTGTAAGAACGCCCGGTCATTCCGGCCCGCCGATCCAGTCGACCAGCAGGGCGGTGGCGCCAAAGATTGCGCCGATGGCGCACACGCAAGTCCACCCGCCCCAAGTCCAGGCAACACCGGCCAGCAATGAGCCGATGGCGCCGCCGATGAAGAAGATGCCGACGAACAGCCCGTTGAGCCGGCCGCGGGCCTCGGGCTGAAGCAGATTGACGGCACGGCGGCCGAGCGTTTGGTCGCCGGTGACGCCGATGTCGAGCAGCACGGCGCTGAGGCCCATCGGCACCAGCGATTGCCATGACGCACCGGGCTGAGAGGCGCCGGCCCAGGCGGCGAGCGCCGTAGCGCCGATCAGCACGAGGTGACAGGCGATGGTGGCGGATCGCGTCCAGCCATGGTCGCCGGCGCGGCCGAACAGCGGCGTGACCACGGCGCCGCCGGCGCCGACAAGCGCGAAGAGCGCAATGCCGCGCTGGCCAAGGCCGAAAGGCGGCTGTGCGAGACGCAAGGCGACCGCCGTCCAGAACAGGCTGAACGCCGCCATCACCAGCGCCGCCGTCAGCGCACGCCGCCGCAGCACCGGCTCGTCGCGCAGCAGGCCGAACAGTGAGGCAATCAGCGCGCCGTAGGACGATTTTGCTTCCGGGCGCCGCTGCGGCAAGGTGATGGCGAGCACGCCGGCGACCAGGACGAGCGCGGTAGCACTAAGGCCATAGAAGGCGCGCCAACCCCAGGCGTCGGCGACGAGGCTGGCCAGCGGCCGCGCCAGCAGGATGCCGATCATCAGCCCGCTCATCACATCGCCGATGACCCGGCCGGCCTCGCCGGGCGGCGCCATCGAAGCGGCGATCGGCACCAGGATCTGGATCGCCGAGCAGGCGGCGCCGAGGACGAACAGGACGACCAGCAGCGAGGCGATCGTGGGTGCGAAGACGGCGACGCCGGCCGCAAGGGCCGCCGTCAGGAGCATGCGCAGGATCAAGGCGCGGTTCTCGGCGAGATCGGCCATCGGCACCAGGAAGAACAGGCCGCCGGCATAGCCGAGCAGCGTGGCCATGGCGACGAGGCCGACGCTCGCGGCGCTGGCGCCGAGCGACGGGCCGATCAGCCCGACCAGCGTCTGCGGCGCGAACAGATTGGTGACGATGATGCCGGTGGAGGCGGCAAAGAGCAGCGTCTGCGGGCCGGTGATGGTGCCGGTGGGCAGTCGCTCGCACAGCTGGCCGTCCTTGGTGTCGAGCATGAGGTCCTCATTAAACTTGCATATTGTTTGAGGACTTTATGCCGAAGGATTATCATGCTACAATTCAATCAATTCGATAATGATTATGCGAGATGTGCATGAACATCCATGACCTCGAAGCCTTCATCGCCGTGGTGGAAACCGGCTCGATCGTCGGCGCCTCCGCCAGGCTGAACCTCACCCAGCCGGGCGTCACGCGCCGCATCCAGAATCTCGAGGACGGACTGGCGACAGCACTTCTCGACCGCCAGTCGAAGCCGCTGAAGCCGACAGCGTCCGGGCGCGAGGCCTATGAGCATGGAAGGCGGGTGCTGCGCTCGCTGGAGGATCTCAGGGCGGGCGTGTCGCCGCAAGGCGAGGTCAAGGGCGAGTTCCGCCTGGGCGTCATGCCCTATCTCTCCGACGCGGCACTAGCGCTGCCGCTCGACACGCTGCGCGCCGCGTTTCCGCAGCTGACGCTGCGCATCACCTCGGGCTGGTCGCCAAGGCTGGTGGAGCAGGTGGCGCGCAGCGAACTCGACGCCGTGGCGGTGTGCCTCGCCGAAGGCCTGGCGCCGCCGGACGAGTTGGTTTGCGACGATCTCGGCGCGCAGTCGGTGCTGCTGGTCGCGTCCCCCGGCCTTGGCGTGCCGAAGCCGGCGAAGCTCGCCGACCTGTCGCGCTTTGCCTGGGTGATGAACGAAAACGGCTGCGGGTTTCGCGCCTTCATTCGCCAGGGTTTCGAGGCGGCAAGGCTGCCGTTCCAGGTCGGGGTGGAGGCGCTCAGCGTCGACCTCAGAATGTCGCTGGTGGCGCGCGGCCATGGCATCGGCATCGTCACGCCCGGCGCCTTCGCGGACAGCCGCTGGCGCGACAAGGTGGAGGTCATCGACTGCCCCGACTTCAAGCCGCAAGTGCGCGCCTGGCTGCTGCACCGCCCGCCCGCCGGACGGCTGGCCCGCCCGATCGCGCAGTTCCGAGATGCGCTCATCGACGGGCTGAAGGTGCCGATGGCGCTGGTGTCATGAGTTGGTGGCCAGTTGTCGTGAGAAAGACGCCCCAATCGCTTTGGAACCAGCGTCATGGAAATCTAGAAGCGTCGACCTCGGTCCATTGCGGTGCCTATTCGCAATATATGTCCGAAGACAGCCAGAACAATGCCTTGCTCGAACTCAGTTTTCGGAACGAAGAAGGTCTTGCCGTTGGTGTTCTCCTGGATATGTTCCGGGAGGCCATCGACATATGGCAGCCTGTTTGGGGGACGATCTGGCGATATTTCCATGGCGCGCATACCGCTGGTGCACCTTGGGACCCCAGCCATGTCAATACGCCTTCTACCAGTCGCAAAGCGGGTTGGGTCCAGCCGGTCGCGGCATAGGACAGCAACAAGCGCTGGGCAAGCAAGGATGCCTCTGGATCAACGAAGCGGCTTCGTCCTTCATGGAGAAGGAATGAAGGTCGCAGTGCCACCCGCTTCTGTTCACCTTGTTGACAAGCCACTTGGCGCCCAACACCTTCAGCCGATGCAGAACGATTGGCCAGACATCGTCGCTTCCATTCGAGACAGGCGCTTGAATCAGCCGGATCCATCCGCTTCGGCGTTTGGTGGTGTGGAGACGCTTGCCTCGTTCATAGCAAGCGGTCCCTTGAGGTTGGTTCTATACGGGTGGACGTCCATGTTTGACCTGTGCATCCAGCAGGTCGACGTCGAGCCTTTTTCGGGACCACATTTGAGGGTGACCCCACTGCATTCTGGGCGGATCGAATTCCGGTATGTCGACACGGCGATCGCGCAAAGACAATGGCACCGGGAGACGACGCCCGATGCCGTTGTGCAGAGGTTTACAAGCTTCATGGACCAACTCAGGTGGACGCGGGGATGAGCCAGACAGGAAAGGGCGTCACGCCACCGCGCAAGTCCGTACCGCGCAAGGCGCCGATGGCGCTGACCGAGGCGCTGGTGGCGCGGACCATGCGCGTGGTCGCGGATGCCGGGCCGACGCCGGGCATGGTCTATATGACGGACGCCGACTATGCGCGGTTTCGCGACGAGATCCTGGCCTCGGCGCCGCCCGGACCGCTGAAGCTGTTCGCCTATGGCTCGCTGCTGTGGAAGCCGGCCGGCGAGGTCCGGGGTGGCGAACGGGCGGTGGCACGGGGCTGGCACCGGTCGTTCTGCTTCACGGTGCAGCGCTTTCGCGGCACGCTCGAACAGCCCGGCCTGATGATGGCGCTCGACCGCGGCGGCCAGTGCCAGGGCATGGTGTTCGAGATCGCCGAGCCGGTCGCCGAAAATCTGGAAGCACTGCTGCGCCGCGAGATGACCATCCTGCCCGCCGTCAACGTGCCGCGCTGGCTGCAGGTCAGCACCGAGGGCGAGGCGAGCCGGGCGCTCGGCTTCGTCGTCGATCCCGCCAATCCGCGCTATGCCGGCAAGCTCGACAAGCCCGCGGTCGCGGCGACGCTGGCCAGGGCCGTCGGCCACTGGGGCTCGGGCGCGCAGTATCTGCTCGAGACGATCCGCCACCTCGACGGCTGCGGCATACGCGACCGCAATCTGTGGCAGTTGCAGGAACTGGTGGCGCAGGAGATCAGCCGCGCCCATGCGGTTCCCTAGCCCGCCGATATTTAGAGCGCTCCAATCTTCCGCTTGACGAACATATATCCCTGCGGTTATACGTCAACCAATAGCCAACGGGTTATCGATCTGACATGCCGGATAGCCATGACATGCTCTTCAGGACGCTCGCCGACCCGACCAGGCGGGCGATCTTCGAACGGCTGTGCCGCCAGGGCGAGCAGACGGTCGGGGCGCTGACGAGCCAGTCCGGCGTGTCGCAGCCGGCGGTGTCGAAGCATCTGGGCGTGCTCAAGCAGGCCGGTCTGGTGCGCGACCGCCATGAAGGCCGCCAGACGCATTACAGCGCGCAGCTTGGCGCGCTGGCGCCGCTGATGGACTGGACACGCCAGATGGCCGGGTTTTGGGAGAGCCGGTTCGATGATCTCGAGGATTTGCTCAAAAGGATGGACCAGTGAACGATAGTGCCACTGAAAACCGCACTGTCGTCGTCGAGCGGCAGATCTCCCATCCGCCGGAAAAACTCTGGCGCGCGCTGACGCAACCGCATCTGATCGAGGAGTGGCTGATGAAGAACGATTTCAAGCCCGCTGTCGGCCACCGCTTCAACATCAGCGCCGATTGGGGCGGCGTGCTCGATTGCGAGGTGCTGGCTGTCGAGCCGAACAGGACGCTGTCCTACACCTGGAATCTCGCGCACCAGGATCCGGCGTTCGATCTCAGGAGCGTGGTGACCTTCACGCTCACCCCGACGCCAACCGGAACGCATCTGCGCATGGAACAATCCGGTTTCCGGCCCGAGCAGCGGCGCGCCTATGGCGGCGCCAAGATGGGTTGGCCGCAATTCTTCGAGAAGCTGGAGCAGCTTCTCGACCGGACGAACTGACCGGGTCGATCGAACCCAACGCCTGACGTCACCGGGCGGTCCGCCGCCAGCAAAACCTATGGAGAAAGACGATGAAGATCAAACTGACCAGCATCTATGTCGACGACCAGGAAAAGGCGCTTGCCTTCTACACCGGCGTGCTCGGCCTGACCAAGAAAGCCGATTTCAGCAATGGGCCATTCCGTTGGCTGACGGTCGCCTCGCCGGACGAGCCCGAGGGCACCGAGCTGCAGCTGGCGCTCAACAACCAGCCGGCCGCCAAGGCCTATCAGCAGGCGATGTTCGAGCAGGGCCAGCCGGCTGTAATGTTCTTCACCGACGACATCAAGGGCGATCATGAGCGCATCAAGGCGCGCGGCGGCACATTCGCCATGGCGCCGACCGAGGTGACCGGCTCGACCATCGCCAAGCTCAACGACGGCTGCGGCAATCTCATCCAGATCACGCAGCTGGCGCGTTGGTAGCACCCGGGTTCACACGTTTCACAGGAGGTAAAGTTGGACTGGAGCACATGGATCAGGCAGGCGCATCGCTGGATGTCGATCATTTTCACGGCGACCGTCGTCGCCAATTTCGTCACCATGGCGTTTGGACAGCCGCCCGCCTGGGTGGTTTATTCGCCACTGCCGCCGCTCTTCCTTATGCTGTTCAGCGGCCTCTATATGTTCGTGCTGCCCTATGTCGCGAAAGGACGCGGCGCACGGCGGGCCAATGGATAGGAGGAAAGCGCATGGCCAAGTCGACCCCAGCCAAGGCTGAGCCGAAGCTGCTTTCCGGCGGCAATCCGCAGATCGCAAAGGGTTATGGCGACGCTCCGGTGCAGGCCTATATCGCGGCGATGCCGGGCTGGAAGCGCGAGATGGGCGGGCGGCTCGACGCGCTCATCGAGCGTGCCGTGCCCGGCGTGCACAAGGCGGTCAAATGGAACTCACCTTTCTACGGCGTCGAGGGCGAAGGCTGGTTCCTGAGCTTCCATTGCTTCACCAGATACATCAAGGTGGCCTTCTTTCGCGGCCTGTCGCTGGATCCGGTGCCGCCGGGCGAATCCAAAAGTCGGGACACGCGCTACCTCGACATCCATGAGGACGACGCGTTCGACGAGGCGCAGTTCAGCGCCTGGGTGAAGCAGGCCAGCCAATTGCCTGGCGAGCGCATGTGAGCGCCTTATTGTCCAAGTCTTGAGGAGAACAGCATGACCGGATCGCAGGAGAGCAAATCCCCCTCCGAACTCATCGACGGCAGGATCACGGAACTCGGCGACTGGCGCGGCGACATGCTGGCCCGGCTGCGCGCGCTCATCCATCAAGCCGATCCCGATGTCGTCGAGACCTGGAAGTGGCGCGGGGTTCCGGTGTGGGAGCATGACGGCATGATCTGCACCGGCGAGACCTACAAGAGAATCGTCAAGCTGACCTTCGCCAAGGGCGCGGCGCTGCCCGATCCCACGCGCCTGTTCAACTCCAGCCTCGAAGGCAATACGCGGCGGGCGATCGATTTTCAGAAGGGTGAGCAAGTCGACGAAGAGGCGCTGAAGGCGCTGGTGCGAGCCGCCGTGGCGTTGAACAAGTCGAAGGCCAAGCGCTAGGCGCTGCCAGCCACCTCCGAAACCAGCCGTGTTTACGATCTGGGAAGCTCGATGGTGCTAGATGTCGCCGGATGATGGCTGGCCGCCTCGGCCGGCCCCGGATGGATCTGCCATGAACAGCCCGATGCGCATGCCGTGGGTGGACACGGCCAAGGGCCTCTCGATCGTCCTCGTGGTGATGATGTACGCGGCCTACAACACCGGCGAGTACACGGGCGGCGTCGGCTTCCTGCACTATGTCATCGGCTTCGCGACGCCGTTCCGCATGCCGGAATTCTTCCTGATCTCCGGCCTGTTCCTGTCGCAGGTGATCGACCGGCCGTGGCGGCGCTACATCGACCGGCGCGTCGTCCACTATCTCTATTTCTACGTGCTGTGGGCGATCATCTCGATCGGGCTCAAGATCGGCATCTTCAGCCGGGATCCCGGCGGCATGCTGCACGATCTGGCAATGGCCGTCGTCCAGCCATACGGCGTGCTGTGGTTCATCTACATGCTGGCGGTGTTCGGCCTTGCCGCCAAGCTCTTTCGGCAGTTCCGCGTGCCCGCCTGGATCGTCATCCCCATCGCTGCCGCCCTGCAGATGTGGGCGCCGCGTCCCGACAGCTATGCGGTCGAACAGTTCGCCGCCTATTTCGTGTTCTTCTATGTCGGCTTCGTCATGGCGCCGCTGGTGTTCCGCCTCGTCGAATGGACGCAGCCCCGCCCGATGCTGGCCGCCGCCGGCCTGCTCGTGTGGGCTGTCGTCAACGGCCTGCTCGTCTATTCGCCGGGTTATGCCATGCAGCCGGTCGGCATGCAGATGGGGCTGGCGGCATGGCCGCCGCTGCATCTCACCCTGGCCGTCGCCGGCGCGGTGGCGCTCTGCGTGCTTGGCGGCTTGCTGTCGACATTCGCCTCGATGGAATGGCTGCGCTGGCTCGGCGAACATTCTCTGGTCGTCTATGTCGCCTTCACCATCCCGATGTCGCTGTTCCGCGGCGCCGCATTGGCGAGTGGCCTGCTGACCGATACCGGCTTGCTCAGCCTGGCTGTGTTGCTGGTCTCGATCATAAGCCCCGTCGTGCTCTACCTCATCATCCAGCGGGTCGGCTTCGGCATGTTCCTGTTCGAGCGGCCGGCCTGGGCGCATATCGACAACAGCGCGCCGCAAGCGGCGCCGAGCGCGGCGCTGCCGGCGGCCGCCGCCCAATCAAGCCGGACATAGTCGAGCAGCGGGAAGCCTCAGCCGTCCCGCAACCACACCAGCATCTCGCCGGGCTCGCGGTTGTCCCAGGCGTAGTAGGGGATGGCGGTCAGGCGCGTCTCGACGCTGGCCGGCGGCTCACGTCGGTAGAGGCCATCCTGCCAGCCGTCGCCGGCGTCGGCCCGCGCCGTGGCTGAAAGCGTCACCACGCCGCCCAGCAGTCCGGGCGCTTCATGCGCCTCTATGCCTGCCGTGCGCGGCAGGGTCAGGCGGTGCAGCCGGGTGTCATTGTCCGATGCCTCGACGCAGTAGATCAGCGGCCCGCGCGACAGCGCGACGCGGCCGGCATCCTGCCGGACTTCGGGATTGGCGTAGAGCCGCTCGATCGGCATTTCGAGATCGAGCCGGACACGGTCGCCCTTCTGCCAGCTGCGCCGGATCGCGGCATAGCCGTCGCTGGTCATGTCTTCGAGGTCGACCGCCTCGCCATTGATCTCAAGCGTGGCGCTGCTGCTCCATGCCGGGATGCGCAGATGCAGCGTGAACTCCACCGGCGCCTGCGGTTCGACCGTGATCTCGACGGCGCCGTCCCAGGGATAGCGGCTCGCCTGTGTGAGCTGCACCGGCGTGCCCGCGATGTCGAAGCGGGCGGTGGAATCGCCGTAGAGGTGCACGGCAAGCGCATCGTCCGCCAGGCTGTAGAAATAGCTGCCGATCGAGGCGACCATGCGCCCGACATTGGGCGGGCAGCAGGGGCAGCGGTGCCATTTCCATCTGTTGTGCCGGCCCCGGCTCTCCAGCGGATTCTCGTAGAAGAACAGCGAGCCGTCGAGCGACAGGCCGGAGATCGAGCCATTGTAGAGCGCGCGCTCCATCATGTCGGCGTAGCGGGCGTTCGGCCCCATGCCGAGCATGCGGCTTGCCCAGAACACCAGGCCGACGGCGGCGCAGGTCTCGGCATAGGCGCTCTCATTGGGCAGGTCGTAGTCGCTGGTGAAACCCTCATTGTGCGCCGACGGGCCGAGCCCGCCGGTGATGTAGAGGTTTTTCGTGGTGAGGTCGTCCCACAGCCGGTCGAGCGCGATGCGCAGGCTATCGTCGCCATATTCGGTGGCGATGTCGGCCATGCCCGAATAGAGGTACATGGCCCGCACCGCATGGCCGACGACCTTGTCCTGCTCGCGCACCGGCCGGTGCGACTGGCTGTATTCATAGGTCTTGAAATGATAGGCCCTGGGGTCGGCGCCGCGGGCGCGCGCCTCCTCGTCGAAATAATGCGGCTGCTGGCCACGCTGGTCGATGAAGTACTTCGCCAGATCCATGTATTTCTGCTCGCCCGTCACCCGCGCCAGCTTGACCAGCGCCAGCTCGATCTCCTCGTGGCCGCAATAGCCCTTTTTCTTGCCGGGCTCTGGTCCCAGCGCCGAGGCGATGTGGTCGGCATAGCGGCACATAATGTCGAGCAGCTTGCGCTTGCCGGTCGCCTGGTAGTAGGCGACCGCGCCCTCGATCAGGTGGCCGGCGCAATACAGCTCGTGGCAGTCGCGCAGGTTCGTCCAGCGCTTGCCGGGCTGGATGCGCTGGTACCAGCTGGAGAGATAGCCGTCCTCCTGCTGCAATTTGCCATACATGTCGATGACGGCGTCGATCTTCTTCTCCAGCCCGGGGTTCTTGCGCCGGTAGAGCGAATAGGCCGCGGTCTCGATTGTCTTGCCGAGATCGGAATCCCAGAACATCTGCGTCGTTACCGTCGAGCCGGTGAATTCGGCGCCCTGGCGGTCCGCTTCATCGGGCGAGGGCGAGTGGAAGGGAATGACGATGCCGGGCGAGGGGCGGTCCGGATCGATCTGCTCCAGCATGCGCGCCTCGACGCAACGATCGTAGAGGATGTCGGCGGTGCGGGTCGCCACCGCGTCGGCGCGGTCGCCCCAGAAGCCGTGCACATCGACCTGCGGCACCGGCAGCGGCCGGAAAGCGAGTTTCGGCTTCCCCTTCGGGGCGGGGCGGGGGGATGGCGATGCGGTCATGAACTCACTCCATTCAGTCTGTTATTTGACGGCCCCGGCCATCAGGCCGCGGATGTAGAAGCGCTGCAAAGCGAGGAACAGGATGAGACACGGCACCATCATCACGGTGACGCCCGCCTGCACGGCGCCCCAGTCGATGGCGCCGAAGCGGCCCGACTGAAGTGCCGTCATCATCACCGGCAGCGTGAATTTGGACTGGTCGGTCATCAGCACCAGGGCGGCGAGGAATTCGTTCCAGGCGCCGAGGAAGGCGAACAGCGCGATGGTGACGACGCCCGGCCAGACCAGCGGCAGCATCACCTTCAAAAGCATGGTGGCGTTGCCGGCGCCGTCCATGCGCGCCGCCTCCTCGATCTCGCGCGGCACCGCGTCGAAGGCGTTGCGCATCATGAAGATCGAGAACGGCAATTGCAGCGTCACATAGACGCCGACCAGGCCGGTCAGCGTGTTGTGCAGGCCAAGCTTGGTCAGCACCAGGAAGATCGGCGTCAGGATCGACTGGAATGGGATCATGATCGTCGACAGGATGAGGACGAAGAACAGGTCCTTGAACGGAAAGCGGAAGCGAGAAAAGCCGTAGCCGGCCAGCACGCTGACGATGACCGACAGCAGGACGGTCATCACCGAGACATAGATGCTGTTCTGCGCCGACACCCAGAGCCCGTCGCCGAAGGAGTTCAGCGTGGCATAGTTTTCCAGCGAAAAGCCCGTGGTCGGCCAGGGCGGCAGCGGCGGCAGGCGCGCTTCGGCCGCCGGCTTGAAGGCCGACAGCGCCGTCCACACGATGGGTGCCACGAACAGCACCGAGGCGATGATGCCGGTGGAGTGCCTGGCGAGGCGGGCGGCAAACTTGCCCCTGGCTGATATCGCCTGCGCCATCAGTCGAGCCCCTCGGGCTTGCGCAGCAGCCACAGCTGGATGAGGCTGAGCGCCACCAGGATGACCAGCAGCACCATGGAGAGTGCCGCGCCATAGCCGAGCTTGAACGACACGAAGGACTGGTTGAAGATCCAGTAGACCGCCGTCAGCGTCTGGTTGCGCGGGCCGCCGCGCAGGATGATGTAGAACTGGTCGAAGGCAAGGATCGAGCCCGCCACCGACAGGATCAGCGCCAGCGCCAGCGTGCGGCGCATCAGCGGCAAGGTGATCGCCCGGAACCGCGCGAACGGCCCGGCGCCGTCGATGACGGCGGCCTCCTGCAGATCCTGCGGGATCGATTGCAGGCCGGTCATCAGGATGATCATGGTGAAGCCGGCGACCTTCCACACCACCATGGCGATGATCGACCAGAAGGCCGGCTGGAAGGTGGCGAGCAGGTTGAACTTCCTGTCGATCAGGCCGAGGTCGTAGGCGGCAGGGCTGAACAGGCCGGAATCGACGTTGAGCAGCCATGACCAAAGCAGGCTCGCCGAGGCGAAACCGACCACCGCCGGCATGAAGAAGAAAGTGCGGTAGAGGTTGGTCAGCGGCCGCGGTTTCTCGATGAAGATCGCCAAGGGAAAGGCGACGGCGAAGATCGCGATGGTGACGACCACCGTGTAGTAGCCGGTGAATTTGAGCGCGTTCCAGAACCTGGTGTCGCGCAGGATCGCCCAGTAATTGTCGAGGCCGACGAAGGCGTGCTCGCCCATCAGCGGCCAGTTGTGCAGCGACATCCACGCCGTCATGCCGAGCGGGATGACGAAGAACACCATGACCAACGCGACCGCCGGCGCGACATAGATGAGGCCGATCCATTGCCGGCGCCCGGCGCCGACGAGTTTTCGGGCGCGGGGCGGGGCGGTGGTGCTTGCGGTGATGGTGGTCATGCTTTGCCTGTTCTTGCGTCGCATCCAGGTGGCCGCCCTACCTCCCCCTTGTGGGGAGGGTAGGGAGCACGCCGACCGCCCGCCCAGGGAGACAGGCGGGCGGCCGGCAGGCGGCCGCTACTTCTGCGGCGCCTGGTCGATGATCGACTGCATGGTCTCCTGCGCGTTGGCGATGGCGCCATCGACATCGTCGCCGAAGAAGACCTCGTTGATCATCTGCGTCCAAGGGCCGTTGGCGGAGTTGATCAGGTCGTTGAACACCACCGAATAGGGCGTCTTGCCCTTGGCCATGGCCTCGGCGGCAACCTGGTAGCGCGGATCGAGATCCTTCAGCGCATCCTTGGCGATGTCGCCGCGCACCGGCAGGCTGCCATATTTGGCGAGGATGGTCTGGCCTTCCAGCGAATAGGCGAAATCCAGGAACTCCTTCACCACGGCGAGCTTCTTGGTGCCCTTGGTGACGACGAAATTGTCGCCGCCGGCAAAGGACGACCAGCCGCCATCCTTGCCCGGCAGGAAGGTGACGCCGTAATCGACATTGGGATATTGCGTGTTGAGCGCGCCGATGGCGAAGGCGCCGGAGGGCGAGATGCCGATATTGCCGGCGGCGAAGGCGGCAAAGAAGTTGGCGCCGGTGTCGGTCTGCGCGCCGGCCGGCACCAGATCCTTCTTGACCATCGAGCGGTAGAGATCGATGGCGCCGCGCAATTGCGGGCTGTCCAGCGTCGCCTTGGAGCCGTCTTCACTGAGGATGTCGCCGCCCGAGGCCCAGATCAGCGGGGTGAAGGTGAAGATGTTGCAACCGCCGCAATTGCCGGAGAAGTAGAAGCCCTTGATGTTGCCGCCAAGCGCGTTGACCTTCTCGGCGTCGGCGGCGATTTCGGCCCAGTTGGTGGGGCCTTTTTCAGGGTCGAGGCCGGCCTGCTTGAACAGCTTCTTGTTCCAGATCAGCACCGAGGCGTCGGCCGAGAAAGGCAGGCCGTAAATGTGGTCCTTGTAGGTGCCGGTCTTGACATGCGCCGGCGACAGGCTGGCGAAATAGGGCAGGGACTTGGCCCAGTCGGTGATGTCCTCCAGCTGGCCGGCGGCGGCGAAGGAGGGCGTGTAGATCAGGTCGAGCGACAGCGCGTCGGGCGCCGTGCCGCCGGCGGCGGCGGCGCCATATTTCGGGATGATCTCGGCATTGGGGATGATGTCGAGCTTGATCTGGTCCTTATGTGCCTTGTTGTAGGCGTCGACGATGCGCGGCATGAAGTTCGAGCCGTCGGCGCGCACCCAGATGTTGGCGGTGTCGGCGGCGGCAGTGCCGAGACCACCGCCCAGTACGGCAGCGGCCAGGGCCAGTTTGGCAATCACGTTCCTCATGTTCTCCTCCTCCAAGGGTTGGCCGCGGTGCGCGGCTTGGCGCCGGTCACGCGGCGCTGCGTTTTCAGCCGTCCGGTGGGCGGCCACAGGACTGACGCACCACCAGCCGGCACGGCAGTTTTCGAATGCCCGGCGCGGCGGGCTGACCGCCGACCAGGGAAAGCAGGGTCAGCCCGGCCTCGCGCCCGAGGGCGACCAGGTTCATGTCGACCGAGGTCAGCGGCGGGCGCGTCGCTTCGGCGACAATCTCCCAATTGTCGAAACCGATGACGCCGACATCGCCGGGAACGTCGAGGCCGCGCTCGCGCAAGGCATCGATGACACCGCGCGCGATCTGGTCGTTGCCGCAAAAGACGGCGTCGGGCCGTTCGCTCTTGCCGTCGAACAATTGCCCCACCGCTTCATGCCCCCAGGCTTCCGACCAGGCGCCGAGCAGCGGCTCGGTGACCGGCAGCCCGTTTTCGGCGAGCACGTCGCGATAGGCCTGGGCGCGGGCGTGCACCACGGCAAAGCTCGCCGGCCCGCTGACATGGGCGATGCGCCTGCGGCCGAGCCGGCAAAAATGTTCGACCGCCAGCCGCGCGCCGTCGGCATCGTCCGAGACGAAGGCGACGGCGTCGGGATCGGGCTGGGTGAAGGCATAAATCACCGGGATGCGCAGATTGGCGAGATCGACGGGCAGATGGCGGTCGATGCGCTTGCCGGTGGCGATGATGCCGTCGACGCGCTTGTCGAGCATGGCCTCGACATGCAACTGGCCCAGCCGAGGATCCTCCTCGACATTGCACAGGAAAACCGAGACGCCATTGTCGACCAGCGCGTCCGAAATGCCCGACATCAGCGGCAGAGAGAAGCGGCCGTAAGTATCGTTGGTAAGCAGGCCGACGGTGAAGGAACGGCGCCTGAGCAGGCTCTGCGCCAGGCTGTTGGGCCGGAAGCCCAGAGTTCGCGCCGTCTCGCGGATGCGCTCGCGCGTCTCGGCGGTCATGCGCCCCTGGTCATTGAGCGCCTTCGAGGCCGTGGCAACGCTGACGCCGGCCCGCGCCGCCACGTCACGCAAGGTGACGGGCTTGGGGAAAACCGGAACAGGCTGATCGTCCGATGCCATCGAGAATCCTAAGTTGGGAAAAGGTTTTCTCTTACAGGCCGGAACAAGGCCCGGCCAATGGCCGAGCCCGATCGGAACTGTTTGGAAAAACCTTTTCTCAAGCTGAGGCTAAGCCAGATCGGGGGATCGTTCAAGGGGAAAAGTGGCGAGGGGTCCGAGTATGCGAGGGTCGAATTCTCCCTCGCCCTATTTCCGAGCTCTAGCGCCGCCCTCATCTGGCTGCCGCCATGGCACCGCCCGCACCTTCGGGATTTCGGGGCACAGGGTCTGCCGAAGAGCGACGCCAAGCGACATTTTGCAAAGTACCGACAGAACGGCCGTGGGCCTTAACGTTTCCGCAAGCATTTCCCCGTTAGTTCGGTTGCAATGGCCTCGTGGCGGAGCGGCTACGCTGGAGACGGCAAATCTCTGAAGCCTCGGTTCGATCCCGAGGCGAGGCCTCCAAAAATCATACCGCCGAGAATCTGTGCCCGACCTCCTGGCGAAGCCGATTTGCCCGGTTCCGGCTATTGTCGCCTCTGACGATCATCGCCACGAAAGCACACGGCCGACGTTGAAACCACCTATCTGCATTTGGCATGCAGGGCGCTCGCGAAAAGAGTGCTATGGCAGGAGCGCGAGCCTGCTCGCTCCGATCTTCCCGACATTCGAGGTCATTTTCGTGCGTGAACCGTCATCGCTGCCGGTCTTTGGAAAACTCGGCGTCAAGCCATCCGTCGCCGTCGTCGCGGCGCCAGCCGCTTCGGTAGGCATCGTGCCGCGCTTGCGGGAGGTTGTGGCCGAGCACGGCGGCATGGCGCTGAAGCTGTCGGTGATCGTCTGGACGATGCTGGTCCTGGGTACGGTGTTTTTCATTTTGCAGGGCTGAGGATCATGGCCAATCGCTACACACTGCGCATGGATCTGCCGCAGAGCTGGGCCATTGTCGATGTCTTCACTGGCCAGCCAGCCGTGATCAGGCAAAAGGTGATGGTCGGCATAGGAATGATGACCCCGAACTGCTGATGGAAGCAGCGGAATGGTGGATCAGGACCCACCGCCTCGACCATTTCGAAAAAGCCGCGAAGATACGGGCGATGATCGAGGACCTCGGCTGATCAGCCGAAGTCGTCTGATGTCAGCACATACATGCTCTTGCGTGTGCGGCCGTAGGCCTTCGACGCCACATCGCGGATGACGCTGCTCTCGGTGTCGAACGTTGCGAGGTAGCCCGCTTCATCGGCGCTGGTTCGCGGTTGGATCTTGCTCATCGCGTCGACGGCGACCGAGAAGGAAATCTGGAACATGCCGTCATGGCCGACGAAGCGGATGCGCTTGCCGGCTTCGTCATAGCTGCGGCTGCGGTTGGGGAAGGTCAGGCTCATGTTTTTGCCTCCGTTGCGGCGGCCTTCTTGGTCGCCCGCTTCTTCTTCGGCGTCGGGTTCAGGGCTTCGGCGGCACGGTCCGCCTCTTCCTTGGCCAGCCGCAATTCCCGCAGCCTTGCGGTCTTGATCTCCCTAGCCCGCGCCTCGGACATGTACTCGGCGGTTGCCTTGTTGCGCTCCGCCGTCTTCTTCTGCTTGTCGACGAAGCGGGCTTCAGCTTTTTCCATGATCGTCTGATTACCGTCGGCCATCGCATAAATCTCCCTGGTGCTGGAATCGTGAAAATGAACTTGTCCGATAAATAGGCATTCGACCGGCAAAATTCAATTTTTTGAATTATTTGACCGCCTTCGGATATCACGAAACGGCAGGCCGAAATAATACTTTTCAATATTTAATTGCCCGCGAATAATTTTTGGCACTCCTATCTATCGAGTGCCAAAGCGCCTATAGGAAGGGCGTGGCCGCCTAAGCCGGCCCCAGAAAGAAGTTTTCATGAAGTTTCGGCCACTCCACGACCGCGTCGTCATCCGGCGCGCCGAAGGCGATACCAAATCCAAGGGCGGCATCATCATTCCCGACAATGCCAAGGAAAAGCCGCAGGAGGGCGAAGTCATCGCCGTCGGCCCCGGCGCACGCGACGAGAACGGCGCGCTTGTGCCGCTCGACGTCAAGGCCGGTGACCTGATCCTGTTCGGCAAATGGTCGGGCACCGAGGTCAAGATCGACGGCGAGGACCTTCTGATCATGAAGGAAGCCGACATTATGGGCGTCATCGAGAAGAGCGTCGAAGCCAAGAAGGCCGCCTGACTGGAGCGCCGCGCCTTCCGCGCGGGGTTCGTCCACTCCAAATTCGAACGGGATTGAAAAAATGTCTGCCAAGGAAATCAAATTCGCCACCGACGCGCGTGACCGCATGCTGCGGGGCGTCGAGATCCTCACCAATGCGGTGAAGGTCACGCTCGGCCCCAAGGGCCGTAACGTCATCATCGACAAGGCCTATGGCGCGCCGCGCATCAGCAAGGACGGCGTCACCGTCGCCAAGGAAATCGAGCTTGCCGACAAGTTCGAGAACATGGGCGCGCAGATGGTGCGCGAAGTGGCCTCGAAGACCAATGATCTCGCCGGCGACGGCACCACCACCGCCACGGTGCTCGCCGCCTCGATCCTGCGCGAAGGCGCCAAGCTGGTTGCCGCCGGCATGAACCCTATGGACCTCAAACGCGGCATCGACAAGGCGGTCGCCGCCGTTGTCGTCGAGCTCAAGGCCAAGGCCAAGAAGGTCAAGTCGTCGGCCGAGATCGCGCAGGTCGGCACCATCGCCGCCAATGGCGATGCAACCGTCGGTGAGATGATCGCCAAGGCGATGGACAAGGTCGGCAATGACGGCGTCATCACCGTCGAGGAAGCCAAGACCGCCGAAACCGAACTCGATGTCGTCGAAGGCATGCAGTTCGACCGCGGCTATCTCAGCCCGTATTTCGTCACCAATGCCGACAAGATGCGTGCCGAGCTGGAAGAGCCCTATGTGCTCATCCACGAGAAGAAGCTCGGCAATCTGCAGGCGATGCTGCCGATTCTCGAAGCGGTGGTGCAGAGCGGCAGGCCGCTGCTGATCATCTCCGAGGACGTCGAGGGCGAGGCTCTGGCCACGCTGGTCGTCAACAAATTGCGCGGCGGCCTCAAGGTCGCTGCCGTCAAGGCCCCGGGCTTCGGCGATCGCCGCAAGGCGATGCTGGAAGACATCGCGGTGCTGACCGCAGGCCAGATGATTTCCGAGGATCTCGGCATCAAGCTCGACAACGTCACCATCGAGATGCTCGGCCGCGCCAAGCGCGTGCTGATCGACAAGGACACCACCACGATCATCGACGGCGCCGGCACCAAGGCGACCATCCAGGCGCGCGTCGCCCAGATCAAGGGCCAGATCGAGGAGACCACCTCCGACTACGACAAGGAAAAGCTGCAGGAGCGGCTGGCCAAGCTGTCGGGCGGCGTTGCCGTCATCCGCGTCGGCGGCGTCACCGAGTCGGAAGTCAAGGAAAAGAAGGACCGCATCGACGACGCGCTGAACGCGACGCGCGCGGCGGTCGAGGAAGGCATCGTGCCCGGCGGCGGCGTCGCCTTGCTGCGTGCAAGGTCGGCGCTGTCGGGCCTCAACGGCGCCAATGCCGATGTCACCGCCGGCATTTCGATCGTACTTAGGGCGCTCGAAGCGCCGATCCGCCAGATCGCCGAGAATTCCGGCGTCGAGGGCTCGATCGTCGTCGGCAAGCTCGCCGACAGCAAGGATCACAATCAGGGCTTTGACGCCCAGAACGAGACCTATGTCGACATGATCAAGGCCGGCATCGTCGACCCGGCGAAAGTGGTGCGCACCGCGCTGCAGGACGCCGGCTCGATCGCAGCGCTTCTGATCACCGCCGAAGCGATGATCACCGACATCCCGGCCAAGGATGCGGCGCCGGCGGGCGGCGGCGGCGGCATGGGCGGCTACTAAGGATGCAGCCGAACTGGAGGGTGGTTCATAGAAGTCACCTTTCAGCCTGGCCTGAATCCGCGCCGGCTCCAGGAGCCGGATCTTACCGCCGGGGTATTTTCTCCCGGCGCGCAGGCCTCTAGCCCAGGAGATCGATCCATGATCGTGTCCGCGCAGAAGCCACAGGCGGTCGTCACGACCGAAACCATCGAGGAAAGCCGCTTCGACCGCATCCGCAGGATTGCCGCCGACAAGCACAAGAAATCGGATTCCGACACGGCCGCGCCACAGAAAGGCGAGCCGAAGCGTCCGATGTAAGGTTGCGCCGCGCCGCTAATGGCCGTTCAACCTCATCGTCACAATCACATCGCGGGTCAGTGGCGCCAGCCCGATGCCGTTGGCCGAGCGTGGCCCAGCCAGGCACCTTCCTGTCGGCAGTATCGGTGTGTCCGGTATTGTCATTATATTAGCTTGAGCGCATATTGCCCGGCAGCGGGCTCTTGGCCGCCAACGCGTCCCAGGGCGCCTGCGATTGTTCCGAAAAATAAATCACTCCGTGCCGCTCGAATTGTGGAGCAGCACGAGACAATGACATTTGGAGGAAATACCCATGAAAGTGATTATCTTGGCAAACTATGCGCCTCATGCCGCCAAAGGGTTGATGCAAGGCTCGGACAGGCAGGCTGCGGTCAAGGCGCTTTTTGAAAGCGTTGGCGGCAAGGTGAGCAGCGTGATGTTCACGCGCGGCATCTATGACGTCGTTGTCAATGGCGAGGTGCCGGACCAGTCAGCGGGGATTGGCATGTCCCTTGCGGTGCGAGCGAGCGGCTCGCTGACCGAGATGGTTGTACTGGAAGAACTCGACATGAAGGCGGTGCTCGCGGCCGCCAAGAAGGCTGCCGGCGCGTACAAACCCGCCGGCTGATGGACTTGCCTTCTTGATCAAGGCAGCACGGTTCGAAGCCGTGCTGCCGCGTGTCGGACAGGGCATCTTCTTGCGACTTTCGCAGCGACTGGAATTCAAGCTAGTATCGTCGAGTGGTCGTTTGGTGCAGAGAGCTTGCGGAACGGACCGCGATTCTCAGTTCGGAGACAAGCCATGTTCGCCGCCAAGGCCATCGACACCTCGGACAAGGCCGCTTTCTATCGCGACCTCGCCGCTCAGTTGAAAGCGCTGCTCGAAGGCGAGAGCGACTCGATCGCCAATGCCGCCAACACCGCGGCACTGATCTTCCAGATGGTGCCGGACCTGAACTGGGCCGGCTTCTATTTCCTGGCCTCGGACGAGGAGCTGGTGCTGGGACCCTTCCAGGGCAAGCCGGCCTGCGTGCGCATCGCGGTCGGCAAGGGCGTGTGCGGTACGGCGGTCCAACTCGGCACCTCGATGCTGATCAAGGACGTGCATGATTTCCCGGGCCATATCGCTTGCGACGCCGATTCGCGCTCGGAACTGGTCGTGCTGCTCGAGGACGATGAAGGCGTGTTCGGCGTGCTCGATCTCGACAGCCCGCTGCCCGGCCGCTTCGACAAGGCCGACCAGGCCGGCATCGAGACGCTCGCGGCGATCTATGCGGCCGCGAGTTCGTTCGAGGACTGAGCGCCCGTCCTGTTCCGGACCGGTGGCTCTAGGCACGATCGCCCAGGCGGAAGAACATCGCCAGCTTCAGGCTCGTCGCGATCCGTTCGGCCCGGTCGACGAACACCGCGGCGATTTCCGGGCCAAAGAGTTCGGCCGCCGTCTGGCTGAACATGGCCAGCCAGATATCGAAATCGGCCTCGGTCACGTCCCCGAGCTTCAGGTGCGCCGGCACCGGGCGGCCATGATAGTCACCCGTCTTGAGGATGACCGAGCACCAGAAGTCGGTCATCTTCTCGAGATGCGGTTCCCAGTCGCCGGGAATCTCGCGCGCGAAGATCGGTCCGAGACGTTCGTTCCTGCGCAGCCGGGCATAGAATTCGCGAACGAGCCGGCCGATCGCAGCCCGATCGACGCCTGCATGATGCAACGGCTTCTCCGGGGCCGGACGCGCGTGATCCGCCAGCGACGATTTCAGTGTCATTGCAGAAGCCCTGTTGTTGTCGTGATCAGGAAAGGCGCAGCCAGCGGATGGCGGCTTGCACAAGGTCGGGCCGGTCGCGCACGAGGCGGAATCCCAGATTGTCGGGCGGTGTGCCGACGGCGCAACCGCCGCTTTTCCCGTCCCTGATGAAGTTCGACATATAGGTGCGATGGAAACCTTCGACGACATGTACGCCGCAATTGTCGATCGAGCTCGCAATGCCGGCGCCATCGGCGGCTTCCGTCGTATGGACGTAACAGGTCGAGGTCCACTCCCAGACATTGCCGGCAATGTCGGCCACCCCCTTGGAATTGGGTCCAAATCCGCCCCTGATTCTCGGCTGAGGGTCCGGTTGCCGCCCAAGCGAAGCCTCGGTGCGATATTGGACCAGCCAGCGCTGCGCCGGGTTGTTGGGGTCGGTCTCGCCAGCCTCGATGTCACCGCGAAAGCGTTCGGCCGCCGCATAGGCCCATTCCATGTCCGTCGGCAGGCGCCATGCCGATCCGGTCTCGGCCGAGAGCCAGTCGGCATAGGCCTCGGCATCGATATGGCTCACGCCGGTGACCGGAACATTGCCGCTGCCGCGGCCATCGGCCGGCTTGCAGGCGCCGGCCATGACGCAGCGCCGGTAGTCCGAAGCGCTTACCTGGTATTTCATGATCTCGAAAGGCTCCGCCACCGTTGCCCGGACCACGGGAGCACTGACGGGGTGGTTCTGCCTGAGGAATTCGCCGGGCAGCGGATGGGCGAACGATCCGGGCGCGAGGGTGACGAGCTCGGAGCGCATCAGGAGTTCCTGATCCGGCGCCGGGAGCCAGCCGACGGCGCCCGTCGCGCCCAGCCTGAACAGCGCGCAAGCCAGACCTCCGAGAGCCAGGATGGGATTAAGGGGCATGGCAGTTTTCCCGCGTTCGCGGCCCTGCAGGAACAGCGCAAGGCCGCGTCTACCTTAGGACCCGAGGCGGCAATCAGGACGCAATCGCCCTTGGCGCTTCCACCTGCATCATCAGGTCGTCGTCCCAGCTTCCGTCGACCATGAAATGCGCGGTCGCGCCGAGTTCCACCGCCTCGATCAGATTGTGGTTGACGTAGGCGTAGACGCCCGGCTGCAGGAATGTGTAGAGGGCAGCCCCGGCCGAACCCCCGCGAATGAACCAGGTTTCGAGGTCCTTTGCCGGCGGGTTCGCGAACTTGCCCTGTTCCCACACATGGTCGCCATGTCCGCCAATCAGATGCGGACGCGTGTCGCGATTGGCCTGCGAATGGACGATCAGGACAGTCTCGCCGACCTTGGCCTTCATGGCGTGTTCGCCGGTCAGCGATCCCGCCTTGCCGTTGAACACGACGTGGGTTGGGATCAAGCCACGCATGACCTTCACCGTGTCGTCGTAATTGTCGCCGGCCGAGTCATACTTCTTGAATTTACCCTGCTCGTCGCGGGGAATGTAGAAGTCGCTTTCGCCGATGTAATAGATATGGTCATAGCGGACCGGCTTGCCCTTGTCGTCCTTGAGCCCGTCACGCGGCAGCACCATGATCGCTCCGTTCATGCCCGAAACGACATGCCACGGGATCATCGGACCGCCAGGCGCGCAGTGGTAGACGAAGGTCCCCGAGCGCGTAGCCTTGAAGCGCAGCGTCGTCTGCTCGCCGGGATTGACCAGGGTCAGCGCGCCGCCGCCGAGCCCGCCGGTGGCGGCATGGAAGTCGATGTTGTGGGCAAGCGTGTTGGTGTCGGGGTTGATCAGCGTGAGCTCGACATAGTCACCCTCATGCACGACCATCAGGGGCCCCGGAATCGAGCCATTGTAGGTCATGGCGTTGAGCTGGGTGCCGCCGGCGTCGATCACCATCGGCTTCTCTTCGATGGTCATCGTGAATTCGACGACCTTGGGACCGCTTTTGGCCACCTGGTCGTGGGCATGGACGAAAGGCGGCGCGACCAATGTCACTTTTTCCCGCGGCAAGCCGGCGACCTCCTTGGCGCTGGCTATGGCCGGCATCGAGCCGACCGTAGCGGCGGCCGCAGCCGCAAGAACAGACCCCAACAGTGCTTCGCGTCTCGTAAGCATTTCCCGCTCCTTTTTGAACCGTTCGATGCCTGGAGAATAAGCCTTTCCGCCAGGACTTCTTTGCGCTGGCGCAAACTTGAAATTTAGTTTGCCTTGATCTGGTTCTTCTGGGAGGCAACGACGCCTGTTCGGGAAACCGGCAATCGCGGGCGAATGGAGATCCCCGCCGGGCGCCAAAACGCGGTGGGAGTGACGGTGCCGAAGCCGCCGCCACTCCCAAGACCTTGCAATTCCGGTGTCGAGCGCGGACGGACCTGTCTGTCCGCCCGGCCGTCGGCCTCGATCAGTTCGCCTTCGTCACCTGGGCAAACAGCGTGGGGAACACGGTCTTGGCCTTGCCGACCTGCTTGACGGCCTGCGCCGCGTCGAGGTTCACGGGCTTGCCGACGACGATCAGCGCCACCATGCCCATTCCGTAATGCGGGCTGCACTTGACGCCGTAGACGCCTTCCTGGGTCATGGTGACGGTGGTGGTTTCACCCATCTTGCCCTTGATTTCCGGGGCGCCGTCGGGAAGCATTCCCTTGATGGTTTCGACATTGTGGGTTTTGTCGCCGGGCACGAACTTGATCGTGTCGCCGGGAGCCGCCTTGATGAAATCAGGCTGGAAGACCATGGATCCCTTGTCTCCCTTGGTCAGCAACTGAACGACGTGCTCTTCGGCGTTTGCGACGCCGGCGAGGGCGAGCAGGGCGGCGGCCGCGGCGATCAGGTGAAATTTCATGGGTAAGTCCTTTCTTGGGTGCATCACGGCTCAAACCGTTGCAGCCTTCTAGCCGACGGCACGGACAGGCGATTTGCGCTGGCGCAAACTGGCGCACGAAATATAGACTGGCTGCCGGCGTCATCTGGAGCCGTGGGCAGCGAGGGTTTGGGATTGCCGCTTGACCGGTCGATCATCGCGAGGCTTTCGCTGTTCGAGGGCCTGGGGCCCGCGGAGCTGGACAGCATTCTGAGGGATGCCCGGTCCGTGCGCTTTGCCAAGGAAACAGCGATTTTCGAGCAGGAGGCCGAGGCGCGTTCGTTCTACGTGCTGTTGGCGGGACACATTCGCGTCGTGCGGACCACGCCCGACGGGCGCCAGGTGATCGCCCGCTACATCAGTGAGGGCGAAATATTCGGCGTTGCCGCCGCACTCGGCCGGGTGACCTATCCGGCAACCGCGATCGCCGCGGTCGACTGCGTGGTTCTGGTCTGGCCGAATGCCGTGTGGCCGGACCTGTCATCCCGGTTTCCCGTTCTTGCCGCGGGAACATTCAAGACGGTCGGCGCGAGGCTGCAGGACACGCAGGCGCGCGTCATGGAACTGGCCACCGAACAGGTCGAGCAACGCGTTGCCAGTGCGCTGCTGCGGCTGGTGAAGCAGACGGGGCGCAAGACCGATGCCGGCATCGAGATCGACTTCCCGATCTCTCGCCAGGACATCGCCGAGATGACGGGGACGACCTTGCATACGGTGAGCCGGCTGCTGAGCGCCTGGGAGGAACGCGGGATCATCGTCAGCGGCCGCCAGCGTGTCACCATCACCGACGCGCATCGCCTGGTGATGCTGGCGGAGCATCGGGACGGCTGACCGGCCCGCCGGCGACGGCGCGTTCAAGGCCTTTCAGGAAATCGGCTTCGTCGATTCGATGATCCCGGCAGGCCTCTGCAATCGAATGGAAGGGGGCGATGTGGCAGCCCACGCAGTGCATCCCGTGCCGGATCAGCACGGCAATGCTTGGCGGCCATCGTCGCATGAGGTCGTCCATGGACATGTTCGGATCGATCCGCATGGGCGTCTCCTTCGTGGTTCTCCCCATACTTCGACCGTAGCAGAGCCGGTTGGTCGGTCGTTGTGCTGGCGCAAGGAAGGAGCGCGTCGGAAACTGGAATGAGATGCGGCCAGGCAACCCAGCCGACGTCCCTGCGGCCGCCGGCACCCGAATTCTCGCGGGAGTCTAGGCGAACTTCACCAGCATCAGGCTGAAGCCGCCGATGAACAGGAAGGCGCAGAAGGCGAGCGCCAGCGGGCGCAGGCCGCGGGAGCGCAGCTGCGAAATGTCGGCCTGCAGCCCCATGGCGGCCAGCCCCATGGTCAGCATGAGGGTGGTGGCAAGCGCCATGGCCGACTTCACTTCGGCCGGCACGGTGACCAGGCTGTTCAACGCCACTACCGCGACGAAGGCGGCGACGAACCACGGCATGGGCGGGCGGGCGGCAGACTGGTCGCCGCTCGTCTTGCGCCGTGCCATCAGGCCGAGTGTGATGACCATCGGCGCCAGCATGGCGACGCGCGTCAGCTTGGCGACGGTGGCGATCTCGCCGGACTGGGTGCCGTTCTGGAAGCCGGCGCCGATGACCTGCGCCACCTCATGGATGGAGGCGCCGGCCCACAGGCCGAAAGCGTGCTGGTCGAGGCCGAGCGCGGGGGCGAGCAGCGGGAAGCCGAGCATGGCGACGGTGCCGAACAGCGTGATCGAGGCGACGGCGTAGGTGACGTCCTCGTCGCGCGCATCGGTGACGATGTTGGTGGCGACGATGGCCGAGGCGCCGCAGATCGAGGTGCCGGCGGCAATCAGCTGCGCCAGCTTTGCGTCGACGCCGATCAGCCGGCCGAGCATGATGGTGAAGAGGAAGGTGGCGCCAAGCGTCGCCGCGACAATGCCGACGCCGCCGGCGCCGATGGAGACGACCTGGCCGAGCGTCAGCTGGAAGCCGAGCAGCACGATGGCGAGGCGCAGCAGGCGCTTTTGCGAGAAGGCAATGCCGGCCTTGGCGTGCGCCGGCGTGCCGAGCACGTTGGAATAGACCATGCCGGCGACGACGGCGAGTATCATCGGGCTGAACAAAGCGAAGCCGGAGACATTGTGCGCCGAGAAGGCGGCGGCCGTGATCATCGCCACCAGCACGATGCCGGGGATGACCCCGTTCCACACCGAATCGAGCCGCTTGCGGCCTGCGGCGAGGTCTGTGGAAATCATGCTTTTCGGAATATCGTTCGCGATGCGGGCGGTGGATGACAACGCAATTCTCCAGACAAGTACGCTGGAGGAATGCCATTCCTGAAACGATCTTTCCAACGAATTGTTATGGTCAGAATGATCGATTTTTACGAACGATTCAGGCTGAGGACCGTGCAAACCATTCGACTACAACAATTCCTGCCACCGGCGCGCGCCATGAATGACGCGTACAATCTCCACGCCGTCGCCGATCTGGCGATAGAGGATCAGGTAGTTCCCTGCTGGGAACGTGCGCAAGTCCGCTCGCACCTCCGGCCGGGCAATGCCCATTCCCGGGCATGTCGGCGATGCGCCGGCAATGGGCATGGATTTCGTCATACCAACGGAGTGCGGCCGAGGGACTGTCTTCGGCGATATAGAGCGCGATGGCCTCTATATACGCTTCGGCTTCAGGCCGTAAGCGCAGAGTCATCGCGGCGTGCGCTCGGCAATCCTTGCATCGAGCCTGCCTTTGATTCGGGCGAAGGCTTCGCCTCCGTCCACAGCGTCGCCGCTTGCCATGCCTTCATCCCAAAGCCGGCCCAATTCGTCGACAGCCTGATCGCGCTGCATCCGGCGAAATTTCCATTCGCGCAACGCCTCACGCATGACTTCGCTCGCCGAAGCGTATTCGCCCGCCGCGACGACCTCACGCATCATGGTTGCCATTTCGGGGGTGAGGGCAACGTCACTCTTTCGACATTGGCCATCTATGATCTCCTGCTACACAAGGTAGGCAAGTTTACCACCGGCTGCAAGGATAACGGATCGTTCGCGCTTCATGACCGGGCAAGCGGATGTCCGCTGCGACGTGCCATCAGAGCTGCGCTTCGATGGCCGCCTTGTCGATCACCGACCAGACGTTCCTGATCCGATCGTTCAGAAATTCATAGAAGACGTTCTCGCTGAACGAGACTTTGCGGCCGTTGATGGGCAGGCCGAAGAAGGTTCCCTTCGGCGTGCAGTGGAACTGCAGGCGGCTGGCTATGAAGGGTGGTTGGGCAATCAGCAGCTGGACATCGAAATAGAGATCAGGAATTTCCCGGAAATCCCGCTCCAGCATGGCGCGGTAACCCGATAGGCCGACGCGGTCGCCATTGTAGTGCACCTCGTCATGGACGAAGCGATGCAGCCGCGCCCAATCCTGATTGTTGAGGCAGTCGATATAGCCTCGATAGAGGTCGGTTTCTGTCACGGCGACGGCTCCGGGGTTTCGTCAGATTGCGCTCCGGCAGGAAGATAGAACGACTGTGGGCGCAGTCCAGACGTTCTAGCCGCGATAGCGCAGCGCATCGACCAGCAGCGAGAAGGCCGGCGTCGCCTGGCGGCGGCTGGGGTAGTAGAGATGGTAGCCGGGGAAGGGCGGGCACCAGTCCGCCAGCACCCGCACCAGCCGACCGTCGGCCAGATGCGCGCGCACCTGATCCTCCGGCAGGTAGGCAAGGCCGAGGCCAGCCAGCACCGCATTCATGCGCAATCCCGCCGTGTTGAAGATCAGCTGGCCTTCGACGCGCACCTTCAGTTCGCGCCCAGCCTTTTCGAATTCCCAGGCATAGAGCCCGCCATAGGTCGGCAGGCGCAGGTTAATGCAGTTGTGGGCGGTGAGCTCCTGCGGCGTGCGCGGCTTCGGCTGTCGGGCGAAATAAGCGGGCGATCCGACCACGGCCATGCGCATGTCGGGGCCGATGCGCACCGCGATCATGTCGTGCGCCACCTGTTCGCCAAGCCGCACGCCGGCGTCATAGCGCTCGGCGACGATGTCGGTCAGGCCGTAGTCGACGATGATCTCGACCTTGATGTCGGGATAGCCCGGCATAAGCCGCGCGATCGCCGGCCACAGCACCGCCTCGGCGGCGTGCTCGCCAGCGGTGATGCGGATGGTGCCGGCGGGCTTTTCACGCAGGGCGCTGAGCGCGGCGAGCTCGGCCTCGATCTCGTCGAGCCTTGGCCCGACGGAGCGCGCCAGGCGCTCGCCGGCCTCGGTGGGCGCCACGCTGCGCGTGGTGCGGGTCAGCAACCGCATGCCCAGCCGCTCCTCCAGCGCGCGCACAGTGTGGCTGAGCGCCGATTGCGAGACGCCGAGCTGTGCCGCCGCCCGGGTGAAGCTTTTTTCGCGCGCGACGGCGAGGAAGGCGGTCAGCTCGTTCAGATTGTCTCGCGGCATTGATGAGTTTTCCTCATAAGTACATGCCGGATATAGCATCTAATCCAGACTAATCGCAGGCGCTAGATAGACGCCATCACAATTGGCTGCCCGAACTCGGCGGCTTGGAGGCCTGGGGCAGCGTGCTGCCTGGCGTCGAAAAGGAGGAACCATGGACATCAAGCGAAGCGGCTCGCAGCCTTCCGCAAAAGGTTCAGCCGACTATTTCACCGGCACGGTGCGCATCGACGCACCGTTCAAGGGCAGCGAGCCGGCCCGCGTCGGCGGCGCCACCGTGACTTTCGAGCCCGGCGCGCGCACCGCCTGGCACACCCATCCGCTCGGCCAGACGCTGATCGTCCTGTCGGGCGCCGGCCTGGTCCAGCGTGAGGGCGGCCCGATCGAGCCTGTTCGCCCCGGCGACATCGTCTGGTTCGCGGCCGGCGAGAAGCATTGGCATGGCGCGGCACCGACCACGGCGATGACACACATTGCCATCGCCGAGGCCCTCGAAGGCAAGGTCGTCGACTGGATGGAGCATGTTACCGACGAACAATACGGGGTCTGAGCAAGCATCAGCGTTTCGCTTGGACCGATGCCGCAAAGAAGGAAACCACTATGACCGATGTACCAGTGCCGCACCGGAATCCGTTCTCGGATATCGCGCCCGCGCTCGGCAAATACACCGACGAGGTGCTGTTCGGAGATGTCTGGATAAGGCCCGGCCTCTCGCCGCGCGACCGCAGCCTTGTCACCGTCAGCAGCCTGATCTCGAACTACCGGGTCAACGAGATGCCATTCCACATGAAGCGGGCACTCGACAATGGCGTCACCCGCGACGAACTCATCGAAACCATCACGCATCTCGCCTTTTACGCCGGATGGCCGGTTGCAAGCACGGCGATCGGCGTAGCCCGCAAGGTTTTCGAACAGGCGGATGCCGAGAAATCGGAATAGGAAATGCCTTGGTCGAAAGATGAACTCGAGAGGATCGCGGCAACCGACGATCTGCATATTTCGCCTTTGCGCGATGACGGCGTGACCCTGGGCACGCCGACCTGGATCTGGTCGGTCGTTGCCGATGGCGCGCTTTATGTGCGCGGCTACAACGGCCAGCAGTCGCGCTGGTATCAGGCCGCGATCAGGCAGAAGGCCGGACGTATCACAGCTGCCGGCCTGACCAGGGACGTCACCTTCGAAGCAGTCGAGGGAACCGTCAACGCCCGCATCGATGACGCCTACCGGGCGAAATACGCAGCCAGCCCTTATCTCGCACCGATGATCGCGGCGCGCGCCCGCGCCGCCACGGTGCGGATCACACCGAAGGAGAATTGAAATGCAGAAGCGCACACTTGGAACAAGCGGCCTCGAAGTCTCGGCCATCGGGCTCGGCTGCATGGGGATCAGCCAGTCCTATGGGGCGCCGATGGAGACGGCGGATGCCGTTCGCCTGATCCGCTCCGCGTTCGAGCGCGGCATCACCTTCTTCGACACGGCGGAGGTCTATGGGCCGTTCAAGAACGAGGAGGTCGTCGGCGAGGCGCTGCAGTCGATCCGCGACCAGATGGTGATCGCCACCAAATTCGGCATCGACATCGCCGGCACGGCCGGACATGAGGGCATGGACAGCCGGCCGCGGCATATTCGCGACGTCGTCGAGGCCTCGCTCAAGCGGCTGAGGACAGATCGCATCGACCTGCTCTACCAGCACCGCGTCGATCCGGTCGTGCCGATCGAGGAGGTGGCGGGCGCGGTGAAGGACTTGATCGGCCAAGGCAAGGTCAAGCATTTCGGCCTCTCCGAAGCCGGCGTGCGCACCATCCGCCGCGCCCATGCGGTGCAGCCGGTCGCCGCCCTGCAAAGCGAATACTCGCTGTGGTGGCGCGAACCCGAGGAGGCGATCCTGCCGGTGCTCGAGGAACTGGGCATTGGCTTCGTGCCCTTCAGCCCGCTGGGCAAGGGTTTCCTGACCGGCGCCATCAATGCCGATACGCGGTTCGACAGCAGCGACTTCCGCAACACCGTGCCGCGTTTCGCGGAAGAGGCGCGCAAGGCGAACCAGGCGCTGGTCGATGCGATCGTTGCGATCGCGGCGCAGAAGAAGGTGACCCCGGCGCAGGTGGCGCTCGCCTGGCTGCTGGCGCAAAAACCCTGGATCGTTCCCATCCCCGGCACGACGAAGCTCTATCGCCTCGAGGAGAATATCGGATCGGCCTCGGTCGCGCTGACGGCGCAGGATCTTGCCGACATCGAAAACGCGGTCTCTGCGATTGCCGTACAGGGCGAGCGCTATTCGCCGCAACAGGCGGCCAGGATCGATCGCTGAAGCGTGCGCGCGCTCTGTGACCGTGTAGCCATCCCGGCGGATTCCTTCGCCAGGACGGTCGTGTTCGCCATGAGCTAGCCAGACAAGGTCGACATCAACGAGATCCTGTTCAGGCCGACGGCGCAGGAGTATTAAGCTCGAAAGTCTGGGCCAATCCCGAAGCCTTGACGTGCCATGCCACTTGTTCCAGCTTGGCGTCATGTTCGACCTCGCGCCAACAAACAGCACGCGACGCCGCCCATTGCGGAGCGGCAAGCTGAGCGCGCGACGACAAAGGCCGGCAGGATAGATCCGGTTCGTCCGTTTCCAGCCCCGCCCGCGACATCGCCGGCGGGGTTTTCAATGTCTGGAGCATTGTGATGACAAATTCTTCCATCCGGTTTCGGCCGGCCGAAACCGCTGACGCCGCCGCGATCAGGGATATTGTGCGCGCGGCCTATGCCAAATGGGTGCCGGTGATCGGCCGCGAGCCGCTGCCGATGCGCGCCGACTACGGGAAGGCCGTTGCCGAGCATCCGTTCGAGCTCGCCGTCGTGGACGGCCACATCGTCGGCATGATCGAAACCATGCTGGCCGACGATCATCTGTGGATCGAAAATCTGTGCGTCGCGCCGCAGGCGCAGGGCAGGGGGATCGGCCGGCTGCTGCTGGCGCGGGCCGAGCGCAAGGCGCTCGAAGCAGGCCGCCTGGAGCTGCGCCTGCTGACCAATGGTGCCTTCGAGGCCAATGTGTTGTTGTACAAAAGGCATGGCTATACGATCGACCGGGAGGAGCCGTTCATGGACGGCATGACGGTCTATATGAGCAAGCAATTGACGCGATAGCGGACAAATCGGAGGCATGGATACGACGATGGCTGCCAAGGTCAAATTGAGGCAACTTCCCGGGCCGTACGCGATTTCGCGGCTCGGGGCGGGTGACGGCATTCCCGGCTGGGCGGACGGGCCGGGCTTCGTCAGCATCACCAGGACCGACGACGAGCTTTCGATCACGTGCCTGCAGGATCGCGTCCCAGGCACGGTCAAGCACGACGGCGACTGGGTCGCCTTCAAATTGCAGGGGCCCTTTGCTTTCGACGAAACCGGCATCGTGCTGTCGGTCATCCAGCCACTGTCGGAAAACGGGCTGGGCATCTTCCTGGTGTCCACCTTCGACGGCGACCATCTGCTGGTGAAAGCGGCGGATCAGGATGCGGCGAGACAGCATCTGCTCGAGGCAGGACACACGCTGCTGTGATCCATCCCAGGCCGTGGAAAACGGCTGGGTTCTCTGGCCTAACGCCTCTGGCTCAATCACTGGCGCGCTGGCTCAACCATTTCGGGGGTTGCGTTTGACAGCGGCGTTTGTGCATCGTTATTTCTGATCGGATATGACGGCCGGAACGGCCTTGCGGCACCCAAGGAGAAAACAATGTCACACAATCTGCAGTTCTATATCGACGGCGCGTGGGTCGATCCTGTCGTGCCCAGCACGCTCGATGTCATCGATCCGTCGAATGAGGATGCTTTCGCGCAGATCTCGCTGGGTTCCAAGGCCGATGTCGACAAGGCGGTGGCCGCCGCCAGGCGCGCCTTCAATACGTTCGGCTTCACCTCGGTCGAAGAACGCCTCGATATGCTGAACCGCGTCATTGAGGTCTACAAGAAGCGCTCCAGGGACCTGGCGCTCGCCGTGTCGCGCGAAATGGGCGCGCCGCGCCAGATGGCGCTCGACAGCCAGGTTGGCGTCGGGCTGGCGCATCTGGAGAAGATGGCGGAGACGCTGAAGACCTTCCAGTTTCGTCACGTCAAGGGTTCCTCGCTCATCGTCAAGGAACCGATCGGCGTCGTCGGCCTGATCACGCCGTGGAACTGGCCGCTGAACCAGATCACCTGCAAGGTCGGCCCGGCACTTGCCGCCGGCTGCACCATGGTGCTGAAGCCGTCGGAAATCGCACCGCTCGACGCCATCATCTTCGCCGAGATCATCGATGAGGCCGGCGTGCCGAAGGGCGTGTTCAATCTCGTCAATGGCGACGGCCCCGGCGTCGGCCAGGCGCTCTCCAGCCATCCCGACGTCGACATGATGTCGTTCACCGGCTCGACGCGGGCCGGCATATTGGTGGCCAAGGCCGCCGCCGACACGGTCAAGCGCGTGCACCAGGAACTGGGCGGCAAGTCGGCCAACATCCTGTTCCCGGATGTCGACCTCGCCCGCGCCGTCACCAAGGGTGTCGCCGGCTGCTTCGGCAATAGCGGCCAGTCCTGCAATGCGCCGACCCGCATGTTCGTGCCGCGCGACCGCCATGACGAGGCCGCCGGTTATGCCAAGGCGGCGGCGGAAAAGTTCATGGTCGGCCCGGCCGACGGCGCCGACACCAAGCTTGGCCCGGTGGTCAGCCAGGTGCAGTTCGACAAGATCCAGGACCTGATCCAGGCCGGCATCGACGAGGGGGCGACGCTCGTCGCCGGCGGCCCAGGCCGTCCGGCCGAACTCAACCGCGGCTACTATGTCAGGCCGACGGTGTTCGCCGACGTCACCCACGACATGCGCATCGCGCGCGAGGAAATCTTCGGGCCGGTGCTGGCGATCCTGCCCTATGACACGGTCGAACAGGCGGTCGAACAGGCCAACGACACCGTCTACGGCCTTGCCTCCTACATCCAGGCCAAGGACATCCAGAAGGCCCGCGACGTGGCGGCACGCATGCGCTCGGGCAATGTCTACATCAACTACCCGGCCTGGGACGCCGGCCTGCCCTTCGGAGGCTACAAGCAGTCGGGCAACGGCCGCGAATACGCCGAATACGGGCTCGAGGATTTCCTCGAGATCAAGGGCATTGCCGGGTATGAGGCGGCGGAGTAGGCGGGGCGCTAGCATCGACCTTCCAGGACTTGGGTTCCTCGCCCACTTCGTGGGGGCGAGGAACCCAAGTCTGTTGAGGCCTCATCCTTGCCAATTGGCAAATACATGCTATATCTATGCCAATAGCAGGGTGAGCAACATGCAGCTTCAGTCCATCGTCACCACGCCGGCCGCGGTTGGGTCCGCCATTTCCGAGGAAGAGGCGGGCGCGCTGGCGCGCACCACGGTCAATCTGTTCAAGGCGTGGAACCTGACAGACCTGGAGGCCTGCATCCTGCTCGGCGGCATGTCGGCGCGCACCTGGGCGCGCTGGAAGGAAGGCGGCATCGGCCGGATCGACCGCGACCTGCGCACCCGCATGGCGCATCTGATGGGCATCCACAAGGGGCTGCGCTATCTCTTCACCGAACCGGCGCGCGGCTATGCCTGGATCCGCAAACCCAATGCCACGTTCGGCGGCCAGTCGGCGCTCGACCTGATGCTGCGCGGCGAAATCTCCGACCTTGCCGCCATGCGCGAATGGCTCGATGCGGAGCGTGGTGCATGGTGAGTGGGCTCGCGGTCCGGCGCCGCGTCCACTGGCCCCAGACGTTTCGCATCATCCGCTCCATCCATCCGCCGATCGACCTGTTCGAGGACATTGCCGATCCACGTGACTGGGAGGCGCTGGCCGCAGTAGAGGAGAAGACCAACCCGCGCATCCGGCTGGAGATCGGCGACCTCGGCAAGGTCGCGGCGGCAAGGCGGGTGTCCGGCCCCGGCGCCAGCTTCGTGATGGCGCCCTTCGTGCATTGTTCGACGCTGCGGCCCGGGCGTTTTTCCGATGGCAGCTACGGCCTCTATTATGCCGGCGACAGCGAGGATGTGGCGCTGGCCGAAACCATCCATCACCACCAGAATTTCATGCGCGCCACCAATGAGGATCCGGGCTGGACGGCGGACTTTCGCGTGCTGATCGGCAGCGTCGACCGCGACCTCGATGACGTCAACGCCGTGCCCGGCGTGCTCGACCCCGACGACTACACCGCCTCGCAGGCGGAGGGGCGGGCGTTGCGAGCAGCGGGCAGCGACGGACTTGTCTGGAACAGCGTGCGCATGCCCGAGGGGCAATGCATCGGCATCTTCTGGCCCGACGTCATCCCCGTGCCGGTGCAAGGCCGGCACTACTCCTACCACTGGGACGGCAGCCATGTGGATTTCGTGCGCCAGCACGATACGGGCAAGGTGCTGTCGGTTACCTGACGGGATGGCGGCGCATTCGCCGCGGAGGCTGGGCGCCCGGCGGCGCTATTTGCGGCTTCGTGCCGTGTCCAGAGACCAACTTGCTCCGATTGCCTTCGAAAATGGCATGGATTTCCTGCCATATCGGCTCTACCCGATCTATATATCGGGCGAGATCGATGCGAGGTGAAGATGGACCGCGACATCATATTGAAGGCACTGGCGCATCCGTTTCGACGCGATGTCCTGGCGTGGCTGAAGGAGCCTGAACAGCACTTCGCCGCGCAGGCGCATCCGCTCGAGATGGGTGTCTGCGCCAGCCAGTTCGACCATCGCGGCCTGGCGCAGTCCAGCGTCTCCGCGCATCTGGCGACGCTGGCATCGGCCGACCTCGTGACGACGCGTCGGGTCGGCCAATGGGTGTTCTACAAGCGCAACGAAGAAACCATCGCCGCCTTTCAGGCCGCCTTGTCCGATCTCTGACGATCCTCCCCCGATCCCCCCGAATGCATGAAAGGCATTTCTCATGACTACCCTGTTCGATCCCTTGCGGGCCGGCGACCTGACGCTGGCGAACCGCATCGTCATGGCGCCGCTGACGCGCAATCGCTCGCCCAATGCGGTGCCCGGCGACCTCACGGTGACCTATTACAGCCAGCGCGCCACGGCTGGTCTTATCGTCACGGAGGCCACCGCCATCAGCCATCAGGGCCAGGGCTATGCCGACGTGCCCGGCCTCTATGGCGCGGACCAGCTGGCCGGCTGGAAGCGTGTCACCGACGCCGTCCATAGAGGCGGCGGCACGATCGTGGTCCAGCTCTGGCATGTCGGGCGCATCTCGCACAATATTTTGCAGCCCGGAGGCGGCAAGCCGGTGGCGCCGTCGGCGATCCGGGCAAACTCCAAGACGTTCCTGGTCAGGCCCGATGGCAGCGGCGAGTTCGCCGAGACCTCCGAGCCGCGCGCGCTCGATGCGGCCGAACTCCCCGGCATCGTCGAGGATTTCCGCCGCGCCGCCAAGGCGGCGATCGAGGTGGCGGGGTTCGACGGCGTCGAGATCCACGGCGCCAACGGATATCTCATCGACCAGTTCCTGCGTTCGGGCACCAACCATCGCGGCGACGCCTATGGCGGGTCGATCGAGAACCGGACGCGCTTCCTGTTCGAGGTGGTCGACGCGGTCACGGGTGCCGTCGGCGCCGGCAGAACCGGGATCAGGCTGTCGCCGGTGACGCCCGCCAACGACACTTCGGATAGCGATCCACAGCCGCTGTTCAACCATGTCGTGGCGGGCCTGGGCAGCCGTGGCCTTGCCTATATCCACATCGTCGAAGGCGCGACCGGCGGCGCGCGCGACTTCAGCCAGGGCGACCGGCCGTTCGATTACGAAGAACTCAAGGCCGCCTATCGCAAGGCCGGCGGTGCTGGCGCCTGGCTGGTGAACAATGGCTACGACAAGGAACTGGCCGAAAAGGCGGTCGGGGACGGCTATGCCGACCTGGTCGCGTTCGGCAAGCTGTTCATCGCCAATCCCGACCTGGTCAGCCGGCTGAAGCGCAATGCCGAACTGAACGCCCCCGACAAGGCGACGTTCTATGGCGGCGACGCCAGGGGCTATACGGATTACCCCACGGCGGCCTGAGCCGCCCATCCGGACGGTGTGCCCTTTCGCCCGCAGCGGAAGGGCAGCCGCTCGCCCGGTATGATGAACCGAACGGGCTACAGATCCGTTGCTCCGCAATGCCAACGGCCGCCGCCCTCAATGCCTGAGAATCTTGCTCAGGAAGGCGCGGCTGCGGTCGGTCTTAGGGTGTGAGAAGAACTCGTCGGGCGTGCCGCTTTCGACGATGGCGCCAGCATCCATGAACACGACGCGCTGGGCGACCTTGCGGGCAAAGCCCATCTCGTGCGTCACCACCATCATGGTCATGCCTTCCTCGGCGACCGCCACCATGACGTCGAGCACTTCCGAAATCATCTCCGGGTCGAGGGCGGAAGTCGGCTCGTCGAACAGCATGATCTTGGGCCGCATGCCGAGGCAACGCGCGATCGCCACGCGCTGCTGCTGGCCGCCGGAGAGCTGTGCCGGATAGGCGTTGACCTTGTCGGCCAAGCCGACCTTGGCCAGCAGTTCGCGCCCGGCCTGTTCGGCCTCGGCGCGCGGGATCTTGCGGACGTGGATCGGGGCGAGCGTGACATTTTCGAGCGCGGTCTTGTGCGGATAGAGGTTGAAGGACTGGAAGACGAAGCCGATCTCGGTGCGCAGCTGCGTCATGTTGGTGGCGGGGTCGCCGACACGCTGGCCGTCGACGACGAGGTCGCCATCCCTGATCGTCTCCAGCCCGTTGATGCAGCGGATCAGCGTGCTCTTGCCCGAGCCGCTCGGGCCGCAGACGACGACCACTTCGCGCGGCTCGACGCTGAGCGTGATATCCCTGAGCACGTTGAGCGCGCCGAACCATTTGTTGACGCCGCGAAAGTCGATCATCCCGGTCTTGGTCAGACCTGGTTGGGTCAGGCCTGGTTGGGTCATGCCCGCTTTGGTCATATTGCCTGGCCCTTTGGGGTTCGATGTCACAGCTGCACCTCGCCATGCGCCGCGCCCATGCGGCGTTCGAGCCGGCGGGCCAGCATGATCAGCGGATAGCAGACGATGAAATAGCCGACGCCGACGAGGAAGAAGACCAGCAGGCCGTTCGGCACACGCTGCACCACCAGCCAGCCGACGCGGGTGAGGTCGGTCAGGCCGATGGCCGAGACGACGGAAGAGTCCTTGATCAAGAGCACATATTGCCCGACCAGCGGCGGTAGCACGATGCGCATCGCCTGCGGCATCACCACCTGGCGCATGCGCTGCCAGCGCGACAGGCCGGATGCCAGCGCCGCCTCGACCTGGCCTGATGGAACGGAGCGGATGCCGGCGGCGACGATCTCGCAGATGAAGCAGGCGGCAAGGTTGGTCAGCGCGATGATGCCGGCGGTGAAGGCGTCGAGCTCGATGCCGAACTCCGGCAGGATGAAGAAGATCAGGAATATCTGCACCAGGAACGGCGTGCCGCGGATGAGGTCGACCCAGGCGCCGATGATGCTGGAGAGCAGCCGGTTGCCGCCGGTGCGCAAGATGCCGAGACCGAAGCCGAGCGAGGTGCCGAGCACCAGGCTGATCAGCGACAGCACCACGGTCATGCCGAGGCCGCGCAGGGCCAGCGGATAGGAGCCGGCGAGGCTGACGAATTGCTGCCAGATCATGTCCGCGCCCCCGCCGCGCCGAGCCAGCGGCCGGAGAGACCGGCCAGTGCCTTCAGGCCGTAGTAGAGCAGCAGGTAGAAGGCGGCGATGGTGAGAAAGCCTTCCGCCGGCATGAAACGGTCGGAGGCGAGCAACTGCCCGGCGCGCGTCAGCTCGGCGACCGAGATCAGCGACAGCAATGCGGAATCCTTGACCAGCACGATCGCCTGGCCGAGCAGCGGCGGGATCGTCACCTTGAAGGCTTGCGGCAGGACGACCAGGCGCATGCGCTGGACGTAGGTCATGCCCGAGGCGACGCTGGCCTCGACCTGGCCGCGCGGGATCGACAGGATGCCGGCGCGAATGATTTCAGCAATATAGGCGCCGCTGTTCAACGACAAGGCGAGGATGCCGACGACGAGTTCCGGCAGCACGAAGCCGAGCCGGGGCAGGCCGAAATAGAGGAAATAGAGCTGCGCCAGCAAGGGCGTGGCGCGCACGGCGTCGATATAGGCCTTGGCCGGCGCGCGAAACAACCAGCCGCGCTGCAAATTCATGGCGCACAGCACGATGCCGACGACGAGCGCGCCGACAAAGGAGATCGCCGACAGCCAGACGGTCGTGACCAGGCCCTGCCCGAACAGCGGCAGGTATTCGACGATGGTGCGGAAACTGAAATTTTCGAGCATGAGCGCGGCGGTGTGAGTAGTGAGTAGTGAGTAGGAAGTAGTGAGTAGGAAGTAGTGAGTAGTGAGTAGGAAGTAGGAAGTAGGAAGTAGGAAGTAGGAAGTAGGAAGTAGGAAGTAGGAAGTAGGAAGTAGGAAGTAGTGAGTAGTGAGTAGTGAGTAGTGAGTAGTGAGTAGGCAGGTAGGCAGTAGGCATAGAAGTGTGCCGAATGGCTACTCACTACTCACTACTCACTATTCACTACTCACTATTCACTACTGCCTACTCCCCACTTTCTTAGTGGTCTTTCTTCCAGGCGTCGGAATTGACCCAGTAGTCGAGGTTCTTCTGCAGGCGGCCGTCGATGGTGATCTGGTTGAGGAACAGGTTCATCCAGACCAGCAGGTCCGGCTCGTCATAGCGGGTGGCGAAGGCAAGCGGCTCCTTCGACAGCAAGTCCGGCATGATGGTGAAGGTGCCGGCGGGATAGGCGGTCGACTGGCCCTTGACCGCCGAGACGTCGTTGACGCCGCAATCGGCCTGGCCGTTGTTGACCGCGTCGAGCAGCAGCGGACCGCCGCCCTTGTAGCTCTTGATGTCGGCATCGAGGAAGGCGGCCTTGGCTTCCTTCTCGCCGGTGGCGCCGAGCAGCACGGCGATCTTGGTGCCCTTGGCCTTGCAGTCCTCGGTGGTCTTGAACTTGCTGTCGGCCTTGGTGAAGACGGTGCTGCCCGTGTACATGTAAGGCGTGGTGAAGGCGACCTTCATGCCGCGCGCCAGCGTCGGCGTCATGTCGGCGACCAGAAGATCGGCCTTGCCGGACAAGAGCGCCGGGATCAGGCCGTCCCAGTCGAAGTCGAGGAAGGTGATCTTCACACCCATTTCCTTGGCCATCAATTCGGCAAGTTCGACCGAACTGCCGGTGCGTTCGCCATTGGCGCCGACCAGCGAGAAGGGCGGTCCTTGCGTCTGCACGGCGACGCGCAGTTCGCCGCGCTTGGTGATCTCGTCCAGCGTTCCGGCGCTGGCCGCAGCGGTCAGGCCCGCGAGCGCAAGTCCGGCGATGAAAAGTCTGGCAATCTTCATTTTGGCATTCCTCCCTGTTGTTGTTTGCCCGCGGATTCCCTTGGGCTCTTTTTTTGAGCGGCGCCGCCGTTTGCCGGCGGGCCGTTCGAAAATCCTCAGTCCCAGGCCACCGTCTCGGCAACCTTGATGCCGCGCTTGGCCAGTTCGTCGAAGAAGGCTTCGTCGGGCACGTCGAGCAGCGGGTTCAAAAGGCCTGGCGTGATGATCTCGCGCCGCGCCAGCATCTGCGCCACGATGCTGGCGGGATAGCCGACGCCGAGGCTCATGCCGAACAGGCCCGACGCCAGGTCGCGCTCGATGATCAAATCGGATGTCACGGTCTTGGCTCGGCCGCCTTCGAGGCCGGAAAAGACATTGCGCATCACGCAAAGGTCCTTCTCGCCGGGGCCATATTGCAGTTGCGGGCCGAGCAGCCGGCCGAGGAATTCGCGCGGGCTGCTGGAGGTGCCGGGCACCTTGTCCTCGGAGAGGAAACCGAGCTCCTTCAGCGGCGCCCAGAAGGCCGACCATCCGGGCCAGCGCAACGTGTAGCGGCCGGAGCGGCGCAGCCCTTTGGCTGAGGGAAGCATCTCGACATAATGCAGCGCATCGCCATTGGGGAAGGCTTCCAGCCGGCCGAGGCCGGCGACCTCGATCTCATGGATGAAAGGACTGTCGTGCTGGCGGGCGGCGGGCACGGCGACGCGTTTGCCGTCCTCGATCATCACGCTGTCGCGGTTCTGGCTGACCAGAACCATGTCGAAGTTCCAGCTCACCTTGTAGCGAAGCGGCTTGGCCATCGCCTTCGGTTCGGGAATGCCGCCGCAATAGGAATCGATCGATGTGATCGTGTCGAACTGTTTTGCGGCGCGGGCGTAGAGCACGAGGTCGATGCCGGGGTCGAGCCCGCATTCGGTCATGATCGAAACGCCGGCCCGTTCGGCTTCCGGCGCCAGGTCGGCGATGGTCTTGGCGTAATTGGTGGTGACCAGCGGCGTGCGGGTTGCGATGGCGGCTTGGACCGCCTCACGCATCAGCGGCTGCGGCAGCAAATCGATGACGGCGTCGGCGTCAGCCAGCACATCGGCAAGCGCCTGTCCGATCGCACCCTTGGGCATGACGAAACGCACGCGGGAAAGGTCGGTCAGATCAGCCAGCCGGGCCGCGCCATCCGGCGCGGTATCGACGCAGATCACCTCCTCGACGCCACTGGCGACGAGATCGGCGATGGCCGCGCGGCCTTGCAGGCCGAGGCCGCCGAGAACCGCTATCCTCATGCCAGCTCCTTGCGGTCGTCCGACCAGCAGCCTTCCGGCAGGCTGACCCATTTGTTGCAGGACGCCATGACGACGAAGGTCTCGCTGCGCACAACCTCTCCCGGCTCGCCGGCGCCCGGGATCAGTTCGCTGGTGACGCGGTAGAGATCGGCGACGTCACCGGCCACCGTCACGTCGACGATAATGTCGAAGCGTCCGGTGACCACCGAAGCCGAGTTGACGAAGGGCAGTTCGGAAATGCGCTGCGCCAGTTCGCGAGCCCGGCCGCGCCCCTGGGCATTGATGCCGACAATGGCCGAGATCAGTTCGGGCCGCTCGGTGAGGTTCAGCAGGCCGACGATCTTGAGAAGGTTACGGTCGAGCAAATTGCGCAGCCGCGAGCGCACCGTCGGCACCGAAATCGCCAAGATCTCGGCAAGGCGGTTGATGCCCGGCTGCGCATCCTGCGACAGCTGTTTGACCAGCCGCCGATCGGTCAGATCGAGATGTTCCCGCAAGGTACCCGTCTTTCACAAATGAGAGAAATAGATGCTCTTTTCTTTCTTATGTGAAAAGACCATAGGGGAAATTTTTAATAACAGCAAGGCCCGTATCATTTATGGGCTATGATCATCTCCTCCCCATGCGGGGAGGCGGATCGAGCGCCCGGTGGTGGACCTGTCGAAGCCGACGCACGGGCCGTTCGAGGGCGCGGCGCGTAGGCTTCGCAACGCGTGGTCTTCCCGCCTTGCTGTTGCGTCTTCGAATCAAGGGGGTCAGGCGAGCTCGGTGGGCTCCGGCGTGGCGCGCAGGCGGCCGACATCGCGCACGGGCGGTGCGCCGAAGAGGCGGGCATACTCGCGGCTGAACTGGGAAGCGCTTTCATAGCCGACGGAGAAGGCGACGCCGGCCGCATCGCCCGACGTGGCGAGCAGGCGCCGGCGCGCTTCGTTGAGGCGGATACGCTTCTGGTACTGGATCGGCGTCATCGCCGTGACCGCCTTGAAGTGGCGGTGGAACACCGAGGCGCTCATGCCGGCCATCCGGGCGAGATCCTCGACGCGGAACGGCTCCGCATAGTGATCGCGGATCCAGGCCAGCGCGCGGCGAATCTGCGACAGACGGCTATCGGCGCCGGCAATCTGGCGCAGCATGGCGCCTTGCGGTCCCTGCAGCAGCCGAAACAGGATTTCGCGTTCGAGCAAGGGCGCCAGCACAGGGATTTCGGCCGGATGAACGATGAGCTCGATCATGCGCAGCCACGCATCGACGAGCGCCTCGTCGGCCCGGCTGACGGCAAAGCCATGGCCGATCGGCGCCTCGGCAACGGGCGGCATGTCGAGCAGCAGCGAAGCGATCAGCGTGGTGTCGAAGGCCAGGCTGACCGAGAGGTAGGGATGCTGTGGGCTGGCCTGCAAAACCTTGCCGACGGCCGGTACTTCGACCGCGGCAATGAAGTAGCGGCCGGCGTCGTAATGCAGCAGCTGATCGCCGATCATGACGGATTTGGCGCCCTGCAGGACCAGGCAAAGCCTTGGGTCGTAGAGCCCCGGCAACGGCCCGGTCGTCGCCTCGCCCTTCATGATGGTGACGCGGGGAATGCCGGTTTCGGTCAGCCGGCCGCGCGCATGGCGCATCACCTGGGCTTTGAGGTCGTCGAGCGATTTCTTCACAGCCTGTAGATCGCATCGGCGCGGCCGGCAATCAAGCTCCCGGCAGGAATAGGCAAGAACTCACCAGTTTTCGGCACGCGCCGGCCGGCGGTCCGCCCCATCTCTGCCGCAGACCACCACAGATCAAACTGGAGATAGACATGACCGACAAGACCGCATTGGTGACCGGTGCCAACAAGAGCATCGGCTACGAAACCGCGCGCCGGCTGGGCGAAGCAGGCTACAGGATTTGGCTGGGCAGCCGCGACAGGGACCGCGGCGAAGCGGCGGCGGCCGAGCTCAGGCAAAAGGGCCTTGATGTGCGCATACTGGAAATCGATGTCGCCAGCGACGCCAGCGTCAAGGCTGCCGCCCTGCGCGTTTCGGAGGAGGACGGGCGTCTCGATGTGCTCGTCAACAATGCCGGCGTCCTGGGTGGCCCAATTCTGGCCCCTAGCGAGGAGCCCGTCGATGTCATCAAGGATGTCTACGAGGTCAACGTGTTTGGGCCGATCCGCACCACGCAGGCCTTCCTGCCGCTGCTCAAGGCAGCTCCGCGCGCCAATGTGGTGATGGTTTCCAGCGGGCTGGGGTCGCTCGGCGGGTTGACCGATCCGGCCAACGAATTCTATGCGATCAATATCCTTGGCTACAACAGCTCCAAGACGGCGCTCAACGCCGCCACCGTTGCCTTCTCGAAGGAGTTTGCCGCAGCCGGCATCAAGGTCAATTCGGCCGATCCCGGCTATACCGCGACGGACTTCAACGGACACAGCGGCTACCGCACCGTGGGACAGGCGGCCGAGATCATTGTTCGCCTGGCGACCCTGGACGAAAACGGTCCGACCGGCGGCTACTTCTACGATGAGGGTCCGTTGCCCTGGTGACGGCCCGGCAGGCCACCCGTTCCGGCTCAGGCCAGGGCGGCGGCCAGAAGCTTTGCCTGCGGCGTCAGTTCGTCGAAGCTGCGGGCGCACAAATTGAGCTGGCGGGTCGCCCAGTCGTCGGTCAGCCGCAGGCTGCGCAGCGTGCGGGCCGAATGTCGGGCGGCGCTTTCCGGCACGATGGCGATGCCGGCACCTTGCGCGACCAGCCGGCAGACATTGTCGAGGCCGGGCACGCGGATGCGGATGTGCAGATGGCCGCCCAGGCGTGCGGCCTGGCGGGTGATGTGCTCCTGCAGGGCATGGCCGAGGCCGAGGCCAACAAAGGGTTCGCCCAGCATGTCGGCGAGGCTGGCGCTATGCAGGCCGGCTAGCCCCGGCCAGTTCCGCGCGGCGATCACCACCAGCCGGTCGATGAAGAACGGTTTCTGTTCGAGATGCGCAAGGCCGGCCCAGGTCGCGGCGATGCCGAGATCGGCCGCACCGCTCGCCACCGCCTCGGCGATCTCGTGGCTGGGGCGCTCGTCCAAATCGATGTCGATGACAGGATGGGCCGCCAGGAAGGCCGGCAAGGTGTCGCGCAAAAGCTCGGCCGTGGCGGCGGTGTTGGCCATCAGCCGCACGCGGGCGCGCAGGCCGCCGGCATAGGCGCCGAGGTCGCCGGCCATCGCCTCGATCTGGTTCTGCACGGCGCGCGCATGGTGCAGCAGCGCCTGGCCGGCGGCTGTCGCCACCACGCCACGGCGGCGGCGCTCCAGAAGCGGCGCGCCGAGCCGCTCCTCCATGCCCTTGATGCGGGCGCTCGCCGAAGCCAGCGCCAGCCCGGCAAGCTCGGCGCCATGGGTGATGCTGCCGCGCTCGGCCACCAGCAGGAACAGCCGGAGATCGGTGAGATCGAAGCGCATCTTTTTTGCTCCTGCGAGGTACGCGGTGTTGGCCTCAGCCTTCGGCCTGGACGAAGGCTGGCAGCGCAACTTCCACATTGTGCGCGGGCCGGATGTCGGTCAAATCTTTTGCGATGGAGATTTGCGATGAGCGAAAAAGCGACAGGCCGGCTTGGTATTCTTGAAAGCATGGCGATCGTGCTGGCGGTCGCCGTGGCCTCGCTTGCCATGGCGCAGGCGCAGCCTGGCCTGCGCGGATGCACCACGGCGGTTCCCGCCAGCCATGATGCCGTGCCGGCAAAACCGGATGCCGATGCGGCTGACATGCTGCTGCATGATTGATCGCGTGGCGTGGGCATGCTGAGCGCCGGCATCATCGCGTGGATCGGCGCCGTCTTTCTCGCCGCCGGTTTCGTCAAGGGGGTCGTCGGCATGGGCCTGCCGACCGTGGCGATGGGCCTGCTGGCGGTGACGATGCCGCCGGCCGAGGCCGCTGCCTTGCTGTTGATCCCGTCGCTGGTCACCAATCTCTGGCAGTTGTTCACCGGCCCCGCCTTCTGCGGCCTGTGCAGGCGGCTGTGGACGATGATGGCCGGCATCATGCTGGGCACCGTCGCCGGGGCAGGGGTGCTTACCGGCGCGCATGCGGGCGCGGCCTCGGCAGGGCTCGGCGCGGCGCTGGTGCTTTACGCCATTCTCGGCCTGCTCAAGCTGGGCTTCACCACGCCGGCGCGCCACGAGGCCTTGATGTCATCGCTGGTCGGCGTGGCGACAGGGCTGGTCACCGGCGCCACCGGCGTCTTCGTCATTCCGGCGGTGCCCTATCTGCAGTCGCTGCGGCTGGAGAGGGAGGATCTCATCCAGGCGCTCGGCCTGTCCTTCACCGTCTCGACGGCAGCGCTTGCCCTCGGCCTGTTCAGGACAGGCGCTTTTGCGTCGCCGACGGCGCAACTGACGGGCTCGATCCTGGCGCTGCTGCCGGCGCTGGCCGGCATGTTCATCGGCCAGGCGCTGCGCCAGAAGATGAGCGTCGAGACTTTTCGAAAGGTGTTCTTTGTCGGGTTGCTGGCGCTGGGCGTGTATCTCGTGCTGGAGGCGCTGCGTTAGGGACGGCCGTGACGGGTTTTGCTGCGCGGCAATTCTCAGCCGAAACTTGCTCTGACATCGGCGAGCGTGACCGTAAGTGTCAGCGGCTCGAGCGGCGAAGGTTCGAACCCGACAGCCATGTAGAAAGCCCGGGCATCCTCAGAAATTGCATGGACCAGAATGCCTCGGATTCCCAGGATTTCGGCGGCCTGGAGTATTCTCAGGCCGGCATCCCTTACCAGCGCACGGCCAACGCCTCGACCGTGATAAGCTTGGTCGACCGCCAACCTGCCCAGCATGGCAACTGGGATCGGGTCGGGCATGTTGCGCCGAAAGCGACCGGGAGCTTCGACCATCGTCACGCTGCCGCTAGCAATGGCGTAGTAGCCAATGGCGCGGTCTCCGTCGCAACTCACATAGGTGCGCGACGCGCCGCCTGTCTGGTTGGTGCGAGCCCGTTTTTTCAACCAGTCATCGAGTGAGGGTATGCCCGATGAAAATTCGCGCAGTTCGTGATGATCGGCGAGCGGTACCGGAGCCGACAGGCTCACGCCGCGTCCCACGGACCCTTTGTTGTCATCGTGCGGCGCAACCGGTCGTTTGGCTGCGGCGGCGCGTCAAGGCGTGCCAGAAACGCGGCATAGACATCCGGCTCGACGGAGAAGACGAGACGGTTCAGCAGCGCTTCCTCGGCGGCGCGTTGCGACGCTTCGAGCATGAAGTCGGTGCGATTCTTGCCGAGCAGTTCGGCAGCCCGGTCGATCAGGTTGCGAACTTCCGGCTTGACGCGGATATTGAGCGGGACGCTCTTCGGCAACGGACGATGTGACGTTGGCATGGATAGCTCCTTGACGCAGACATAGCAGATCGTAATGACAATGTCATTACGATCGATCGGCGAGCCAAAGGCTCCGTCCAGACGCTGGCCTGCGACGCCCTCACTCGGCAATCGACCTGATAACCCGCGCCGGGTTGCCGCCGGCAAGCGTGTTCGCGGGAACGTCCCTGGTCACCACCGAGCCCGCCGCGACGACTGAATTTTCGCCGATGGTCACGCCGCCGATGACCGTCGCGCCGGCGGCGATCCAGACATTGCGCTCGATGACGATCGGCCTTGCCGTCGTGAAGGCGCGCCGCCGCGACGGCTCGAGCGGATGGCCTGACGTGATGAGGCTGACATTCGGCCCGATCAGCACGTCGTCGGCAATGTCGAGCCCGCCAAGATCATAAAACGTGCAGTTCTGATTGACGAAGACATTGCGGCCAACGCGGGTGTCGGCCCCGCCGGTCGCGTAGAAGGGCGGGATCAGCAGGAAGCCGTCGTCGACCTTCCTGCCGATCAGTTCGCTGAACAGGGCGCGGACCTCGTCCGCGTCGTTGAACGTCAACCGGTTGAGACGGACGGTGATCGCCATCGCCCGTTTGACGTCCGCCAGCATGGCCGCCGATTGTGGCGTTCTCCCGGGGATTACCCTGGTGTGATCCTCATGCGCCATTCGTTGTTTCCCTCCGGCACGGCTAAACGAATAGCTGACGCATGACGGATTCTGCCTCTAAGGGCCAGGCTTAGTGAACCACCAGCACCGCCGCAGGCGTTCAGAACGCAGCTATCGCCTTGGCGATCACGGCGAAAGGCAGAACCAGGGACAACGGCGCGTCGTCGAGACGGACCGCACCGTAACCCTCATACCAGCGTGCCGCCTGATCCCCTTTGGCATCGATCAGCAAGGTAACGCCGCCGACCTCCTCCGCGACTGCCATACAGCGCTTTCCGGCAGCGAGCAGCAAACCGCCGCCGAGGCCGCGGCCTTGTATCGTGCGATCCACTGCGAGCCGACCTAGACGGTAGACCGGCACGTCATAGCGGCCAAGGCCGCGTCTGGCGATGGCCGGCGTCCGGGCAAAGTCGATCGAAGCCGGGCTGAGAGAATAGAACCCTAGGATGCGCGAAGGATCTTGCGCCGTCACGGCAACGAAAGTTTTCGCGCCACCGCTTTCATGGTTTTGACGGGCGAAGCGCTGCAAATAGGTGTTGAGGTCCATGTCGCCGCAGTCGAAGGCGGCACGGTCATGCTGTTTCCCGATCGGCGTTTCCTGCCAGGTCGTGGAGTTCACGCGAGGGTCTGACCGGCCTTGGCAGCGCGGATAAGACGGTTGGTCGGGGAGGGTGGGTTCTCAAGCAGGTCGAGGATACGCAGACTGTCCCGTTCCGACAGCGCAAGATGTTCCGCGCGCTCGATCGTGGCTTGGGCGTCACGCAGTGCCGAACGCGTGACGAACTCGGTCAGGCCGACATTCGACAAGGCCGCCGCACGAGCGATCACGGCTTTCGCTTCGGGCGCAATCCGAAAATCGATTCGACCGTTGTCGCTGACGTTGCGCGGCACAGGTATCTCCTTTGCCCATGATAATACGGTACGGATTGAATCCGTACAATATAAATCCTGCCGCGTTGACCTCAAGGGCATGAGCGCGCCGGTCGATCCATTACCGAACGACCAGCACCGGAATCGCGGTATAGGACAGCACTTCCGCGGTCTGGCTGCCCAGAAGCAGCTTGCCCAGGCCGCGGCGGCCATGCGAGGCCATCACGATCAGGTCGCAGCCTTGCGCCTGCGACAGTTCCAGGATCGCCTCGGCGGGCCGTTTGTCCTCGACATGCACAAGCTTGGCGGACACGCCGGCTGCATCGGCCGAAGCCTTGCACTTGTCGAGAACCTCCTTGCCATATTTACGCGCCTCTTCCTGGTAAACGACCAGTTCGTCGCCCGCCGCATAGCCGGCCATGGCGCCGCCCCAGGCGAAGATGGGGAACGGTTCCGAGACGGTGACGAAGGTGACGGCGGCGCCGATGCCTTTTGCCAATGTGAGGCCATGGGCAACGCCCTTGTCGGCCAGTTCCGATCCGTCGGTGGCGATGAGCAGATGTCTGTACATGATGATCTGACCTGTTGTGCAAGGGCTGGCGCCCTTGGGGGTGGCGGGAGCCTTGGTGGCTCCTCCTGATATAGTTGCGCCGCCGGTCTGCTCACAGGGCCAGCGTCATGTGGATCAGGGCCAGGCGAGGGGGCGTGCCGCGGCGATCTTCCGGTATCCCTGTTGGCTTCGGCTCGGCTGCGCCGCGACCGAGGTGATTGCGACGAAGGGCGGGGGCCGAAGACCACGCACGGGAAGGTCGACCTTAGTGGCTACCTTACGAATTCGTATATCCGCGGCGAGGCGGCGGTAAGTTACGACATCCAAGATTGAGATCATCCGCTGCCTTTGACTGACACGTGCGACCGAGAATACAGCAAATGATGCTTGCCATGGGCGCTCCGCGGCCATTACTGCCAACAGGCCCAATAAAACGGTCACCCTCCAAGTTTCGGCGCAAGCTGAACAATTGGGTGCATGAAAGCAAATGGGCGGCGCTTCGGTGGATGTTCCGGCGCGATATCGCCGCCATTCGGTCGGCCCTCGGTGTTGAGCCGTTCACTGCAATCCTTGCCCAATACCCCGACATTGCGTTGAAGCCTGTTCGGCCGTATCTCGCCGCCAATCTGATGCGTATCCATCGTTCTGCCGCCGTCATTGGTCACTACACCGCGGCGGCGCGTCTTTTGACCGAAGCCGCCCTGGTCGAAAGCCACACGCGCGGTCGTCAGCTTTTGACAATGTCGACCGTTGCCGGTGAAGTCACGGTGGAACTGACGGGCCAGGCAGGTTTGTACCGAGAGGGGGAATGGCGCCTTCTCCTGCGCCTGGAAGGACGTCCCGTCATCGAAATGGGGCTCGCGATTGTGGACCAGTCGCTTCTACGTCTCGGTGGCGGCGGCGGCAAGATCCTCTATATCGGCGCTCTGAAGTCGACGTCGACCGGTGTGCAAGGTCTCGAGGATTCCCGGATACTGACCAAAGCCATGGAAGGTCTGCGACCGAAAACGCTACTGCTCCTGGTCGCCCAGAATTTGGCATCCTCACTCAAACTGCATGGCCTTGTCGCGGCATCAAACGCAGGCCACGTCTTTTCGAGGGACTATGCCCTGCGCCGCCGCATCACCGCCGACTACGACAGGTTCTGGGTGGAGTCCGGGGGTAGGCCAATATGTCGGACGATGTATGCCTTGCCCCTGGTGAAGGCTCAACGCGATCCTGCGGACTACAAGCCGAACAAACGGGCACAAATACGCAAGCGTCAGCGCCTCGAGGTCGAAATCGCGCGTTGCGTCAGCGAATCCGTCAGGCCGTTGCTGCGGAGCTGAACGCCTCACCAAGCCTGCATCCTGCCAAGTGGCCCGTCGCAGGCGCTGGGCAGCCCGCCGAGCGTGCCGGCGGGCCAATCGCGAAACGGTATGATCCTCGGCTTAGAACGGTGCCGCCGGCAGCTCCTGGGTGCCTTCGAGCTTCACAGCCTGGAGTTCGTTCGCGTCATAGCCAAGAGCCCGCAGTATGGTGGGAGCCACCTGCGTCGTCTGCACCAGAGCCGGCACGGACCTTGGCGTGAGCGAAGGGCCGCTGATGAGAAGCGCCACGTTGCGATCGTTCACATTGGCGCCGCCGTGTTCGGCAATCTTCGAGCCGGATGTGTAGACCACGCCCGGATTGACCGTGGCGATGAAGTCCGGCGTACGGCTGTCGGTGGCCGGATCCTGATAAGCGAGAGCAAGGGCATTCGGCGGCTGGATCTGGGCGATGCCTTCAGCCTTGCTCGATTTCTCGAGATAATCCTGCGCGGCCGCGAGGTTTTTGACCCTGTCTTGCGGTTTGAGCCAGATCAGCGCGGCATCGTCGGCGATGTGGAAGGCATAGCCCGGTGTCTTCGTATAGGGATCATCGTCCAGTGGCTGGAACGACGCCGGGTCGATGGGCGACTGGCCATGCTTGGAGGCAAGTATGATCAGGGTCGAATTGGCGAGTTTGTTGTCCTTGAGTGCGGTCATCAGTTCGCCGAGAGCGCCATCCACATAGGCGAGCTGCCCGGCGAGACCATTGCCAGGCGCGCCGCTGGCGTCCAGATAGCCACCCACCAGACCGGCCTCGTCGCCGGGACCGGACTTGGGAAGCTTCTGGCCCACGCTCACCGCCTGGAAATTCATGCCGAAAAGCGTGGGAACCGCCGCGGAATGCGAGCCGGTGCTGTCGAGGCCCTTGATTTCGTTGATCACCGCATGGACGCGCGCTTCATCGAAGTCGCGCTCGGCCTTGAAGCTGCCCGTCGTCTTGACCTTCGTGCCGGGAATCAAGCTGTCCTGTTCCAAAGCGTAGAGGTCGTCGACGCCTTTGCCCGAAGGTCCGTTCAGCCATTCATAGGCCGGGTGCTTGTCGGACCAGGCCGTGCGGCCGCCATGCGCTTTCACGATTTCGAAGACGTTGTTGACCCGCACGAAATCATGCGGATAGACCACTGAGCATTTGCCGTTGACCAGCGTCATCGGCAGCTTTGCCGGGTCGATCTGGCTGCGGTAATCGCCTGGCTTGCCACCGCCGTCAAGGCGCGTCGAATCGACGTCGATGTTTTCGGCGAAGGCCACCTCGGCGCCCGGCTCGCCCTTGCAGTCCGAAGCCGGCGCGAAATAGGTGCGGTCGTAGCTGTCGTCGTAGAACACGCCCGTCGATTTGGGTGTGCCGCCGGTTACCTGTGCCACGAGGCCAGGAAAGGAGTCGGACGGGGCGCTGGCGAGCGCATTCGGATAGAAAATTCCGGTATGGGCGAGCGTGGCGAGCGAGCTTGTCGGATTTGCTGCGACATAGTTTGCCAGATCGATCGCATGAAGCCCGTCGACGCTGATGAGCAGTACGTGCTTGTAGGGCGCGGCGATGGCGCTGGAACTGGACAGCGCGCCAGCCAATGCCGCCGTCAGCGTGCCCGCCGCCAACGCCAGAGATAGTGTTTTCATTGAAGTGTCCCTCGTCTCGCAGCCCCGATGGATCAAGGATAGGCGGGTGGACATGACAGGTTCGTGAAAACTCGTTGGCAAAGGACCTTACGGATTGGTAAGCCAGCGGTGATGCACAAGAACCGCCGCCGCCAAGCTGCGAAACGCAGGTGGCGAAGCGGCGCTCAAGTGCCGCGACCGTCGCCGGGTCTTTCGCTCCCTTGCGCCGACAGCTACAGCTTTGGCCAGACGTCAATGAAGGGCCGAGCGTATGAGCAGCGCGTATCCGCAAATCCATCTGGTCCGGCATGGCGAGACGGCGTGGAGCCTTTCGGGGCAGCATACCGGCCGCACCGACATGCCGCTGACGCCGGCGGGCGAGGCCGCCGCGCGGGGCGTGGCGCAGCGGCTCGATGGCCTGTCGTTCTCGGCGGTGTGGTCGAGCCCCTCGCAGCGCGCCTACAACACCAGCGTGCTGGCCGGCTTTGGCGGTGAGAGCGTCAAGATGGATGATCTGCAGGAGTGGGACTACGGCGCCTATGAGGGGCGCACCACCAAGGACATCCTGGCCGAGCGGCCGGGCTGGAACGTATTTCGCGACGGCTGCCCGCAAGGCGAGACGGCCGCCGATGTCGGCGCCCGCGCCGGCAGGATCATCAGACAGCTTCGCGAAGCTGGCGGCTCGATCCTGATCTTTTCCAGCGCGCATTTCCTGCGCGTGCTCGCCGCGCGCTGGCTCGGCCTGCCGTCGGAAGCCGGCGCGCTGTTCGTGCTCGATACGGCGAGCATCAGCGTGCTCGGCTACGAACATGATCTTAGCGAGCCGGTCGTGCGCAAATGGAACCTGAAATAGGGCGGCTACTTATCGAACTTCCGGATCGCTTCCGCCGTCACCGGCGTGAAGAAATTCACCAGATTGCCGTCGGGGTCGCGGAACAGCAGCGAGCGGTTGCCCCAGGGCATGGTGGTCGGCTTCTGCACGGTCGTGTCCCTGATGAAGTCGGACAGCCGGGCGAATTCGGCATCGACGTCGCCGACGCGGAATTCGAGGATGGCGGTGTGGTTGTCGGCGGGGCGTGCGATGTCGCCGCCGAACAGCATCAAGGTGCGCGTGCTGCCGATCGCCAGCGTGCCGGAAGGTGTCGCGAGTTCCGCGAAATCCTCCGTGTAGACCGTCACCGGCATGCCGGCGATCTCGCCGTAGAAGCGCACGAGGCGCTGAACGTCCGAGGTGATGATGCGGACAGAGACGAAATTCATCGCATGGGCTCCTTGATGATCGCTGAAGCCGCGGCCGGGCTCCCGACCGACCTATAGGCTAGGCCTCCTGCCAGCTTTCTGTCAGCAGAGGATTGCGACGGCTACGCTTCCGGTCCGGACCAGACCGGCGGCAGGCCGAAGGCGGCGAACAGGGCAGGGCCGAGCGGGGCGACATAGATCGTCAGCGAGGCGATAGCGCCATCGGGCGGCTCGATGACATGCAGCGATTGGGGCGCGCCATTCCGGTTCCTGATGGCGCCGGGCATAGATCGCGACCGCCGGCTGGCCGTTGGCCCGTGCCGGCCATGATGCGCATCGGCGCCAGCGCCATGAAGCGCAGGCCAAGGCCAAGCCGGTCGGCCTCCTTCTGGCTGTGGGCGGCGAGGAACATCTGCATCTGCTTGGCGCCGGAATAGCCGCCGGAGTTCGGCGGTCCGCCGCTGAATGCCGCGCCGCTGGAGATCAGCACCACGCGGCTGCCCGGCTTCAACCGGCCCTGAAGTGCTGCCCTGCAGAACAGGAACGATGCCTTGACGTCCGTCTCCCAATTCGCCGAGAAATCGTCCCAGCTCTGGTCCTGGATGGAGGCCGATGGGGCGAAGGCGCCGGCTGAGATCACCAGCACATCCGGCTGCAGCGCGGCGAACACCCTATCGGGCGCCGTGTCTTGCGTGGCGTCGGCGGCCAGAGTCCCGACTCCGGGCTTTTCCCAGGAGAGCTCCTTCAACGCTTCCGCGCCGCGGGCGACGGCAAGCACATTTGCGCCTTCGCCGAGCGCGGCTTCCACGATCGAGCGGCCGACACCCCGGCTGCCTCCGACCACGACGACATTTTGACCTTGCAACGATCCCATGGATCACCTCGCTTTTCCGGCCCGGACAATTCCGGCGCCTATGGATGAGGACAGCGCGGGCGGGTGGAAATCATCGGTGGGGCGGCGAAAATCTTTCGCGGGCGTGGATCAGGCGGCTCTCATTCGTTAACATTGTGGCTGATTAAACGTGCAATGGTCGCCGTACGGAATGTCCGCTAACGCGCCCCTTGCAGACGGCCAACTAGCTCTGTGCAAGAGCCGACTGAAAGTCCTTGGTGCTGTTGCGGTTGGGATAGGGCTTGTCCGGCACCGGCACTTCGAGATGCAGGCAGAGCGGCTTCCACCCATCTCCGAGATTGTGGACCAGCAGCCGACCAGGCGGCACTGTCGCAATGACCGCCCTTACGTTGGCCTCGTAGACGGCGATGGCATTGGCGCGATCGTGCGGCCGGCCGTCGAAGACTTGCCTGGAGATCAAGGCAAGACCCAGCGATTCCTGATCCGTGCTCTGGCTGATACCCGCGAGGATCGTTTTCTCGAAGCTTGCCCACCAGCTTTCCGAAGATCGGTATGTCAGGATGACCCGGGCCTTCGGATAGAACTCAATCAGATCACGCCAATAGCGCGCCGAGGGCCAGTCGATGCAGGACGCGTAGCCCGCGAACAGCTGGTTCCAGTCTGGCGCCGCGCCCTTCGCCAGCGCACGCCAAAGCCGCTTCTGGTCTTCATTGCCCATGACTTCGGACATGTGGTGACAGGGGCCGAAGCCAAGGATCGTCAGCGCCTCGCGCATCGAGTCCGTTCCTGTCCGGCCAAAGCCCGTTCCGATTACCCTTATCGCCATTATTCCCCGCGTTCAGGCCTACAGCCAGATCAGTCGCTTGCGAGCACCATCCGCAGGCGGGGATGGCTGCATGCGGACTCATTTCCCGGGGTCGGAGTTCCATATGTCCCGGTAGAGCTTCCAGCCTCCGTCCTGATCCTTCCTCCAGACCACGACATACTTCCCGGCGGCATCCACCTGCTTCGAATCCTTGCCCGGCGCCTTGAGGGAGAAACTCCCGGACTCGAACGCAAAATCTCCGCTTTCCTGGACATCAAGCGTCGTGAGCGTGAGCTCCGATATGCCCATATCCATCGCGCCCTGCCATAGCTTCTGGATATTCTGGCGGCCGTCGACCCGCGCCATATCCGGCGGGAATGCGGCCGCATCATCCGTGTATTTCGAGGCAACCCCGGCCGCATCCTTGCTGTTGTACGCCTTCACGAACTCGGCATTAGCGGCTTCGATGGCTTCTTTCGCAGGCTGGGCCTCAGCAGATCCCATGCAGAGTGACGTGAAAACGACGGCCAGCAGACAATGCTTGAAAGTCATTTCATCCTCCCGTGTTCCGATTTCTGGTTACCAGTTTCTCCACGGCGGCGAGCGATCGCCGGAATGGTCGCGAGCCGCATACCAATCGCGATTCCAGTCTTTAATTTAACATTTACTAATATACCGTGCAAATACTGACTACCGATCGTGACCGATGGACCACCCCCTGCCTCACCGCGCTTTCTCGTGACGACGGGTACAAGTTCCGTCACGCGAAAGGTGGTTTGGGATGCTATGCGAGAGAACGTGGCTGAATTCGACGGCTACGTCTTTCATGGCCTCACACAGAGCGGCGATAAGGTTCTCGACGCTGATGAACGATATGGCAAGGTCTTCGACTAGCGAGGGGTTCACAAGGCGGACTCTACGTCTTCAGCGCAAAGCTGCCGCCGAGGTCGGATTGCGTACGTCTCGAACGCTTCTCCGGCGGGTCAGCCTGTTTGCCAAGGACGGGATCGGAGCGATAAACTGGACCGCCCATCGCCGATCTTTTGGGCGCAACGAAAACCTGGGAGGGAATGGATATGACGACATTGTTCGTGAGACATACCGTGTCGGACTACAAGGCCTGGCGCAAAGTCTATGACGGGTTCGCCCCGGTTCAAAAGGCGGGCGGCGTGAAGGCAGAGGCCGTCTATCAGGCGGCGGACAACCCCAACGACGTCACGGTGACCCATGATTTCGCCAGTGTCGCCGAGGCGCAGGCCTTCATCAAGAACCCAAAATTGAAAGAGGCGATGGTGAGCGCCGGCGTGGTCGGCGCGCCAAGCATGTGGATCACAAACAAGGCTTGATGGGCCGCTGTTCCATCTCCTCGTTCTAACGCAAATTCCCGACGGAAAACGCGCCTGGCCGCTTGCGGTCTGGCCAGCTGGACGCTTGCTCAGCCACCCAGCATCGCCAGTTCCTCCTCCGTCAGGTGCCGCGCCGCGCCCTTGGCGAGGTCGCCCAGGGGCAGCCGGCCGATGGCGATGCGGATGAGGCGCTTGACCTCGATGCCGTGCGCGGCGAGCAGGCGGCGGATGTGGCGGTTACGGCCCTCGTCGAGCACGATCTCCAGCCAGGCGGTGCGGCCGCCGCTGCGCAAAAGCTCGATCGAATTGGCGGTCAGGGTTTCGCCGTCGACACTTACGCCCACGCGCAGCGTCTCCAGCATCGCTTCGTCGGGCACCGTGCCGACCTGCACATGATAGGTCTTGGGCAAATGCGAGGCCGGGTCCATCAGCCGGTTGGCGAAATGCGTGTCGTTGGTCATCAGCAGCAGGCCTTCGCTGGCCTTGTCGAGGCGGCCGACCGGCGAGACGAAGGGCAGATCGAGCCCTTCGAGGCAGGTATAGACGGTGTCGCGCTGCTGCGGGTCGTCGCGGGTGGTGACCAGCCCGCGCGGCTTGTTGAGCATCACATAGACCTTGCGCTCGGCAACGACGGGCGCACCATCGACGACGATGCGGTCGCGGTTCAGGTCGACGCGCAGCGCGGCATCGCGCACCACCTTGCCGCCGACGCGCACGCGCCCTTCCGCGATCAGCACCTGCGCCTGCGTGCGCGAGCACAGGCCCAGTTTCGACAGCGCGCGGTTGAGGCTGACGCCTGATGGCCTGGCTGTGGGCGATGTCGGTCGTGCTGCCATTCTGCTTCGGGTCGGTCCGTTGTATCGGACAGATGGCATGGGAGGCGCGGCTATCGCAAGCGGTGGCCTTGTCCTGGTTCCAGGTCGCGGTCGGCGGGTGATGGCATAAGCGGCCGGGCAGGTGGCCGGCCGCTTACACCGCGGTGCCGACCAGCGCGCCGATGCCGGCGGTGAGCGCCATGGCGAAGGCGCCCCAGAAGGTCACGCGCAACGTTGCGCGAAGGATGTTGGCGCCGCCCGCCTTGGCGCCGATGGCGCCCAGAAGGGCAAGGAAGAGCAGGGACGCAAGCGAGACCGCCGGCACCAGCATGGAGGCCGGCGACACCAGCACCATGAGCAGCGGCATTGCCGCCCCCATGCTGAAGGTCGCCGCCGAGGTCAGCGCCGCCTGGATCGGCCGCGCCGTGGTCATGTCCGAAATGCCGAGTTCGTCATGGGCATGCGCGGCCAGCGCATCCCTGGCCATGAGCTGGTCGGCGACCTGGCGGGCGAGGTCCGTCGCCAGGCCGCGCTTGACGTAGACCTGCGCCAACTCCTCGCGCTCGAATTCGGGCTGTGTCTCGAGTTCCCGGCGTTCGCGGGCGAGGTCGGCATTCTCGGTGTCCGACTGGGAACTGACCGAGACATATTCGCCGGCCGCCATCGACATGGCGCCCGCCACCAGGCCGGCTATGCCTGCGACCAGAACCTGCGAAGCCGGCGCGGCGGCCGACGCCACGCCGACGATCAGGCTCGCCGTCGAGACGATGCCGTCATTGGCCCCCAGGACGGCGGCGCGCAGCCAGCCGATGCGCGACACCTGGTGGTTTTCGATATGCAGGCGGCTCAATGCTTTTCTCCTGATCTTGCCTTCGCCGCCCACGCGGCGGGCGCTGTTCAGGCGTTTCTAGCCGCTTTTCAGGAAACCGGTTTTGATCTAGGTCAGAGCCCGGCCGATGCCGTTCAGCACTTCGAGCGCGTCGGCCGGCAACTCCATTTTCGGCCGCCGCCAGGTTTTCCCCGAGGCGGCCTTTTTACGTGCGCAGCACCCGGTAGATCGCGGGAATGACCAGGACCGTCAGCAGCGTCGAGGAGGCCAGGCCGAACAGCAGCGAGATCGCCAGCCCCTGGAAGATCGGATCGGTCAGGATCACCGCCGCGCCGATCATGGCGGCAAGCGCGGTAAGCAGGATCGGCTTGAACCTGATCGCGCCGGCCTTGATCAGCACCTCGCTCAACGGCCTGTCGGGCGATGCTGCATGGCGGATGAAGTCGACCAGCAGGATCGAATTGCGCACGATGATGCCGGCCAGCGCGATGAAGCCGATCATCGAGGTGGCCGTGAACGGCGCCCCGAACAGCCAGTGCCCGCCGAGGATGCCGATGAAGGTCAGCGGGATCGGCGTCAGGATCACCAGGGGAACCTTGAACGAGCCGAACTGGGCGACGACGAGGATGTAGATGCCGAGCAGCGCAACGCCGAAGGCCGCCCCCATGTCGCGGAAGGTCACCCAGGTGACTTCCCATTCGCCGTCCCACAAAAGCGTCGGCCGGCTTTCATCCTCCGGCTGGCCATGCAGCGAGATGGCTGGCTTCTGCAGTCCGGCCCAGTCCTGCGCGTCGATGGCCTTGCTGACGGCGAGCATGCCGTAAAGCGGCGCCTCGAAGCTGCCGGCAAGCTCGGCCGTCACCATTTCGGCAGCGCGGCCATTGTGCCTGAACACCGGGAACGAAGCGCGCTCCGGCGTCACCCGCACGACATCGCCGAGTTCGACCACGCCGCGGTCGCCAGGCAGGACATTGGCCGGAATGGGGGTGGTCAGGAAGCGCTCGTCGAGCGTCCTTTCGCCCTTCGGCCGCTCGATGCGGATCGGGATCGGCTGGCGGCCACCGCCGCGATGCGAATAGCCGACGGTCCTGCCCCCATTGAGGATGGCAAGCGTGTCGAAGACGTCGCTTTCCTCGACGTGGAAGAACTCCGCATCGTCGGTGGAAATCGTGGCGCGCAGCCGGCGTGCGGGCTGTCCCCAGGAATTGTCGACGTCGACGATGAAGGGCACGGAGCGGAACGCCGCTTCGATCCTGGCGGCGACCTTGCGGCGGGTCTCGCCGTCGGGTCCGTAGATCTCGGCCAGCAGCGTCGCCATCACCGGCGGGCCGGGCGGCGGCTCGACCACCTTCAGGCTGGTGCCTTGCGGTACGGGGATCGTGGCGATGCGCTGGCGGACGTCGAGCGCGATCTCATGGCTGGAGCGGGCACGGTTCGCCTTCGGCAGCAGGTTGAGCGCCACGTCGCCCTGCTGCGGCTCGGTGCGCAGGACGGCATGGCGGACGAGGCCGTTGAAGTTGAAGGGTGCCGCCGTTGCGGCATGTGTCTGGACCGATCGAACCTCCTTCAACTCGAGAACCCTGGCGGCGACGGCCTGCGCCACCGCATCGGTGGCTTCGACGGAAGACCCTTCCGGCAGGTCGATGGTCACCGACAGTTCGGACTTGTTGTCGAAGGGCAGGAGCTTGACCGTGACATGCTCGGTGTAGAACAGCGCGAGCGAGCCCAGGGTCAGCACGCCGACGACGAGCAGGAAGGCCCAGCTCGCCGTCTTCGAGGCCAGGATCGGCCGGGCGACGGCGGTGTAGGCGCGGCCGAGCGGGCCGCCATTGCCATGATCCTGATGGGCATGCACCGGCGCCCGCCCGGCAAGCCTGAGCATCAGCCACGGCGTCACCATCACCGCGACGAAGAAGGAGAAGATCATCGCCGCCGAGGCATTGGCCGGAATCGGGCTCATATAGGGACCCATCATTCCCGAGACGAACAGCATCGGCAGCAGTGCGGCGACCACGGTCAAGGTGGCGACGATGGTCGGGTTGCCGACCTCCGCCACCGCCTCGATTGCCGCCTGCCGGCGATCGCGGCCGCCGCCCATGGCCCAGTGGCGCGAGATGTTCTCGATCACCACGATGGCATCGTCGACGAGAATGCCTATGGAAAAGATCAGCGCGAACAGCGAGACGCGGTTCAGCGTGTAGCCCATGACGCGCGAGGCAAACAGCGTGAGCAGGATGGTCACCGGAATGACGACGGCCACGACCATCGCTTCGCGGCGGCCGATGGCGACCCAGACCAGCACGATGATCGAGATCGTCGCCAGGCCGAGATGGTAGAGGAGCTCATTGGCCTTGTCGTTGGCGGTCTCGCCGTAATTGCGCGTCACGTCGATCGAGATATCGCCGGGGATCAGCCCGCCCTGGAGCAATGCGACCCGGTGCAGAATGGCGTCGGCGACGGCGACCGCGTTCGATCCCGCGCGCTTGGCGATGGCGAGCGTGACCGACGGCACGCGCTCGACACCGACGCCGGCCCTGGTGACCGTCGACACCAGCGTATCACCGGCGTCGGCGGCGAAGGCGACGTCGGCCACGTCGCGGACATAGACGGGTCGGTTGTCACGCGATGTCAGGAGCAGGTTGCCGATCTGGTCGGGCGAGGCCAATGTCTCGCCGGCGACGATGTCGATCTGCTCGCCCTTGTCGCGCACATGTCCGGCCGGAAAGGCCTTGTTGGCGCCCGACACCTTGGCGGCGAGCTGCTGCAGGGTGACACCGTAAAGGGCGAGCTTTTCAGGGTTCGGATTGACGCGGATGATCTCACCAGTGTCGCCGACCAGATAGGTCAGGCCGACATTGTCGATCTTGGCGATCTCGGTGCGCAGTTCGCGCGCGATGCGGGTGAGGTCGTTGGCCGTCATGCGCGCGGCTGTCTGCGGCTTCGGCGACAGCGTCAGCGTGACGATGGCGACGTCGTCGATGCCCCGGCCGACGATCAGCGGCTCGGGCACGCCGACGGGAATGCGATCCATGTTGGCGCGCACCTTGTCGTGGACGCGCAGCACGGCAGCGTCCGACGAGGTGCCGACGATGAAGCGGGCGGTGACCATCACCTCGTCGTCTCGCGTCTGCGAATAGACATGCTCGACGCCGTCGATGCCCTTGACGATCGTCTCCAGCGGCTCGGTGACCAGCTTGACGGCGTCGTCGGCCTTCAGCCCGTCGGCGCGCACGAAGATGTCGACCATCGGCACCGAGATCTGCGGTTCCTCCTCGCGCGGCAGCGTGAGCAGCGCCACCAGCCCGAAAGCGAAGGCGGCGACCAGGAACAGCGGCGTCAGCGGCGAGGCGATGAAGGCCCGCGTCAGCGCGCCGGCAATGCCGAACGAGGCGGGACCTTTCATGGCGTGACCACGACGTCGCCGGCCGCAAGGCCGGTCAGGATCTCGGCATAGTCGCCGTCGGCGCGCCCGGACCGCTCGCCTGTTACCACCGCGCGCTCGACACTGCCGCCGCCTGCGGCGACGCGCACGAAATCGATCCCCGAACGGGTCTGGATGGCCGAAGCCGGCACCAGCAGCGCGGAGCGCTCGGCGACCGGCAGCTCGACCAAGACACGGGCGTCGATGAAATTGGTATCGAGATTATCGACCTCGACGTCGGCGATGACGCGGCCATTGTCGATCTGCGGATAGATCTTGGCGAGGCGACCGGGGACCTCCTTGCCGCCGGCATTGATACGGATGGCGGCTCCCTCTCTCAGCGACGCCGCGTAACGCTCCGGGACGGCAAGCCGCAGGAACACCCCGCCGCCGCCAATGGTGGCCACAACCTCACCGGCCATGATGACCGCGCCACGCGTCACAGGCACGGTCAGCACGCGGCCGTCGCCGGGAGCAAAGACGTCGCCCTCGGCGCCCTGCTGCACGATCACCGATCGCTGCGCCTCGGTCGCGGCAAGCTGGTTGCGCGCGACGTCGACTTCGGTGCGCAGCTGATCGAGACGCTGCGCGGTCATGACGCCCTTGTCGACCAGCGTCTGGCCACGGGCAAGTTCGGACTGCGCGGTGTCCAGCTGCGCCTGCAGGGCACGAAGCTGGGCGTCCAGAGCGGCGACCTGAAACGCGATCTTGTCGTCCTGGACGGTCGCGATCTTCTGCCCCGCCTTGACCTGCTCGCCCTCCGTGACGGCCAGATCGACAACAAGGCCGCCGACACGGGCGCGCGCCGGAACGGTGTCGCGCGCCTCGACACGGCCATAGACCGCTTTCCATTCGGTCACCGTCGTCGGCGCCAGTGTCAGCGTGCCGGCAAGCGTCGGAGAGGCCGCCAACAGCGCGGCGAACAAAAGAGGCAGGCGCATCCGGATTTTCCTCAGAACGCGCATCCCGGCTTGATGCCGAGCTTGCGGAAGACCATCGCAGCGGGGCAGAAGCCGGTGAACGCCGACTGCAGCATGTTCAAGCCGACGAAGACCGTCAGCCACACGAACAGCGGCGAGACAAAGGCGGTGAGCACGACGGACAGCAGCACCATGATGCCGGCGAAGGCGAGAACGGAACGATCTAGGGACATTGTCATCTCCTTTTGTATATGATAATATCTAAATATATGAATATTACGGTTGACCGCAAGGGTGATGCCGGATTTATCGCTGGCGGTCGCGGCCTTCACCGCGCCCCCGTCAACCGCCGTCCGCAACCGCCAGCCGCGCCGGCTTGCGCCGGTCAGGCTCCCGGGACATCCGCCGATGCCTCGACCTTGATCTGCTTGAGCTTGTCGATCCCAAGCGCCTGCAATGCGAGGCGCTCATAGAAGGGTTCGGACTTGCCGGCCCTTATCTTGTGCAGGAAATACTTCTCGAAACCGACCTTGGCGGTATGCACCCATTTGCCGGAGGACGACCAGTTGACATTGCGCGGCGGGATCTGCGGCTGCGCCACGAAGGCGACGCCGGAATCGCCGAAATCGGCGAGGCAGACCGCATTCCATGTGCCCTGGGCGTCAGGCTGCTTGCCCTCCACCAGCCGGCCGATGTTGCGCGCCGTCGCCGTGACCATGGATTCGATCATGAAGCCGGTCTTGGGCACGCCGACGGGGACCGGTGTCTTGCCGATCGGCGGGATGGCGACGCAGACGCCGACCGCGAAGATTTCGGGGAACGCCGGGTTGCGCTGGTGCTTGTCGACAAGGATGAAGCCGCGCGGATTGGTCAGGCCCTCGATGCCGCGCACCGCCGCCACGCCGCGAAAGGCCGGCAGCATCATGGCATAGGCGTGCGGCAAGTCATGCGCCTGCCTGACCGACCCGTCGTCGGCGAGTTCCTGGACGAACATCTTGCCGGGCTCGACCTTGTCGACCTTGGCGTTGCAGATCCACTTGATGTGATGCTGGCGCATCTCGCTCTCGAGCAGGCCCTTGGTGTCGCCGACGCCGTCGAGGCCGAGATGGCCGATATAGGGTTCGGAGGTGACGAAGGTCATGGGCACGCGGTCGCGCACCCTGGCGTCGCGCAGCGCCTTGTCGAGGATGAAGGTGAATTCGTAAGCCGGCCCGAAGCAGGACGCGCCCTGGACCGCGCCGATGACGACCGGGCCCGGCTTGGCGATGAGCGCGTCGAAGGCGGTCCTGGCCTTGAGCGCGTGATCGATGTGGCAGACGGACTGGGTGTTGTGCTCCGGCCCGAGGCCCTCGATCTCGTCGAAAGCGAGTTCGGGACCGGTGGCGATGACCAGATAGTCGTAGGAGACAGATGAGCCGTCGTTGAGTGCCACCGTGCGCTCGACCGGGTGGACGCGCCTGGCTCCCTGCGGATGAAAACCGATCTTGCGCCGTGCCAGCACCGGAGCAAGGTCTATTTCCACCGCTTGCCTGTCGCGCCAGCCGACGGCGACCCAAGGGTTGGACGGCACGAATGAATAGTGGCTGCCATTGTTGACGACGGAAACCTGGTGTTCCCCGGCCAGTCCGTCGCGAAGCTCGTAGGCCATGATGGTGCCTCCCAACCCGGCACCCAGGACGACTATATGCGCCATGTTCTTCCTCCGTTGCGGCGTCGCTTTGGCGCAACGCCGACACTGCTGATCCCACGCGGGATTGGCTGATTTTGCGCCATTGTGGCGGGCTGCGACTTGACGCTGATCAAGCGACGTTGACGGAGCGAAGCATCGGTATCGATCCATCGACTTGACAGGCAGCCGTGCCAGACTAATATTATTCGTAACTCTTAATATGATAATGTGTTCATATGCGCAACATAAAAATAGCCGATCTGGACAAGCAGGCGCGCGAGGCGTCCGAACTGCTCGCCGCGATGGCAAATGAAAAACGGCTGATGATCCTGTGCCATCTGCTGGATGGCGAGACGAGCGTGAACGAACTGGCCGAACTGGTTGCGATGAACCAGTCGGCGCTGTCGCAGCAGCTTTCAAAGTTGCGCGCGCTCAAGCTCGTGGACACGAGGCGAGATGCCCAGCAGGTCTACTACCGGTTGGCTTCGGCGGAGGTCGAGCGAATCCTGCAGACGCTCTACGGCATCTATTGCGATCCGCAGACACGGATCGCCAGGGTCGGCAGCCGGTAGTCTGCCGACCGACAGCAGGAAGCCTTATGCCGCTTGCTCGGCTTCACCGCCGATGCCGTTCAGCACTTTGAGCGCATCGGCCGGCAGGTCGAGTTCGGCCGCCGCCAGGTTTTCGCGGAGATGGCCGACCGAGGAGGTGCCAGGGATGAGCAGGATGTTGGGCGCGCGGCGCAACAGCCAGGCGAGCGCCACCTGCATCGGGGTCGCGCCGAGTTTCCTGGCGACATTGGCCAGAGTGTCCGACTGCAGCGGCGTGAAGCCGCCAAGCGGGAAGAACGGCACATAGGCGATGCCGTCGGCGGCAAGCACGTCGATCAGCGCGTCGTCGTCGCGATGCGCGATGTTGTACTGGTTCTGCACGCAGACGATATCGGCGATGCTGCGTCCCTGGGCGATCTGTGTCGCTGTGACGTTGCTCATGCCGATATGGCGGATGAGGCCCTGGCGCTGCAATTCGGCGAGCGTGTTCAACTGCGGCTCGAGCGATCCCTCCGCGGGGCCGTGGATGCCATGCATGGAGCGCAGGTTGACGACCTCGATCACATCAAGCCCGAGATTGCGCAGATTATCGTGCACGGCCTCGGTCAGCTCCTTGGGCGACATTGCGGGAAGCCACGATGCATCGGCGCCGCGCCGGGCGCTGACCTTGCTGACGATGGTGAGGTTGGCGGGGTAGGGGTGCAGCGCCTCGCGGATGATCTGGTTGGTGATGTGCGGGCCATAGAAGTCGGATGTGTCGATGTGGTCGACGCCGCTGGCGATCGCCTCGCGCAGCACGGCAAGGGCCGCGTCGCGATCCTTCGGCGGGCCGAAGACACCGGGTCCCGCCAGTTGCATGGCGCCGTAGCCGAGGCGCTTTACGGTGCGGTCGCCGAGTTTGAATGTTCCGGCCTTGCTGATGTCGGTCATGGTCTCATCTCCTTTGGATCGGCCCAATGTAGACAAAGCACGCATGCGCGATAATATGGTGCAATCGGCACAACCTGTGCGAAAAGGCGAACAATGGCGGCGGATCTCGGCGACCTACAGGCGTTCATGGCGGTGGCGCGCGCCGGCGGTTTTCGCGAGGCGGCGCGGGTGGGCAATGTCAGCGCCTCCAGCCTCTCGGAGACGGTGCGGCGGCTGGAGACCGGGCTCGGCGTGCGGCTGCTCAACCGTACCACGCGCAGCGTCGCGCCCACCGAGGCCGGCGCGCGCCTGCTCGAGCGGCTCGGCCCGGCGCTCGGCGAGGTCGAGGCGGCGCTCGACGTGGTCAACGGCTTTCGCGGCCGCCCCGCCGGCACGCTGCGGCTCAACGTGCCGGTCGTCGCGGCGAAGCTGGTGCTGCCGCGCCTGTTGCCGCCTTTCCTCGCCGCCTATCCCGACATTCGCGTGGAAGTGACCGCCGAGGACAGTTTCGTCGACATACTGGCGAGCGGCTGCGATGCCGGCATCCGCTATGAAGAGCGGCTGGAGCAGGACATGATCGCCGTGCCGATCGGCCCGCGCCGGCAGCACTACGCCGCCGCCGCCGCACCGGCCTATCTCGACATGCACGGCCGGCCCGAGCATCCGCGCGACCTGCTTCGTCACGCCTGCCTGCGCGGCCGCTTCGCCAGCGGCCTGACGCCGCCCTGGGAGTTCGAACGCGACGGCGAGGTGGTGAGCGTCGAGCCGACCGGCCCGCTGCTGGTCAGCACCGGAACGGCCATGGCGCTTGCGCTCGAGGTGGCGGTCGCCGGCGGCGGCATCGTCTCGTTGTTCGAGGACTGGCTGCGCCCTTATTTCGACGATGGCAGGCTGGAGCCGGTGCTGAAGCCCTGGTGGCAGGAATTCTCAGGCCCGTTCCTCTACTATCCGGGCCGCCGCCTCACACCGGCGCCGCTCAGGGCGTTCATCGATTTTGTCGGCACGATGCGCTGGGGGTGAGCGGAAGCCGGGCTGAATCATGCCGGAGCGACGCCCAAAGATTTGATTAAAACAGCTGGTATTTGAAGCTTTTTCCATCGTAGATCGATTCTATCTTGTAATTCTCATTTTTTGTGCTTCTAGTGGCACAAATAGTTTGCGACTTTTACCTTAGGTGTTTCTACATTACTGGTAGTTTCTGCTCGCGTCGGAAAATCTCTGACATGGCCTTGAAGGGTTTGGCTTGGGGTAGCGTGGCTAGAGTGCGGTCGTGTTATGGCTCGTTTGGGCGCGTCATGGTGGTGCCTGCAGCACATTTAAACAGGTGTCATGGGCGGGTTTCCACATAGAAGTGAATACGATGGTCTGCGTTTTCCAACCTGATCTATGAATACCCAGGAGGTAAATTAGAGATGCGAAGGCTTGTATTTATACCTTGCATTTTGTGTTTTGTATTTTATGTAACAGCGTCTAAATCGGAGATGGTGATTGGTTCGAATCCGGTTTTCGTTCCGCTTGCCAAGCGTATGGCTAAATCTGATCAAGAATTTGACTGTATATTTGAGTTTTTGGACGTAGGTAGATTTTCGGCCAGCGCCTCTTGCGGGGTTGCCAACAGATTTGTAGCTAAATTATTTGAAATTAGAGGCTTGAACATTGACGACGCGACGACAATAGCACGCGTACGTCACGATCTTACTGCTATGCTGCTGCACCTTTCAGGAATACGACCCTAGATCCTGTTGTTGGCAGTCTCGTTTCGACATCCGATCGAGATGAGATAGATTCAATAATTAATCTGTTGTATAGCGCGTCTGACAGCGGAAGAGAATTGCTTGATAAATTGGTGTCTGATGATAGGTATTTAAAATTTATATTTCAGGAGGGGGTCATGGGCAGTTCCCCGTTCGACCAGCTTCCAAGGCCTCAAGTTAGTGAAATATATTTCGACTTTGCTGTCGCGGAATCGCAAAGCTTTATCAATCAAGATGGTAATCTATCAACCTTTGACAGCGTTAGAGCAATCGTTCATGAAGTAGTTCACCAGGTTTATTTCACATACGATATGACATATTTGAATGAGTACGGCGTCAGAGTGCCGTTTGGGGATGATTCCGGGACATATCCAAGTTTTGATCACCACAAGATGGACATAGTTGGCGATACCGTGCAGCTCGAAAATCTTATTATGTCCGAGATGGGGAGTGATGACATCAGAGTGTCATATCCGGGCGCCATGTCGACGAGTTGGTTCGATGTATATGGTCAGGAGCTGACTGGAGGGCATCATATAGATACTGCGATTCTTGCCTTCCAAGCGGATGGCGTTTCTGTAACAAACGTCTTCACAAATGACCTATTCATCAGTGGCGATGGTACGGACGATCTAGTTATCGGCGTTAGTGGGCCACAGTATATCTTTACGGGTGCAGGGAATGACCACCTTCGTGATGGCTCCGGGGTAGATATTCTCGAAGGTGGCGCTGGGGACGATTCATTCTATCTTTATGGAGATAGCGATCCAGACATAGTCATCGTTGGTGAAGGCAATAATGTTATCATAGGTGGTGGCGTAGAAGACAGAATAGTTCTCCGCGGAACTAACTTTGGTGGCGGTGAAGACACCCAAGGCATAGCACTTCTTGGCGGATTTCGTATGGGGGGATGGATCGAGGCTCCAAACCCTTAGCGGCAAGGTGCGCGACCTCCGGCTCGCGCATGCCGGCAGCGAAAAGGGCATCGTCACCGTCAGCATCGGGGTCGCCACTTTCGACGGGAGTGCCGACATCGAGATCGCCGATCTGCTGCGGCGCGCCGACGAGGCCCTCTATGGCGCCAAGGCCGCCGGGCGGGATCGCGTACATGGCTGGCGCCCGCATCTGAGCGAACCACGCACGACGGGTTCCCGGCGCAAAGCGTGAGCCCTGGCCGTCACACCATTGTCATGGTCCACTGCCACTAATCCATAAATCTGGATATGTGGATTGATGGACAAGGCAGCAGCATTGCAGGCGCTCGCCGCGCTCGGCCAGGAAACCAGGCTGGAAGTGTTCCGGCTGCTTGTGCGGGCCGGGACCGAGGGCGTGCCGGCGGGCGAGATCGCGACGCGGCTGGGTGCGGTGCAGAACACCATGTCGGCGCATCTGAAGATCCTCGGCCAGGCCGGGCTGGTGCATGCCGAGCGCGACGGGCGCAGCATCCGCTATACGGCCGACATGACCGGGTTTCGCGATCTGCTGGCCTACCTGATGGAGGACTGCTGCAATGGCGCGCCGGAGCTTTGCCAGCCGATCCTCCAGGCGGTGACCTGCAGATGTTGAGCTTGACATGATCGACCTTCGACGCCGCCTCGCAGCCGAAGCGCTGGGCACCGCCATGCTGGTCGCCACGGTGGTCGGCTCGGGCATCATGGCCAGCCGGCTGACCGGCGATGTCGCACTTTCGCTGCTTGGCAACACCATTCCAACCGGCGCCATGCTGGTGGTGCTGATCACCACGCTGGGGCCGGTCTCCGGCGCCCATTTCAACCCGGCCGTCACCCTGGTTTTGGGGCTGCGGCGCGACATCGGCTGGCTGGCCGTGCTGGGCTACATCACTGTCCAGATTCACGGCGGCCTCGCCGGCACGCTGGTCGCGCATGCCATGTTCGACCTGCCCTTGCTCGAGGTGTCGGCGACGGTGCGCAGCGGGCAGGGGCAGTGGCTGGCCGAACTGGTCGCGAGTTTCGGCCTGGTCTTCACCATCCTTGCCGGCTTGCGCTTCCGAGGCGATGCCATCCCCTGGCTGGTCGGGCTCTACATCACATCAGCCTACTGGTTCACCGCCTCGACCTCCTTCGCCAATCCGGCGGTGGCCATCGCGCGTGCCTTCTCGAACACGTTTGCCGGCATCCGGCCCTCCGATGTGCCGGCCTTCATAGCAGCGGAACTGGCGGGCGCGCTGCTGGCGCTCGCCTTGGCCGGATGGCTGCTGGCTGAACCCAAGACCGCCACTGAGATGAAAGCCGCGCAATGACCATCACCATCTATCACAACCCGGCCTGTAGCACCTCGCGCAACACGCTGGCGATCATTCGCCAGTCCGGCGAGGAGCCGCGGGTGATCGAATATCTGAAGACGCCGCCGTCGCGCCAAAGGCTCGTCGAATTGATCGACGCGATGGCGATGACGCCGCGCCAATTGCTGCGCGAGAAGGGCACGCCCTATGCCGAACTCGGCCTTGGCGATCCCGAATGGAGCGACGACGAGATCCTCGATTTCATGCTGGCGCGTCCGATCCTGATCAACCGGCCGATCGTGGTAAGCCCGCTCGGCGTCGTGCTGGCCCGGCCGTCCGAAAAGGTGCTCGATATCCTGCCCAATCCCGAGATCGGCCCGTTCACCAAGGAGGATGGCGAGGTCGTTATCGACGCGAGCGGCAAGCGGGTCGTCTGAAGTCTATTTCGATATTTCTCGAAATATGGCTTGACGGTTTCCGTCGTCGGCCGCATGCTATTTCCATGAAACTCGAACAAGCGGCGAAGCAGCTGGAAGCGCTCGGCAATCCGACGCGGCTGAAGCTTTATCGTATCCTGGTCCGGGCCGGCGAAGCGGGCCGGCCTGTCGGTTATCTTCAGGAAAGCCTCGCCATCGCCGCCTCGACGCTGTCGCACCATCTGCACCGGCTGATCCTGACCGGGCTGGTCAGCCAGGAGCGGCAGGCGACGACGCTGATCTGCCGCGCCAACTATCCCATGATGAACGATCTCATCGGCTTCCTGGCCGACGAATGCTGCGCCGATGCCGCCTGCAATCCGGCCGCGGGTGACGCGGCCGCCTGAATTTTTGCCTGTTATTTCGATAATGCCGGCAAGATGGAAGCCGCCGAGTGAGCGACGCCAAGATTCCTGCCTCCGCCATCTGGGCGCTGGGCGCCACGCAGATCGTCGGCTACGGCACGCTCTATTACAGCTACAGCATCCTGGCGCCGGCGGTGGCGGCGGAACTCGCCTGGTCGCAGCGATGGGTGTTCGCCGTGCTGTCTATGTCGCTGCTGGCAAGCGCCATCCTGGCGCCGTTCGCGGGCAGCCTGGCGGACCGGGTCGGGGCGGGGCGCCTGATGGTGCCGGGATCGCTGGCGGCGGCGGGCGCGTTGCTGTTGTGCGCGCTGGCGCCCGGGCGCGCCGGCTTTGCCATAGGCGTGCTGGCCATGGAACTCGCCTCCTGCTTCGTCCTCTACAGCACGGCCTTCGTCGCCATCGTACAGCTCGGCGGTGCGCGGCGCGGCATCACCCATCTCACCTTGATCGCCGGCTTCGCCTCGACCCTGTTCTGGCCGCTGACGACGCTGCTGCACCAGCATCTAGGCTGGCGAGACGTTCTCGTTCTCTTCGCCGCGCTCAACGCTTTTGTCTGCCTGCCGATCCATTGGTGGCTGGCCCGGCTTTCCAGCCGTGTCGGCAAGGCGCGGGAGAGGATCGTTCCGGTCACGGCGAGCCTGTCGGCGCCAGCGCCCGGCCGGCGATGGTCGCTCCTGTTCGTCCTGGTGCTGGCCGGCTTTGCCATAGAGGGCTTCATGCTCTCGGCGATCCTCGTGCAGATGGTGCCGCTGCTCACTTTGGTCGGCCTCGGCGGCGCCTCGGTGCTGGTCGCCAGCCTGTTCGGCCCGTCGCAAGTGGCGAGCCGGCTGGTCAACATGCTGTTCGGCCGCGGCCTGTCGCAGACCTCGCTGGCGCTCGGTGCGACCGCCGCACTGGCCGGCGGTCTTGCGGTGCTGCTGATGGTGGCGCCCTCCGTTCCCGGCGCCATGCTGTTTGCCGTGCTTTTCGGCTTCGGCTCGGGCCTGATGAGCATTGTCGGCGGCACGCTGCCGCTCGAATTGTTCGGCCAGGAACGCTACGGCGCCCATGTCGGCTGGATCACGGCGGCGCGCCAGTTCAGCTCCGCCTTCGCCCCTTTCGGCCTGACCCTGATGATATCGGGCCTCGGCGTTTTCCCGGCCCTGTGGCTGAACGTCGTGGTCGGCCTGTTCGGCATCGCCGCCTTCGCCGCCGTCGCGCTGATCAGCCGGCAATCGCGCAAGGGTGAAAAGGGCGGCGTGGCCGAAGCGGCTGCGCCAGGCGCGGACAGTCTTACAGCAGCGCCGGATTACATGTCAGGTGCTCGTCTGAAAACGCTGAACTGAAAGGACTGAGAGGAGCCCCATGGCGTCAGATGCAGATGGTCGAGCGTGCGAACAAGTGCAAAGCCGGATCCAAGGACTTGGGCGAGCTTGCTTGCATCGTATCGTTGAACGGGCAGGCCGCTGCATTTCTCCGGCCCGTCGAGCGCGAACGTCGCGATAATCGCGCAGCCATTTGGTGCGAGTGCCCGCCTGAGTGTGAAGAGGTAAGCGTCACGATCCGCTTCTTCGACCATGAAATGGAAGGCAGCCCTGTCATGCCAGACATCGTAAAACCGCCTCGGCGACCAGGTGCGAATGTCAGCAACGATCCAATCGATGTGCCCGCCTGTCCCAGCCAGCCGACCGCGAGCCGCCGTGATCGCCGTAGCAGACAGATCCAGGACAGTGACGTCCTCAAAGTGCTGTTCTTGAAGATTATCCACCAGTCGAGAGGCGCCGCCCCCCACGTCGACGATGGCAGAGCTGCGCTCGGCAATCTCTTTGATCAACGAAAGCGAGGGCTCGGGATTATCTTGGAACCAACTGACGCCGTCCTCGCGCTTCGATTCATATGTTGCGTTCCAGTGCAACTGCGATGCCTCTTTCTCCATCGGGCCGGCCCTCACTTTTGGTGACACCGTCCAGCATATCAGTCGCGGTGGCCGGCCGGGGATCAATTTGTGGAAGCACGATTGTTCAGACCGGCAAGGATTGATCCAGCAGGCGCTGTTCCATCGCAGCGGCGCCGGTCTTTACCTCGGGAGCTTGGCCAAAGCGCGGATGCGGTCGGCGACCATGCCGTCGACCGGGTTGTAGACGGTCAGGTTCAAATCCGGCCGGCCGTCGACCGCGAAGGATGAATATTCCAGCTCGATATCACCCAGTTCCGGATGCTTCAGGCGCTTTGTCCCGTCGCCATGGGCGAGCACGTCGTTCTCCTGCCACAGCGTGGCGAACTCGGCGCTGCCGCTGCACAGTTCGTCCACCAGCTGGGTGACCTCGGAGACCGCGCCGGCACGCGCCGCATCGGCTCGGAACGCGCCGACCACGAAACGGGCAAGGTTTTCCCAATCGTGCTGCTTGGCGCGGATGTGGGGCGTGAGGAACATGAAGCGCAATATGTTGCGCCGGTCGGCGGGGATGGTGCCGTAGTCGGTCAGCACGATCTCGGCGGCGCGGTTCCAGGCGATGACATCCCAGGTGGCGGTCTTGACCAAAGCGGGGCTGGCCTCGAGCGTGTCGATCAGGCGCTGCAGCCGGGGGCTGACGCCCTCGTCGCCCCGGTAGCGGACCTCGGGCGGACGGCCGAGCCCGAGCATGAAGAGATGTTCGCGCTCCGCCTCGGTCAAAAGCAGCCCCTTGGCGATGCGGTTCAGCACATCGGCCGAAGGCGCGCCGCCACGGCCCTGTTCCAGCCATGTGTACCAGGTCGGGCTGATGTTGGCGCGCTGGGCGACCTCTTCGCGGCGCAGCCCCGGCGTGCGCCGGCGCCCGGAAAAGCCGAACGAGGCGGGATCGAGCCGGGTGCGGCGGTCTTTCAGGAAGGCAGCGAGCGAACCGGGGGTGGGCATCCTGTTAGCCATTATACCACGATAAGATCACTACTTTAATGGAATAATAGACCGAGGATACTGCGCGGGCAACTGTGCAGGAGATTTTGCATGCGTATCTTTTTGACCGGCGCCACCGGCTTCATCGGCTCGGCGCTCGTTCCCGAACTCATCCAGGCCGGCCATCAGGTGATCGGCGTCACCCGCTCCGATGCCGGCGCCGACGCGCTGGCGGCCGCGGGCGCCGAAGTGCATCGCGGAACCCTCGAGGAACCGACAAGCCTGCGCAGCGGCGCGGCGAAGGCGGATGCCGTGATCCACACCGCCTTCGACCATGATTTTTCGCGCTTTGCCGAGAATTGCGAAAAGGACGCCCGAGTCATCGCGGCGCTCGGCGAGGCGCTCGCCGGATCCGACCGGCCGCTGGTCATCACGTCGGGCGTCGGCGTGGGCAGCCCCGGACATGGCCAGCTGGCGGTCGAGGACGTCTTCAACGCCAGCCACCCCAATCCGCGCATCGCCTCGGAACTCGCCGGCAATGCCTTGCTGGAGGCCGGCATCAATTTGTCGGTCATGCGCCTGCCGCAGGTCCACAATCCGGTCAAGCAGGGGCTGATCACGCCGTTCATCGAGATCGCGCGCCAAAAGGGCGTCTCGGCCTATGTCGGCGAAGGCCGCAACCGCTATTCGGCGGGGCATCTCTCCGACGCCGCGCGGCTCTACCGGCTTGCCGTCGAAAAGCGCCAGCCGGGCGCGCGCTATCACGCGGTCGGCGAGGAAGGCGTCGAGGTGCGCGCCATCGCCGAGGCGCTTGGCCGGGGCCTGAAATTGCCCGTCGTCTCGATCGTGCCGGAAAAGGCGGCGGAGCATTTCGGCTGGATGGGAATGTTCGCCCCCATGGACCTGCCGGCCTCCAGCGCGCTGACCCAGGCACGGCTCGGCTGGCACCCGACCGGCCCGACGCTGATCGCCGATCTCGACGCCATGCGCTATTGATGGGCTGCGGCCTCAGCCAGGGCTGACGGCGTAGCGCAAATGGATGAGCCCATGCGCCAGCGTTTTGCAGTCTGTCAACGACAGCTGCATCTTGCCGGCGAGGCCGCTTTCGCCGAACTCGACAAAACCCTGGTTTCGCGCCCGCGCATCGAGCGCGGGCGCGACCAGAAGGCTGAGTTCATCGACAAGCCCCGCCGCGAAGAAGGAGCCGTTGATGCCGGCGCCGCCTTCGAGCAGCAGCCGGCGGATTGCGAGTTCCCGCCCAAGCACTTCGAGCATGGCGGCGAGATCGATCTCGGCCGTTTCCGACACGATATAGGACACGCCGTCGGCGGCGAGCTCGGCCAGATGGCTGTCGGAGACGTCACGCCCGAGCAGCACCACGACATGGTCGCCGCCGACATCCGGCTTGGCGAAGTGGAGCCTGCCGGAGGCATCGAGCGCCACGGCATAGGTGCCCGCGTCGCGTTGCGCGAAATGATGCGGCCGCTCGACCTTGCCGATCTGCGCCGGTGGGTGCGCGCCGGCCTTGCTCATCTCGGCCATGGTGACGCGGCCGACGATCCAGGCGTCGCCCTGGAGATCGCCGTGGATCTGCTCATAGAGGCCTGACCACTCGGCCCGGTTTCCGTCCGGGCTCGTGGTGTAGCGGCTCGGATGAAGACCGCCGTCGAGCGAGGCGAGCATATGGCAGATGACGTGCGGCTTCATGGTTTCTCCAGGGAAGGACTGATCTTCGGGAAGGACTGAGCTTCAGGAATGACTGAGCTTCAGGAATGACTCGGGGGTCAAACTAGGGCCGCGGCCCCGGAATGGAAGCAGGGCAGGTCGGTTTGGCCAAAATTCCGACAATTCCGATAATTCGCCCTCAGCGCTGTTATATCGATGTTGCACAAATGGTTGACCCTGGGTTAGCATCCCGTGGCTGATGCCGATGGGAGGCAGTTTTGCAACGGCGATCAGCTGGAGCGGCATGCGCTGTTCTGCGCAAGGAGGATGCTCCAACACTTTGAACCGACGCATGATCCTTCCTGAAACCGTCCCGGTTTCCGGGGCGTGCGTTCTTGTGGAGGAGATCAACCATGAACAGACGTGAGTTCCTGATGACGTCCGTGGCCGCGGGCGCCATGATGCTGGCCGCACCTTCGGCGTTCGCCGAGGATAAGCTCACCATCCTTGGTTCGGTGCCCAATCTCGGCTTTCCGTTCTTCGTGCACATGCTGAACGAGATCAAGGCCGAAGCGCAGGCCCAGGGCGTCAACCTGACCGAAAGCGACGGACAGAATTCGGCCACCAAGCAGACCGCCGACATCGAGGCGGCGCTGGTGCAGAAGGTCAACGCCATCGTGATTTCGCCGCTCGACGTCAACGCGCTGGCGCCTGCCATCGAGGAAGCGGTCAAGGCCGGCGTTCCCGTGGTGACGATCGACCGCCGTGTCGACGGTGTCCAGGGCATTCTCGCCCATGTCGGCGCCGACAACGTCAAGGGCGGCGAGGCGGAGGCGCAGGCCATGGTGGCGGCGTTTCCCAACGGCGCCAAGCTGTTCCATCTGCAGGGCCAGCCGGGTGCCGGTCCGGCGATCGACCGCAACAAGGGCGTGCACAATGTGCTCGATCCCCTGAAGGACAAGTACCATATCATCTTCGAACAGACCGCCAACTTCGCCCGCGCCGAGGCGCTGTCGGTGACGGAAGCCGGGCTCGCCGCCAATGGCAAGCCGGACGCCATCATCTGCGCCAATGACGACATGGCGCTCGGTGCGCTCGAAGCCTGCGCGGCGCGCAACTTCACCGACGTCAAGATCTACGGCTTCGACGCGCTGCCGGAAGCGCTGGTTGCCGTGCGCGACGGCAAGCTCGCCGGCACGGTCGAACAGTTCCCCGGCCAGCAGTCGCGCACCGCCGTGCAGATCGCTGTCGCCTACGCCAAGAACAAGACCGAGCCGAAGGAGAAGCTGGTGCTTTTGACGCCAATCGTCATCGGCAAGGACAATCTCGACAAGGCCGAGAGGTTGAGCGAGACGAAGTAGAACTTGGCGGAGACGGGCTCATTGGCAAGGCTGGCGGGACAGCGCGCCGAAGGCGGGCGCGTTCCCGCCACTTACCGCAATACGGGAGCAACCCTTGCCAGCTGAAGCCGCGCCCGTCCTGCTTGCCGTCGAGGGCGTCACCAAGCATTTCGCCGGCGTGACCGCGCTGAGCGACGTCTCGCTCGACATCCGCCCCGGCGAAATCCTCGGCCTGCTCGGCGAAAACGGCGCGGGAAAATCGACGCTGCTCAAAATCCTGTCGGGCGTCATGCCGCCGTCCAGCGGGCGCATCATTTTCGACGGCGCCGAATACGCGCCGTCCAGCCCGCAGGACGCCAAGCGGCTCGGCATCGTCACCATCTACCAGGAACTCAGCCTGATCCCGACGCTGACGGTGGCGGAGAATATTTTCATCGGCCGCGCGCCGGTCGGGCCACTGGGGCTGGTGAGCTGGCGGCGCATGGAACAGGATTCCCGCGACATCATCGCCCGCGTCGGCCTTTCCATCGATCCGATGACGCCGGTCTCGGCGCTGTCGGTGGCCGAGCAGCAGCTGGTCGAGATCGCCCGCGCGCTGTCGCTCAAGAGCCGGCTGATCATCATGGACGAGCCGACCTCGGCGCTGACCGAGACCGAGGTGCAGCGGCTGTTGTCGATCATGGGCCGGCTGCGCCAGGACAAGGTCGCCATCATGTTCGTCACCCACCGGCTGGAGGAGGCCTCGGCCATCTGCGACCGCATGACGGTGCTGCGCGACGGCCGGCTGGCCGGGCATCTCGACCGCGACAAGGGACGGCCGATCCAGTTGCCGCGGATCATCGAGAAGATGGTCGGCCGTGCCGCTTCCGAACTCTATGCACGGCCGGTGCAGCGCGCGGTGGCCGGCGATGTCGTGCTGTCGGTGCGCGGCCTGCGCACCGTGCGCGACCCCGAGGCGCCGCATGCCATCGTGCTCGACGGCGTCGACATCGACGTCAAGGCCGGCGAAATCCTCGGCGTCGCCGGGCTTGTCGGCTCGGGCCGCACGGAGCTGGCGCGCGCCATTTTCGGCGCCGACCGCATCGCCGCCGGAACCATCACGCTCGACGGCAGACAGATCGCGCCGGCCTCACCGGCGGATGCCATCGCGCTCGGCATCGGCCTGGTGCCGGAGGACCGCAAGCACCAGGCGATCTTTGCCGCGCTCGGCATCCTGCCCAATTTCTCCGTCGCTTCGCTCGGCACATTCAGCAACGGCTTCGGCTTCATGGCCGAGCGGCGCGAGCGCGACGCGCTGTCGGGCTTCAGGAAAATGCTGTCGATCCGCATGGCCTCGGCCGAGCAGGCGATCGAGGGCCTGTCGGGCGGCAACCAGCAGAAGGTCATCCTGGCGCGCTGGCTGGCGCGTGACCCGAAAGTGCTGATCGTCGACGAGCCGACGCGCGGCGTCGATGTCGGCGCCAAGGCGGAGGTGCATCAGATCCTGGTGCAACTGGCGGCGCGCGGCATCGCGGTGATGATGATCTCGTCCGAACTGCCCGAAGTGCTGGCGGTGTCGGACCGCATTGTCACCATGCGCAGGGGCCGCATCACCGGGGAGATGCCGGGCGTCGAGGCAAACGAGGAAAAACTGATGGAACTGATGGCGCTCGACAGCCAAGATGCGCTTGGGCAGGATGCGGAGGATCAGGCACGATGAGCATCGCCGAAGAGCAGAGCCAGCGCGGCGGCGCGACGATCGCGCGGCTGCTGATGAGTTTCGGGCCGCTGCTGTTCCTGGCTGCGCTGGTCGTCGTCTTCACCGTTTTGAAGCCGAGCTTCATCGACCCGATCAATCTGTTCAACATCACGCGGCAGATCTCGATCACCGGGCTGATCGCGCTCGGCATGACCTTCGTCATCCTCACCGCCGGCATCGACCTGTCGGTCGGCTCGCTGCTGGCCTTCTGCGGCATGGTCGCCGCCGTCGTCGCCAAGGGCGGTGCGGCCAACACGCTGTCGCTGTCGACCTCAGGCACGCAGGGCTATGGCTGGTTCGCGGCGCTGCTCGCAGCCGTCATCGTCGGCGCCGCCGCCGGCGGCGTGCAGGGGCTTGCCATCACCCGACTGAAAGTGCCGCCCTTCGTCGTCACGCTGGGCGGGCTGACGGTGTTTCGCGGGCTGACGCTGACCATCTCCAATGGCGGCCCGATCTCCGGATTCGACGCCTCGATGCGCTGGTTCGGCACGGGGCTGATCGGCCCGGTGCCGGTGCCGGCGATCATCTTCGCCATCGCCGCGATCCTGTGCCACATCGTGCTGCGCTACACCCGCTATGGCCGCGCCGTCTATGCCGTTGGCGGCAATGCAGAGGCGGCACGGCTCTCGGGCCTGCGCGTCGACCGCATCCTTGTCTCGGTCTATGTCATCGTCGGCTTCTTCGCCGGGCTCGCCGCCTTCGTGCTGTCGGCGCGGCTCAATTCCTCGGAAGCGGTCGCCGGCATCGGCTACGAGCTGACGGTCATTTCCGCCGTCGTCATCGGCGGCACCTCGCTGTTCGGCGGCATCGGCTCGGTCGGCGGCACGGTGGTGGGCGCGGCGCTCATCGGCGTGCTGCAGAACGGGCTGCAGTTCAACAATGTCTCGTCCTACACGCAAAGCATCGTGATCGGGCTCATCCTGATCCTGGCGGTGGCGTTTGACCGGTGGCTGAAGTCGCGGGTGCGAAGGTAAGGGGCGGTCTGCGCCCACCCCCCCTCTGTCCTGCCGGACATCTCCCCCTCAAGGGGGGAGATTGCCAAGCTTTCCAGTCGCCCCGACATTTCCAAATTTGGAGATTGGCGAAACCGTTGATGACAGCCGATCTCCCCCCTTGAGGGGGAGATGTCCGGCAGGACAGAGGGGGGCGCCTCGCACCAGCACTTCTGGTCAAACCACAGCACGACCATCCATTTCCCGGCCCGGTTGCAAAACGATCACCCTTTGCTAGAAAGACCCCAGGGCGGGTGGCATCGTGAGAGACCTCATGTTTGCCGACATCATCAGGCCGATCAGCTTGAGCTTTTCGCTGCTGCGGCGCTTCTGGCCGCAGCTTGTCGCGCTGGTGTTGGCCGGGGTGCTGGCCGGCGATCTCCTGCTGCAGCTGGCGGCGAAAGTGGCGCTCGCCAATCATTTCGCCGGGCTCGCCATGCTGACGCTGGTGGCGCTGGCGCAGCTGGTGGTGACGGTGGCGATGTTCCATGTGCTGCGCCCCGGCCTGCCGCATCTCTTGGCCGCGCAGCGCGGCGCCGACAAGGCCGCGGAGGAACAGGACGCAGCCGACCGGCGCGGCTCGCGGCTGGTGCGCATGATCTCCATCGCGCTGCTGCCCTTCTTCGCCTATTACGCGGCCTGGGGGTTCCTCGGCGATATCGTGCGGCAATATTCGCGCGCCACGCTCGACCAGGCCGATTTCGGCCAGGCCGGAAATGTGCTCGACGTGCTGGATTCGCGCTGGCTGCTGATCTCGGTGGCGGTGTCCTGGCTGATCCGGCGGCTGGCCAAGTTCATGCAGACCAAGACCAAGACCGCGTCGTTCTGGCAGATCGTGGTGGTGATCTGCGAGACCAACTGGATCTTCGTCGGTCTCTATGTGATCAGCCGCTGGAAGGACACGGCGCTGCAATGGCTGATGAGCCGCTCCTTCTGGTCGGTGCTGCAGGCCGCCGCCGACGGGCTGGCGAGCCCGGTGCCGGTGGCGAACGCGGCCCCGATGGTGCCGGTCGAAATCACTTCGATCGCGCCGTCGACGGTGGCCGTCAACCTGTTCTTCTACATGCTCCTGCCACTGATCTGGCTGGTCATGGCGGCGCTGATCTATGGCTATGACGTGCGCGACGATGCCGCGCTGATGCGCGTGCACAATCGCGTGGAGCGCTTCGGCAAGCGCTATGCCGGCCTGCCGAAATTCCTGCGCGACTTCGTCGAGCATTTCATCGCCGGCTACCGCTCGCGCTATCTGCCGATCGCCAATGGCGTGCGGCTGACGGTGAGTTCCAGCCTGCTGCTTCTGTGCACGCTGATCGTCGGCTATCGCCTCATCGATTGGGGCGCGGCCTGGCTGTGGCTCGGCGCGACGCGGCTGATCGGGCCGCACGAACTCGATGTCTGGCAGATTTTCTCGCACGGCGTGACGCTGCTGTTCGGCAGCCCGTTCCAGGATTCCTCCACCGGCATTTTGATCGAGCCGATCAGGATATGTTTTCTGACCGCCGTGCTGGAGACGGCGTTTTCGCTGTCGAAAGGGGCGGCTGGGACAGTCGAAGCACCCAAGTAGAGGGTTTCTTGTCGGCGCTGGCCTTGCAGAACGTGGGTTCCTCGCCCCCACGTCCGTGGGGCGAGGAACCCAAGTCCTGAGAGGGCTGCTCTATTTCGGCGGCCGATGAAAGCGCAGAAACCAGGGCCGCTCGCTGCCAAGCCCGACCGCCGGGCGAATTGTTTTCACCGCATCCTCCGGCACAATAAAAGTGTCGCCGATGGTGATGGTGTCGCCGTTCCTGGCGCCGGAGAAGATCGCCGAGGTGCAGTTCATCACACCCGCCGGCAGGCTGACGCCGCTGATGACATCCGGCAGCCAGCGGCGCCCGGAGGCGTCGGTCAGCATCAGCTTGCAGCCCAGCCACCGCTTTTGCAAGTCGGGGTCGCCTATCTTGACCGAGAACGTGGCGATGACGGCGAAGGCGTGGTCGGGCAGGCGGCCGGCCTTGCCGCCGCGCAGATCCGCCAGTTTCCAGTCGCTGCCGCCGAACGGCACCGACTGGCCGAAATCGACATCCCGGGCGATCAGGTCCTCGCCGTGCAGCCATTCACGCAGGCTGTCATGGCTGGTCTCGGCCAGCGTCAGCGGCAGCAGGATGGCAAGCGCCACCAGGCTGCGCCGCCGCCATTTTTTCTCGGGCTGCCGGTCTTCGCGGGCGATCGGTCCGGTAGAAACGGCGCTCATGACTTGCCTTGAGGCGTCTGGGCCTGCGGGGCATCGAGGTCGTACTCCGGCAGCACATCCGCCGGCTGGCCGTCGGCGCTTGTCGGCACCCCATCGAGGCTGATGCGCGCCTGGGCGTCGAGCGGGCCGAACTGGCGCGCTGCTATCAGCAGGCTGGCGCCGCGGATCTGGTCGGGCGGTATTTCGAACACGAACAGGCCGCGCTTCTCCAGGCCTGGATCGACGCCGTGCGGCGGCATGTCCTGGCGGTAGCCGAGCCGCTCCGTCTGGTGGTAGCGCAGCCCGGTCGGGCCTTGCCAGGTGCCGTCGGCAACCGTGGTGGAGGCGGCGGTGGCGGTGAGATTGGTCGACACCACCGCCCACAGGCCGCTGGTGGTCAAAAGCTTTTCCTGGCCGAACTGGTTGGTCTTGAGCTGGCGGGCAAAGACGACCTTGTCGATCCGGACATCGAAGCTGCGCGCGCGCACGGCGTCGTGCATGGCGCCATCGACCGGGATCGGCGCGGAAAGGTCGGCATAATGCGGTTTCGACACCTGCATGCCGTAGCTCAGCGCCACGGTCGCGCAGAGGATGACGAGATTGCCGAGGATGCGGATTCTCATGAGCCGGTTCCCGGCGCCAGCACGTCGGCGACCGGCAAGGTGATGGTGCCGAGCCGGTAGGGATTGAACCAGCCGGGCAAGCCATAGAGGTTGTCGCGCGGCTTGAAGATCTCGGCGGTGACGCCGAAGCTCAGGCTGGTCGGGACAGCGGCGTCGCCGGCCAGCGGCCAGACATAGGCCATGCGCTCGGTCATGCCGGGATGGAGTTCCGGCGTCAGCGTCGAATCACGGATTAGTGCGATCATCGGCATGGGGTCGGGCAAGGTGATGCCGTCGGGCTTGAAGACATCGAAATAGGCCTTGTCGGATTGCGCGGTGCGGTTGGTCATGTCGGCCTCCAGCACCAGCGCCTTCTGGCCGGGCTTCAAGAGCACGCCATAGGTCCTGGCGTGGCTGACATAGGCGCGAACCGGCTGGACGCTCCAGCGCCCGGCATCGATGGCGGTGCCGAGCGGCAATTGCGGCGGAGCGTGGGCGGGCAGGGCGCCGAAAGCGCCCATCAGACCGGCAACGAACAGCGCGGCCATGGTCCCCGCGCCGGCCGTGATCCAGGTTTGAACTTTTGAGCGGGCAGTCCCGAACATTCCAAATCATGCACGTCGAACAGCCACCCACGCACAATCTAGAAAGAAACAGAACCGATTGGAACCCGCAAATGGCTGGTCCAGCATGGCCGGTCTTCAGGCCGCTTCGCGCGCCCACAGGCGATGGCCGTAGCGGCGGAAGAAGCGGGCCACGAGACGCTGCTGCCTGGCCCGGACGAGGTCGGGCAGGCGCCGTTCCTGGCGCCAGCGCGGCATGTTGCGCCAGCAGGCGATGAAACGGGCGGTGTCCTCGATGGCCTCCTGCGCCGACAGCGCCGGGCCGATCGCCGCCAGGAACAGCGGTTCGGATTGTTTCAACTTGTCGATGACGGCTTTGCGCCGGAAATGCTCCTCGCGGGCCTGCGCGATGCCGTTGCGGCGGATCGCCTCGAAGGCTTCAAGCAGAGCAGGGCTGTCGCCGGTGTAGCCGCAGGCGCGGGCGAAATCGGCGGCATCCATCATTGCTCCCGGGTCTGGTGCGGCAGGCGACTCACGTTTGTGAGTTTTTAGAAGCATAACTCAAAATTGATAAAAGGGAAACTTTTTGAGAAGTGTTAAAACTGCGACTCGACTCCAGAGCTAAAACGCAGGATTATGCGAACAAATCAGGAACAAATGGGGTGAAGTGGCAATGGCATTGCCGGGCAGGAAACCAGTCATCGCGCATGTCGTCTCGATATCGGTCGAGTGCGCCGATTGCGGCCGCAACAGATGGTGGAAACCGGATGAACTCCGGCGTTTCGGGGTGACGGGCAGCACGCCGCTGGCGGAGCTTTCTGGCCGCATCGTCTGCTCGGCCTGCCGCGCCGACGGGCTGCCGGGCACGGCGATCTCGATCCAGGCGGCCTTCATCGACGAGCGCCAGCGCGTGCGCAGCGAAGCGCAGATGCTGAGCGAGCGCGAGGTGCTGGTGGAGGGGGCGAGGCGGGCCTGAGGGGCTGGTTCTTCCTTCTCCCGCGAGGGGAGAAGGAAAAAAGGGCCCTAATATCCCAGCAACTCCTTCAGCGGGATGACCCGCCAGACATGCTTGATCGCATAGCGGTTGAAGGTCAGCGTCTTGGGCGGATTGTACTGCTCGACCACCAGCTCGCCCGCCGTCCGCTTGACCAGCTTCTTGATGAAGGCCTTGCCGTTGCGCTCGTTTTCTTCCGGAAACGTCTCGATCACCACATGGTCGCCGGGGATCGCGTCGCGGCCGCCGCAATAGATGAGGTCGCCGGGTTCGTAGCGCGGCACCATGGAGTCGCTCAGCACATGCAGCGCGAACACCTTGGGCAGGTTGCGCACGCCCGGCGGGCGCTGGACGTAGCCGGCGGGCTCGCCGTTGAAGGTGAAGTCGCCGTCATCGCCGCCGACCGCGGCGCCCAGCACCTCGATGTCCATTGAGCCGGCTGGCATCGGGCCGGCATCGGTGACGATCTCGGCGTCGGCCACCGGGCCGGCATCGTCGAGGAAGACGACCTGCCCTTGGCCGAGCGCGACCGGGTCGACGCGCAGGAAGGCGGCGGTCTTCAGAAGGTTCTCGGTCTTGGGCAGGTTGCGGCCGGTTTCCCAATTGCCGACGGCGGCGACATCGGTGTCGTTATGCTCGGCAATGTGGCGCATGACGAGGCCGCGCTGCTTGCGCGCCTGGCGTATCGCCGCCCCGACCTTGATCGACAGTTCCGTTTTGGCCATGGCACCCATGTGAGCGATGAAAGCGGCTCTCGTCTATGAAAGAATGGCTTGCATATATTTTTGAGTTATGCTTATATCTTGCCATGCAGAACCTGTCCAGCTTTCATGGCGCGGTAGCGCCGGCCTCAAGCGAGGCAAACAAGGCGACCTATGTCGCCGCCCTTCCGTCCCGGCCGTCCTCCTCCCCGGCCGGGGCGAAGCCCGAGCGCCTTGATGCCTCGGGTCCGGCCCGCCCGTCCCTGGCGGCCGGAACGGCCGGAGCCGCCGCTCCCCTCGGCTCCGGCCCCCAATTCGACCGGCCAGTTTTGTCCGCCGGTGCGCGCTCCTGCATCAGCACGCAGGACGGCACCGTCATCCTGCTCGAACCGATGACGGGCAGGGCGGTTTCCGCTCCCGACAGGAAGACCGCCGAAGCGCGGCTGGCGCGCCTGGCCGCCGGGCACGCGATCCGCTCCGGCTGATCCGGCCCCCGAGCCGGCTCTCGCACCGAACACCCTGACCGTGGCCCGGACCGGGCCCGAACCCTGACGCCTGGCCGACGGGGCGCTCTCGAGCGCTGCCGAAGGCGGACCCCTGGATGGAGCCTGGAGATGGCAAGCTACAGCGACGCCGAACTGCAAGAGATCGCCCGCTGGCTGGAGGAGGGGCTTTCGGCCTCGAGGATCGCGGCGGCGTTCAGCGCGCTGCGCGGCAGCCCGGTGTCACGCAACGCCATCATCGGCATTGTGCACCGCAACACCATGTTGGGCGCGATCGGCTTTGCCAATGGCCGGGGGATGCCGCCGGCCGTGAGGCGAGCCGCCGGCGAGCAGGCAATGTGCAAGCCGGCGGCCGCAAAGCAGGCAAATGGCAAGGCAGTGGCGCAAAAGCGCGCCGGCGTTCATGCCGCCGAGGTCGCGCGCAGGAACAAGGCGCGGACCAGGCGCGATTCCTCGCCGGCGTGGCTGCCGCCGCGCCTGTTCGTGCGCGAGGTGGGCGTGCTGATCGCCGATGGCGAGGCGTACCGTTTCGAGGTGCCCGCGCCGCAGCGTGGACCGATCGGCCGCCAGCCGCATGGCGTGGCGATGCGCTTCATAGACTGCCTGTTCGACCGCTGCCGCGCGCCGCTCGATCTCACCGTGGAAAAGGATCCGGAGAACGACGCGCCGGGCGGCCGGCCCGGCGCCGACATGCTGTGCTGCGGCATGCGAACCAAAGCGCAGAAAAGCTATTGCAACTACCATCAGGCGCGGTTTCAACGCAGGGTCTGCGCGTGAGCCTATTTCGGTATCTGCCGGCCCTGCTTAGGCATGCGGCTTTGCACGCTGCGTGCCTCGAGCCGCATGGCCGGGCCACCTTCGGCAACCAGGATGCCGGAAACGCGGGCAAAGCCGGTGAACACCTTTATCGCGTCGGATTCGGAGATCTGCGCGGCGATCGCGGCACTGCAGGCGTTGAGCGCGCTGCGGTAGACGTGACCGCGCCGCTCGATCGGCCAGCGCTGCAGGAAATCGGCGGCATCGCTGACGCTGTCGATCTCCTCGACATGGCCTTCCAGGCTGACTTTGAGCGGCACTCCGGTTTTCAGCGTACCCACGGCGTTCACCTTCGATCTCAGCGAGACTATAAAGCTCGCGCCTATAAACGCGCAAGGCCGCCACGCGGTTGCATCGCCCCGGCGTCACGGGCCGGCGGCGGCGTCGAGCCAGTCATGCGCGCGGCTTCTCGGCTTCACCACCAAGATGCCCTGTTGCCTGGCGGCCTTGCTGAAGGCCTCGAAGGCGGTGCGCGGGCAGCAACTGCCCTCGACCGCCAGGCGGACCAGCCTTGCGGCCTCGGTATAGGCGGGTGCGGTCTTGTCGGGCCATTGGTGTCGCAATGCCGTTTCGGCGTCGGCCACCGAGCCGACCAGCATGGTCTTGTTGTTGCAAAAGCGCAGCGTAATCGGCATGAACGCCGTCATCGGCAAACCTCCCCTTGGCATCGACGCGTCATAACGTGCAGGCCGGCGGCTGGTTCCATTAGCTTGCTTGCAGGCATGGCATGAGCGAGCGGCCCTTCATGCAGCTCTACGTCTCCGATTTCGTCGGTGACACCTTGCAGCTCTCCACCGAGCAGATCGGCGCCTACATGCTCATCCTGATGGCGATGTGGAACGCCGGCGGCCGGCTGCCCGATGACGACGCCAAGCTCGCGCGGGTCGCGCGCCTTTCCCTGAAAAGATGGCGCGCCATCAGCGCCGATCTGTTGGGCTTCTTCGAGCGCCAGGCGGGCGAGATCGGCCACAAGAGGCTGACCAGGGAATTGCACAAGGCGCAGGTCAAGAGCGAGGCGAGAGCCGCCGCCGGCGCACGCGGCGGTGCCGTCACCGCCTTGAAAACAAAGGCGCATGGGGCGGCAAATGCCGGCGCTTTGCCGCGGCATTCTCCAGACTCCAGAAACCAGAGTGAAAAAGCTCCCGCTTTTTCAGGCGAAAACAACCGGCATGTTTCGGCGCAAGGAGAACGAGAGCCGTTCGGTCGCGACGGCGCGCAGCGTTCTTCATCGCGCGCGGCCAGTTCCAAGAAACCGCCCGGCTGGCAGCGGCCGAGAACCCACGCCGACGCCGCCAACGCCATCATCGAGGAGATCCGCAGCCATGACCGCAGCCGAACTGCAGCAGGCGACGAAGGCGCTGGCGGCGATGTTCTCATGCTTCCCGCAATCCGCCCTGACTGACGTCGAGATGCAGATGCGCGGCTATCTCGGCGCGGTGCGCGACGCCGAGCTTGCCGATCTGAAGGCAGCCGTCCAGCGCTTCGTCCGAGGCGAGGTGAAAAGCGGCAACGCCCAGTTCTGCCCGTCCAGCGCGCAGCTCTGCATCGAAGTGCGAGAGCGGAAAACGATGCGCGAGCTGATGGCGCGGCGGGCGGTGCAAGCGCCCGCGAATCAGGTGACGGGATGATCAGACCCTTCCATCCAAAAACACCACACGCCAACCCCAAGGAGCCACACCATGCCCAAAAAAGCCAAAGCCGCCAAACCGCAGGCGCCGAAACTGCCGAAGGGCGAGGCAGAGCAGGTGCGCATCCGTCGCGAGCTCGGCCATGATTTCGCGCTGAAGGACGACGCATTCGGCCGCAAGCGCCTGGCATCGGGCACGGCTGAAGCGCGGCGCGTCTACGCGGTGTCGAATGACGGCTACACGTCCACCGGCGGCATCGTGCGGGTGCGCAATGTCGACCCGCTCATCGGCATCACCTCGCTGTCGCGCCAGCAGCGCGAGGCCGGCCAGCGCTACCGCGAGGATTTCCAGTGCAGCCAGCAGGCGAGCGTGAAGCCGATGCGCTGGAGCGAGCGCGTCGACGGCGCGCGCCAGGGCGGCGGCATCGCCGACAGCGTGCTCGACGCCGGCCGCGCCCATGCCGCCGCCACCAGGGCGCTGGGGCATTGGGAGGTCGTGGCGGTGGTGCGACAAGTCTGCTGCGCGGGCGGCTCGATCAAGAGCCTGGCGGAACAGGCGAGCGAGGGGCGGGACGTGGTGACGAAGCTCTTGAAGGTCGGGCTGGACCTGCTGGCGGTGCATTACGGGATGATGATGGGACGGTGAGGGAGGCGCAAGGATCGATACGACTAAATATTTTCAAATAGGGCTGGTGTAGATTCAATGCGCAGCTCGACTTTGTTGTCACTAAGCCTTTGAAACGGCGATTACCTCTGCTTGAGGGTAGTCACGTTTCTCTTTATAGAGGATTATGTAACCGGGCAGGGCGGTCGCCTGCCAACCTTGAGGCAATGGTTCTACGATATGCCGGATCGCAGATCGTGTAGTTAGAGGGCCGCCCAAGGCCGCCAGCGTGGTTTTGTCGAAATCCACGTCCTCTCTCTGATAACGAAATGTGTAAGGCAACGCCTCTTTGAGCCGAGCAAGGGCGCTTGCCGTTGTCTCATCATGGTCAATGGCGAACGCCATTTCCCGGTCGATATCGATGGGAAATTTGGCGTCATAGTTTTTGGGTTTGACTTTGGTGGTGTCGCGCTGCCGACCAGGATCGTTAGAGCCGAATCCACTTCCATTCCAATCGATGGATTTTACGCCGCCATAGTGGCGAATGAGATCGGATTCCAGATCCATTGCGGTAAATACGAAGATGCGCACCGCTTTGAAGCTGACGCGCGCTGGATCAAGGCCGACACGATGCATGATCTTGCGGGCATGGCGGAAGAGGCGCTTTTGGAGCCCGGCCTCGGCGTCAGTCTTGCCGACGTATACGAGCTGGCCGTCCAGCAGCAATTGATATACCCCCTGTTCCTCGGGGACCTCCTGCAAACTTGCGCTATTGAGAGGAGCAGTATCAAGCCCGTCAAGCACCTCGATAAGCCGTGCTAACAGTGCGCCAGGAAGGTCAAATTCAAACTCGACATACCCCTTCATTTCAGAAAATCCGACCCGCCAAAGGTGAGATGACGTTTCACGCTGCGCGCGACGATGTTCGCCAGTTCCACCGGCACGGCGTTGCCGAGCTGGCGCATGGTTTCGGACCATGCACCGTGGAAACGGAAATTATCGGGAAAGGTCTGCAAGCGGGCACTTTCGCGAACGCTGAAGTAGCGCACGCTGCCATCTGGCCGCAGTAGCATGTTCTCTCCGCCGGGCACACCGTGCACGCCAGCCTTCAAGGTCTTTGCAGGTTCGTCGAGAGGACTCCCGGTATGGCCTGGATAAGAGCGCGCACCGGGCTGGAACCGATGGTTGTTGTGGTTCCTGGCTTTGCGCCCCTCATGCTCGGGATCCGGCAGGTCGCCAATCGCGTCTCGCGTTGTCCGCCAGGGTGCTGTTTCTGGTTTGCCGCCGAGACGCGCCGTACGTTCAAGATGCCGATCACCGATCGTGCGCTCGGCCCTGGGTGCTTTGTGCCGATCCCAATAGTTACCCTTGGTCTGATCCCACAGCAGCGCGTCCAGGGAATGCGTTTCCAGCGGAAAGGCCCACTTGATGTCGAGGTCGGCGCGGAAGCCGACAAAAACCACGCGCTCTCGGCGCTGCGGGATCCCATAGTTCGCCGCGTTCAACACACGATGGACGACCCGATATTCCAAGCCTGCCGGACCGCGACGGCCGGTATGGTGTTTTTCAAGCCGGCGGAGGTGGCTTTCCCAACCCTCATCGCGTTCCGCGGCGAGTTCCGGATAGGTCATTTGCAGGAGGATGTGCGAAAAGTATGTTGCGAAGGTTTCGCGGGTTAGGCCTTTCACGTTCTCGAAGATAAAGGCTCGCGGCTTTGTTTCCCGCAGCGCTCGGACGGCTTCTGGCCACATATCGCGGGAATCCGCATGAGCCCGGTGCTTGCCGCCCAGCGAGAATGGCTGACAGGGCGGTCCGCCCGTCACCAAATCGATCTTGCCTTCATGCTCACGAAAATCCACACGGCGGACGTCGCCCTCGGTCGGCTCGGGCCAATCACCAACAAGGCCGAGGCCATCGGCCCGGTTTTCACGAATGGTGTCGCAGCACCACCGATCCCACTCAACTACGGCCTGTGGCGTGAATCCGGCGCGGCTGACGCCCATGCCAAGCCCGCCAGCGCCCGCGAAAAGCTCGATCGACTTCATGCTATTCCCCCACGAACTGGCGCAGCTTGTTCTCTAATTGTTCACTCTGCCGCAATTCGCATTCCCAGACAACCAGTACGTTCCAGCCGAGCCGCTTCAAGGCTTCTTGTTTTAGGACATCGCGCTGAGCGTTCGCCGATAGTTTCGGCCCCCAGAACTCTAGCCGCGACTTTGGAAGGCGCGCGAGTCGGCACGCCGGATCGTCGTGACGATGCCAAAAGCACCCGTGAATGAAAATCGCCTTTTTGCGTTTTCCAAAAACAATGTCCGGTTTCCCGGGCAGGTCGCCACGATGGAGTCGGTAGCGATAGCCCATTCCGTGGAGCAGCCGGCGCACGACCATTTCTGGCTTCGTATCCCTGCCATGAATACGCGCCATCCGCTCGCTGCGTTCGGTGGTCGAAAGGGTGTCCACTTTCCATCGTCTCTTTGATTCGTGGGATGGTGTGGTGTTTTGCCTCGAAAGTGAAGGCCTAAGAGCGCATCGATTGATGGTGGGGGCATGTCGTGGCGGTGGTGCGACAAGTCTGCTGCGCCGGCGGCTCGATCAAGAGCCTGGCGGAGCAGACGGGCGAGGGGCGCGATGTGGTGACGAAGCTGTTGAAGGTGGGGCTCGACCTGCTGGCGGTGCACTATGGGATGATGATGGGGCACCGATAGCGGCGCCGTCATCCGGGGACAATGCGCAACCGAATGTCAAAGGGCAATCCGGCCGGCATGGGTGCCAGCCGGATCAATTCGCAAGTCAGTTCCCGCAGACGCGGACTGTTTCGATGACGCGATGGTGGTGACGCCAGTGCCTGATCACCTCGGTGCGACAGCGGTGATGGTACATGCCGTAGTAACGCGGCCGGTAGCCTTCGTCGTTATACACACTGTATCGGCCGTAGTAGCCGCCGTCGTTGTAGTCGCGATAATGATAACGATATCTGGGAGCGTAATAGTCGCCGTCATAGCCGTTGCCGATGCCAAACGTGATGCTGGCGGCATTCGCCGGTGCAATCACCGACACGGCCGAAGCAATCGCGATCACGGATGCGAGCAAGAGTTTCTTCATGACAACCTCCTCTTCAAGGTCTGCCTAATAAACGCCGCAGGCGCGGCCCTGTTCCCATGAAGCCGGTAAACCAATGTTTCTCACGGTGATGGCGACAGGCGGGGGAATGCGCTGGATCGAGCGCGTCGTCGGGATAGGCTGGTCAACCGGCAGGTCCCGCCCTTGGGGCCGCAAGGCCAATCCGGGTCGGCGAGGGCGCCGACGAAGCGCGCCCCCCGCAACTCGGCGGCTCACGCCTTTTTCAGGAATTCGGTTTTCAGCACCAGGCCCTTCACCTGCTTGGTGTTGCATTCGATCTCGCCTGGATTGCCGGTGAGGCGGATGTTCTTCACCAGCGTGCCCCGCTTGATCGTGTCCGATGTGCCCTTGACCTTCAGGTCCTTGATCAGGGTCACGGAGTCCCCCTCGTTCAACTGGCTGCCGTTGCTGTCTCTCACGATCGGGTCTGTCATGTCTTTCTCTTCTGCGCGGGGCCGGGTGAGCGCGGGCTTAGGGCTTCGACCGCAGCCTCGTCAATGCGCTGCCGGGCCAAATCGTCGGGCTGTTGCGGCAGACGCCGATGTCTCGACCTCAAACCTAAGGCGCGCCGCGTTGAAGCCGGATCCACTTTTGCGCGACATGCATTGGAGCGGGTTATTGTTCATGGAAAGGCCGACCCCGCTCTGTCTCTTTGTTTTTCGTGCAATTCCGGAGGGAGAATTGCTCTAGAACAGCGCCTTCTCCAGCGGCCCTTCCAGCGTCTCGGCAAACGCCGTTGCCAGATGATGGCGGTCGCGGAAGGCGAGCTGGCCCGATATGAAGACGTGGCACTGCGTCGGGCCGCAGAAGCGGTCGGTGAGGTCGACATAGCGCGTGTCGGGCACGCTTTTCACCACGGCACGCTCTTGCGCCGCCGCACCGTCATTGGCGGCCTCAGCCCGCGGCGTGTCGCAGCGCGAGGGCGCTTCACGCCACCACAGGGCGCGCGCCACGCAGGAATCGGCGAAACTGTCGCCGATCGGCGTGTCGCGGATGACGGCGGTCTCGACGCCGGCCTGGCTGAAGGCCTGCAGTGTGGAGCGCAGGCCGGCCTGCCAGCGCGCGGTCTCGGCCTTGCGGCCGGCGGCGGACATGTCGCGGGTCAGATTGCCGATCGAGAATTCCGAGATCACCACTAGGCGCGGCTTGCGGCGGATGATGTCGGCGATCGCCTGTTCGCGCCAGGCGTCGCATTCGGTGTAATCACGCTTCAGCACCGAGTTGAAGGTCGACAGACGCGAAGCCCGGCACGAGGATTTGAGATAGGTGACCACCTTGGTGTCGTTGCGCTTGGCCGCCTCGACCAGCGGGGTCGACCAATGGTCGGCGTGCGAATCGCCGAACAGCACGATGGTGTGGGCGGCGTCGGCCGGGCCGAAGGCGCAGGGTTTCGGCTTCACCGTGTGGAAGTCGAGCAGGCAGTTTTTGTCGGTGGCGCGCGCGATGGAGGGCTGTTCGGCTGCCTGTTCGATGCCGCGCTGGGCGGGGTCGATGTTGCGAGTCGCCAGATGCGCATTGGCATAGGCCGCCGCCACGCCCACGCCGGTCAGCGCCAGCGCGGGAACCAGAGCAATTCCGGGAAAAGTGTGAAGCGGTTTTCCCTGGGGAATTGCGGCAAAACGAACTGCACGGGCGCCCGCCGTCAGCCAGCCGCCGCGCCGTGCCGGGTTCTCGATCAAATGATAGGTCAGGAATGCCAGCGCCAGCGCCAGCGCGCCGCAGCCGAGGCGCTGGAGGGCGCTGAGATCCGGCACCAGCATGCCGGCATAGACGATGACCGGCCAGTGCCAGAGATAGAGCGAATAGGAGAGCGTGCCGACCCATTGCAGAGGCGGCAGCGAAAGCAGGGAAGCGGGCGCAAGGGCCTGCCAACGGGCCGGGCCCGCTGCCTGCTGGTTGTATTCTTGGCCGGCGCCGCTCAGCAGCACCAGCACCGTGCCGGCGACCGGCAGCAGCGCGTACCAGCCGGGGAAGGGCAGGTCTTCGCTCAAGCAGAGATAGGCCGTCGCGATCAGCGCCAGGCCGAGCCAGCCCTGCGCTGTTCGCAGCCATGGCCGCTGTTGCCACAAGGCTGCCGGAGCCAGCGTCGCCAGGCCGCCGGCGGCGAACTCCCAGGCGCGCAGCGGCGAGAAGTAGAAGGCCCAGGCGGGCGAGAGGCTGGTGAGCCACAGGCAAGCGGCGAAGGAGGCGAGGCCGGCGACGCCGATCACCACGACAGCCATGCGCCGACCCGGGCGCAACCAGGCGGCGAAGAGCAGCAGCGCCGGCCAGACGAGATAGAACTGCTCCTCCACCGACAGCGACCAGAAATGGATGAAGGGATTGCTCAAGGCGTCCGCGGCGAAATAATCGAACGACCAGCGTAGCAGCCACAAATTGATGGCATAGGCCGAGGCGAACATGGCGCCGCGCGAATAGAGCGCCTGCTCCTGCGGCGCCAGGATGAAATAGCCGAGGCCAAGCGTCGCCAGGATGACGAACAGGGCCGCCGGCAGGAGGCGCCGGGCGCGCCGCGCATAGAACCGCCAGAGGTCGAGCCGGCCAGTCTCGGTGATCTCGCCCATAAGGTGCGTGGTGATCAGCCAGCCGGAGATGACGAAGAAGATGTCGACGCCGGCAAAGCCGCCGGGGAGGGCCGAGAGGCCGAAATGATAGGCCACGACGCCGCCGACCGCCAGCGCGCGCAATCCCTGTATATCAGGCCGAAACGATGCCGCCACGACAGCTCCTTCGTTACTTCAAGCCCGCCCCGCATCGCGGCCTGGCCGGCCGATATCGCAATGCAATATGCTTTTCGCAGTGCAACATGGCCAGAACAAGGAAAGGATTGGAGAGGGCGGCGGCTGACACTCAGCCCGGCACCCTTGCTCTGCGCGCGGCGTAGAGGCCGGCCGCTGCCGCGAGGATGACCAAAGCGGCGAAGATCGCCAGCTTCTGTGCTGTCGCGCCCCGCGGGCCGAAGGCGACGGCATACATGGTGCGGCCGGGAATGAAGGTCAAAAGCCCGGTGATGATGAGGCCGAAAATGTAGGTGCCCTGCATGATGCGGCGGTGGGCGGCGATGTTGCCGCCGCGCGCCGCGCGCACGCCACGCCACAGCATCACCAGCACCAGCAGCGACAGAAGGTGGATCGGGCTGAACGGCCCCCACAGCCGGATCGTCCAGATGAACAGGCCGGAGCCAGCGACCGTCGCCATCAGCGCCACCCAGACGCGGCCAAGCGCGCGGTGCAGCCGGTCGCCCTTGGTGCGCCAGAGCTGCGCGTCGCCGAGCAGCAATGCGGCGATGGCGATCAGCGCATGGAGCTGGATGACGGGCGAGACATTGAATAAAGGGCTGAGCGACATCGGTGGTCTCCGCGAGATAGCGGATTATCGCCGAGGGCGCACCGGACGTGCAAGGGTGTGCGGTGGCGACCGCTCGATCCGCCGTCGACAAAACAGCCCCGCGAACGGGGCTGCTTTTCAACGGTCCTGAGGCAGCATCTACTTGCTGCCGCCGATCTTTTTCACGTTGCTGCAGAATTCCGGATGGGTGTTGGTGGGGTTGGCGTTCTTGACCTCGTCGGCGCAGGCCGTCATCATCATCTTCTGGTCTTCGGGCGTCAGTGCTTTCCAGGCCTTGGTGAACTCGTCTTCGCTGCGCATCTTCTTCATGGTGGAGTCCGTGTAGAAGGGCTGCATCTTGGCCGGATCGTCGAGAGCGGACGTGCCGCTGCTGCCCGATGCGGCGAGAGCCGAGCCGGCGACCATCGAAAGCGCCATGGCGCCAAGGCAGATCATCTTGATTTTCATGATAGGATCCTTCCCTGTTGCTTTGTGACCGTTTAAGCAGCGATCAAGAGCGTAACGGGAGGATTTGGGTAAAAGTTCCAATTTTCCGCGCGAAATGAACTCGACTTTTCTAAAACATATCATACGAAAGCTTGGAACTTTCCCGAGGTTTCATTCATATGCGCAAGCGAAAGCTCTCTTTGTTTCCGTGTGGCCGCGCAACAACCTACGCCCGACCGCGGCCAGCGCCGGAGTCGGTCGGACGTCGCAGCGTCCAGCGATTTCAAAACTTCCCGGCTCCCTGATTGTTCCGCGCCGTCAGCCTCAAAAAGGCCCCACCGGCAGGACCGGCGGGGCATTGATCGGAGGTCTGCGATCGCCTCGAGGCGATCCCTAAAGCAACGGGAACGGCATGCGAAAAGTTTCACCGTTCCGGCGCCGGCTGCCGCCGATGGCGAGTCTCAGCCGCTCATCTCGGCCTGACGCTCGCGGCCGTCACGTCGAGGACGCATGTCTAAGAGGACGCATGTCTAAGATGCCTCTTCCTCCCGGCGCGGCTGGATCAGCGCACGCGCCGCATCCGCGCCCGCGGCCAGGATGCGGTCCGACAATTCCGTTCCTTCCACCGCGCGGGCCAATTGAAGCGCGCCGATGAGCGCCGCGAAGATGCTCAGGGCCACCCCCACAGGGTCACGGGTTTGCGGCGGCAGTTCCGCCGATACCTGGCTCACCAGCGTCAGCAAGCGCTCGGTATAGAGCTGACGTGTTTCGGAAGGCTCGCGGGCGATTTCCGGCAACAACGCGGCCGACGCGCAGCCCTGTCCCGGATTGTCCCGGTGCACCGCCGACAGATAGGCGTCGATGGCCATATCCAGGCCACCGGCGGCCAAAGCTTGGCGGATTTGGTCTGACTGATCCTCCAGGGCCGCCGCCACGCTTTCACGGACAAGCGCCGCCTTGGATTGAAAGTGCGGATAGAAAGCCCCGTTGGTCAGCCCGGCGTCTTTCATGATGGTTGCCAATCCGGACGCAGCGATGCCGTCACCGCGAAAACGGTTGGCGGCAACCTCCATGATCCGGCTGCGCGAGGCGTCCTTCCGGCCTTTTTCATAGCGCATGATGGTTCCTTCTCATTGCCCTATTGAATTATGATCATAATGTGATATTACAACCATAATGTAATTGTCGACCACAGGCAAGACTTCTTACGTTTGGAGCCTTCAGAATGAACCGGAATTCGGGAAAGACCGCGATCGTGACCGGTGCCTCGTCAGGCATTGGCGGTGCCAGCGCGGAGATTTTGGCACGCGCCGGCTTCACTGTCTTCGGCACCAGCCGCAAGGCGTCCAATCAGGCCTCGAACGGGATATCGATGCTGGTTTGCGACGTGACCGACGACGCGTCCGTCGCGTCCCTTGTCTCAACTGTCCTCGGCAAGACCGGCCGGATAGACCTGTTGGTCAACAATGCCGGTATCGGGCTGCTGGGAGGCGCGGAAGAGTCCTCGGTCTCACAGTCGCAGGCCCTGTTCGACGTCAACCTGTTTGGCGTCATGCGGATGACCCACGCGGTGCTGCCGTCGATGCGGCGGCTGGGCGAGGGGCGCATCGTCAATATCGGCTCGATACTGGGGCTGGTCCCGGCGCCGTATTCGGCCCATTATTCAGCCGTCAAGCACGCGCTTGAAGGCTATTCGGAATCGCTCGACCATGAGGTTCGCGCTTTCAATATTCGCGTCTCGGTCGTCGAACCGGCATTCGTGCGCACCGTCTTTGACCAGAACGGATTCGAGCCCGATTCCGTCATGAAGGAATATGATGAGGCGCGGGCCGGTTTCGAGGCATTGCTTCGCGACGTGATGCCCAAGGCCGATCTGCCGGACGTGGTGGCGAAGGTGGTTCTGCGGGCTGCGACCGACCGGCATCCGCTGCGGCGCTACACCGCCGGCAAGGCAGCGCGGCAGGTAAGCATGCTGCGCCGGTTCGCGCCGACAGCGATGTTCGACAAAATCTTGCGCAAGCAATTTCGCCTGCCTGTCTGAACGAAGTCGCGGAATTGACAGCAACAGCGCCGATCTTGTCCGGCGACCGACGACGCCTTGCGGCTCGGCCGTTCGTGCCGGCCACCGAAAATCATTCTTAGAAAGCGACCATGATGAAAGCCTTTGTCGTCGACAAGTATCAAAAGAAGGGCGCCCTGCGGCTCGCCGAGATGCCGGAACCCGAGTTGCGGGACAATGATGTCCTGATCGAAATTCACGCCGCCGGGGTGAATCTTCTCGATTCCAAGCTTCGGGACGGGGAGTTCAAGCCGATATTGCCCTATCGCCCGCCGTTCATCCTGGGCCATGACGTGGCGGGGATCGTCGTGCGGGCCGGATCGAAAGTCCGCAAATTCAAGCTCGGTGACGAAGTCTATGCGCGGTCGCGCGACGGTCGGATCGGCACGTTCGCGCAATCCATCGCCATGGATGAAGCCGATGTGGCGCTGAAGCCAAAAAACCTCAGCATGGAAGAAGCCGCCTCGATTCCGCTGGTGGGCCTGACCGCCTGGCAGGTGCTGGTCGAGGCAGCCGGGCTGAAGAGAGGCCAGAAGGTGTTTATCCAGGCCGGCTCGGGCGGAGTGGGGACATTCGCCATCCAACTGGCGAAGCATCTCGGCGCGACCGTCGCGGCGACGGCGAGCGCGGCGAATGTCGATCTGGTGAAAGGTCTCGGAGCCGATATCGTCATCGACTACAAGAAAGACGATTTTGAGAAAATCCTGCAAGGTTACGACGTCGTCCTGAACAGCCAGGACGCCAAAACGCTGGAAAAATCCCTGCATGTGCTGAAGCCGGGCGGGAAACTCATCTCCATTTCCGGCCCGCCGGATCCCGAATTTGCGGAAAAGCAGAAGCTGAACATGGTCCTGAAGCTGGTCCTGCGCCTGCTGAGCCGCGGCATACGCAGCAGGGCCAGACGCGCCGGTGTCGGCTATTCTTTCCTGTTCATGTGGGCGCAAGGCGAACAGCTGGGCAAGATCACGTCGCTCATCGAAGCCGGCATCATACGCCCCGTCATCGATCGGACTTTTCCATTCGAGAAAACGAACGAGGCATTGGCCTATGTCGAAGCGGGGCGTGCCAAGGGCAAGGTCGTCGTCAAGATCAGGTAGAGAGAGCGTTCGGGGACTATCTCCTTGTTTCCTTTGCGCCATTGCGGATGGACGGTCGTTGTTTCAGCCAGCCGGCGCCGTCTCGATCTCCTGGAGATAAAACACCTTGCTCGGCTGCAGATGGTCGACGCAGAGCTGCGCCAGCACCCAATTGTCCCGGCGCTTCAGCGCCTGGATCATCATCGCGTGGTGCTGGCGCGAAATGTCGAGCTTTTCCCTGTCGGCCAGCGAATTGGCCCGCACCGGCAGGCTGAGGCGCATATAGTGTTCGATCGAGGCGACGAGATAGGCGTTGCCGCAGGCCGAGAACATGGTCAGGTGGAAGCGGTCATTGGCCTCGTGGATGCCCCTGAGATAGCCTGCATCGACATGGCTGCTGTAGATGCGGTGGATCCCCTCCAATTGCGCGATCAGCAGCTCACTGACCGGCAGGGGGATCATCAGCGCCGCCTGGCGCTGCAGCATTTCGCGCACTTCGTAGATCTGCCGCACTTCCTCCGACGAGAGCCGGCGCACCATGGCACCCTTGTTGCGTTCGCGCGTGACGATGCCGAGCTTTTCCAGCTGGTACAGCGCCTGGCGGATGGTGTGGCGCGAGACCGGGAAGCGGGCCAAAAGGACATCCTCGACCAGGCGCGTGCCGGGCGCCAGCCGGCCGAAGATGATGTCCTCCTCCAGCGCATGCACCGTATCGGCTTCCTTGCCGCCATAGTCGAAGCTGTTGAGCATCGCGAATCCCTGTTGGCCCGGGTCAACATCCGTTGACCTGGGTCAACGTCCGTTGGTTCGGACGGCACTCTAGCCTTCGCGCACAAGGCTGGCCACAAGCTGGTCGAGGCGCGGGTCATCGAGGCTGACGAGCCCGGTCATCCGCAGCGCCTGCCTAAGGCTGATCCTGCCGACCTCCCGGCGCATGATGACCTTAACGCAGACCGGCCTCGTTCCAGTCAGGACGAAGGCGTTGCCGACCAGGACCGGCTCCGAGAACGGCGCCCACTGCACGGCAACGATGGATGGCTCGCCGGTCTGGCGGCGATTGATGCCGGCGAAATAGATCCAGTTCAGCTGCGAGATCGCCACGCCATCGTGCCAGCCCGGCGCCCGCGCTCCGCTCCGGCGGAGGCCCTCGGCCCAGCGGGTGACGCGCATGAAGGTCACCAGCTCGGTCTCGCGCCGCACGAAGGTGACCGACCGCATGACAAGGTCGGGACGGTCCGGAACCATGAAGTAGGTGAAGTAGGTGCCGCCGGCGATGGCCGGAGCCGGGCCGCGCACCATGTTCTCGTAGAGCGTCTGGAGGATTGGCAACAGGGCTTTGTGTCCAGGCGCGGGGACTTCCGGCGCGCGGTACAATTCATCCTCGTCGATGCGGAAATAGGCGCAGATCAGCCTGGCCGTGGCCCGGTTGGGCACGCTCTTGCCTTGCAGATAGCGCTCGAACTGCGTGCGGTTCATGTTCAATCCGCGGCATACCGCTGCCACGGACGCATGGCTGCTGACCAGCCGTCGCAGATTTGCGGCAAGATTCCTGCGAATTGGCACGACACCGCCCCTCGACAGCCGTTCGAACCATTATTCAAGCAATTGCTTATATTGCGCCAATCTCGCACAACATCGCGGCGCCGCGAATGGGACCTTCGGCCAATAGTGCGCGGCGGCGCGGAGCCGCGGGATAATCCTTATTCAGGCCGGGAACCATTGCGTGCGGCCGGCCGTTGGGTCGCACGGAAGGGACGTCCGAAATATGACTGACGGGCAAAAGAAGCCACCGGCCGCGACGGAAGAGGTTGTTCGCCGTTTGGTCAACAAAACCGGGATCCCCGACGCGCAGGCCCGCGAACTTGTCGCCTTTCTCGGGCCGAACAATTGGACATCGCTGTTGCGCGAAGCCCGGATATTGAAGCCGAAGGGCCCTAAAGCCGTATGAAGTCGGCAAGCCCAAGGCGCATCCTCTGGGCTTCCGCGAAGGCCAAGGCAGAGGATTCAATCTCAAAAGATCGGGTTAGGTCCTGGTCTTCCTCGACCACGCGGACGAACCATTCGCCGCAGGCCTCGACCACTTCCACGCAAGGGCAAACCTTGTCGTTCGGCATTGCGTTATCCATCGCGACCTCCCTGGAAAGCAAGGGGGAACGTCCATTTTTATAACGCTCGTCCGAAGCCGTTTTCAACATCAAATGTGAAGGGGTGGCCAAGCCAGGCGCGCCGCGATTCGACTCGCTATTTCCATACGAAAGCGTAGGCTTTCGAACGTCGTCCGTTTCGCACGGCATACGGATGCTTGGTAGTCAACTCAGGTGCTCCCGCCATCGACGCGGAGACTGAAATGGCTGAGGGCCATTCAGACGATAGGGTAACCGCCCTGGACTGCGAGATCCTTCGCGGCGCCTTCCGAAAATCGGTCGTGGAAAATCGCATCGCGGAACGCGAATGGCGCATGCACGCCAAGGTGCTGGCGCGCGAATTGACCGGGCTTGACGATATCGATCCGGACATTCTGGACTGGATCGTACGCAAGTAGACTTTCCCGGCCTTCGCTTTGCGGGCGGTTAGCCGGCCTCGCAGGCTCCAAAAGCGAAGAACCCTTAGAGGTTCTTGTTGATGGCGGCGGCCGTCTTGTTGGTCGCGTCCTTGACGGCCGACTTGGCGTCGCCGACAGCCTTTTGAACTTTACCCTTGGCCTCCTGTGCGGCGCCTTCGGCGCGCAGGCGGTCATTGCCGACGGCCTTGCCGACGCCTTCCTTGGCCTTGCCTACGGCCTGATTGGCGAGACCAGAGGCCTTGTCACTTGTGCTTCCCATGGAATGTTCCTTTTTGCGAATTGTCTGCCTGACCGGCGAGGACCAACGTCGCTTTGTTGCGAAGGTTCCTCATGCCATGGAGAGCGCGGCAAAACGAAAAGGCCCGCCACCGACGCGAATCGTGACGGGCCTTCTGGAGTAGGTCGGGCGTCCCACCGCCCGGCCTATTGCAGAACCTGTCAAGGGGGGCGATTGTTTCCATCACGACGTGAAGCCCGCCGGCTTGCGGGCTTTCCGGATCAGTCAAATCTCCCGCCACGGTGTGCCCGCCCCGTCAGTTCCGGTCCACCGGCTTGGAGCGCATGCGCGAGAGCTTGGAGCGCAGCGGCGGCAGGCCGCGGTCGATCAGGTCCCACCAGCCTCATCGCCTGCTGCTCTTGTCAAGCAGAGCGAACGCAAGAGCCTAAGCACGAGCCACGATCTTCACCGCCATTGATGTTGGCACGTTGAGCAGGGCGAGCGCTTTGGCAAGCCGGCGTTTCCAGTGGTCCGGCTTCTCCGTCGGCTTTCCAAAGTCGTCGGCACCGGTCAGAAGTCCCCGTGCCGCATGGAACCCTAGGGCGCGATAGGCTTCGAACTGCTCCTCGTTGAAAAACTGGTCGACTGTTGTTTCGTGAGGAAAGGTTGGATTGCGCCGCATATAGTCGAGAATGTAGTCGTTCTCATCACCGCTCAATGACGACTTGATATAGATCAGGACCCCTGGTTCGTCGTCGTCATCATACTTTATGACGCCAATAGCGGCGTGCGGGCCATGCGGGCCGGGCGGTCCCTTGGCGCCGTTAGGCTTGCTTGGGGTAACGGCAAGTGCGCTGGACTGGATCGTCTGCCATCCCAAATCAATTCTCACGCCAAGATCGATGCGAGCCATGACCTCCAGGCCTACCAGCGACGGAAACGTCAAGGCCGGGTCGGCCTCGGCATCGACCGCGAGGATCACCTTGCAGCGCCGGCGGAGCAACTCGTAGATGCCGAGATTCTCGATGTGACCGCCATCCGTCAGGTAGACGTTGAGCTGCTTCTCATCCAGAAACCCCGCTGTTTCCGTCGCGAAAAACCAGGTGCCGACATTTGCGATCGCCCTGTTCACGCGGTCCCTGAATGCCCCGATCCTGTAGGGGTTGGCCAACCAGTAGCCGAGGCGAATGTTGAGCAAGGAGAGGCTTGCGGTAAGGATCCTGATGGTGTTTCGCCCCATATTCGCGGACGCAGCGGCGCCCGACGTCGCCATTGCCGTAGCCAGGGTGAGATCCTTTACCGCCTTCTCGATCTCGGTTGATTTGACATAGCCGGTCGATTGGCTGCCGACATGGAGCGGGCTGAAAATGAAATTGTCGGCGTTGCGCCCGCGCTTGTTCAGCTCCCTTGAACCTTCGAGATTTATAGCGGCATTCGACAGAAGATAGGGTGAGAACGCGGCACCATCCAACCAGACCTCGGTTTTCTTATGGAACGGCTTCAACGATGAGAATTGCCACGTGTCGACCGCCTCTGACGGCTTTTGGTCTATCGTCTTTCTTTGCATGAGAAAGGCGCGGCTGAGACGGTCCCGATAGAGCCTGTGCAGAGAGTTCGAATTCGGGCCGATGAACAGGCAGATGATTCCGAGAACCAGAGCGACGCCCAGATATGTCGTGCCAATGGGACCAAACCGATTGAACGCCTCCGGTTGCCAGCCCGATCCGCAAGAGGTGACCGTTGTCAACCAGTCCGGGGTTTTCACCCCGCACCAACCGATTCTATCGCGAGTGGCCCAGTAGCTCAGATATATATACGCGACCCACAGCATGAACGGTACGATCACAGCGGCGAGATACAGGAAACCGCGGCTGGTGTTTTTTTTCAGCACGGCTCCCCAACTCGCGCCGAGCGAAGCTTCGGCGAGCTTGGCCAGCTTCTCTGCGACGGACACGAAGGCAGCGATCGTCGGGACCAGTGCTGTCGCAAGCGCTGGCAGGATCCTTGCGAAGGCCTCGAAGTAATCCTGGAATGGTCCTGTCGCATTGTTCAACTGCTTGCCTGCGCTCGAAACCATACCCGAGAGCACCAATGGCTGGAGGTCGATGATCGCGGAGGCGAATACCAACGCGATCAGCACGCCAAGGGCACGGCCAAGAACTTCCCGGCTCCTCAACGTGCCCCTGTGATAGGTCAGCGACGTGTAGATCGCGCTGCCGAACATCAGCAATGCCGCCACGGAGCCAAGAACCACGGTAAGCATAAAGAATTTCAGGCTGTCGTTGAGCAGATCCATCTGCTCGACGGGATAGCCGAGGAGATCTGGCTGCTCCAGTTCGGTAATGGTCGGATTGATCGCGACAGTGATGGCGGCAAGCAACAGGAGAACCGGCAGGACAATCAGCGCATTGACCAGCAGCCCCCTCATCACGAGCGAAATGCTGACCAAATAGTCCCGGGCGCCTGCCGGCGCCAGAAAGTTGGAGAAGTCCCGCAAATGCTGCGTTTCCGGCGTCTCTTCTTCATCGAGCCGGCTTTCGAACGGGAATGAGTGGTCCCCCTGCATCATTCCGACCACAACGGACGTGCCGATATAGCCGCCACCCGATACGGTCGAGAGGTAGTCGACGGCATCAAGCGGGCGCGCATGGCCCGGCGGTGACAGGGACTCCAGCGCCTGCAGGACGCCGAGGCAGTAAGAGGCGGAGCGCACGCCGCCACCCGACAGGGCCACCCCTGTAAGATTGCTGTTTCTCTTCGTCCTGACGGTGCCACGACTCGGATCGGACCTTATGTTGTCGATTGCTGCGTCACCGCGATCGACAAGAAAATGGCGAGCAGGCGTGTCGGCGGCCTTCGATCTTCGTTCGGCCACTGCGCCGCTGTGTATGGCCTTGCGACGAAAATTGATGACTTCCAGTTCTTCGCGAAAAATCTCATCAAAGTTCAGCGACACGTTTCATCTCCATTGCCTAAGGACCGCACGCTGTGTCGTGGGGATATCCATGTGTCGCCGGGCGTAGCGCTTGATTGGATTCACGCAGGCATTTGACGAGGCTTCTGGATCGGCACGATCGCCCGAGACCGAAAGGGCCCGATGAGTGTCCTCACCAGATCATTGATCTAATTGGCTGGTGTTGTCGGAGTGGGCCGCAACCACTTCTCCCCTTTGCCAAGAACGCCCCAGGCCGCCATGGCGAGGAAAACAGGCAGCAATGTGCCGCTCAATCCTCCCAGTGCGGGAGCAGCAGTGGTTACGGCAGCAGTTATCTTCCCCAATGAACTCGCCGGATCCGCATTCGATAGAATGCCCAAAATCGCAGTGCCGATGATGCCGATCGCGCTCTTCTTTCCATCAAGGAGATTGCCGATCGTCTGCCCCAAGGCTCCATTTACCGGGCCGAGCTTCGGGTCGGGGTCAGTTGAGCCCTGGCCCGGGTTTTGAATGGCCTGCAGCAAGGCGATAATCTGACCGATATCGCCCGACGGAATTCCGGCGAGATTCTGACTTGTGCCGGATTTACCCTGCAGGCCTTTGATGTCCGCAATCAGTTTTTGCAGCAACAGCAATATGGTGGCGAGACTCTGATCTGGGGCCGACGGCACAGCTGGTCCTCCCTGAGTTTGTGATGCTTGTGGATCTGGTGCGATCGGAGTTGGTCCCGGCTGCGGCGCGGCCGACGAAGCCGGCGATGCGGCGGCCATCGCGGTGCGGATGGCGTTCTCGAAGTTCACCGCATAGCCTGCGATGTCCCCCGCCCGGTCGCTGCCAATAATGCTTCGCGCGCCCTTGTAGTCGCATCCCGCATTGTTGATGAAATCGGACAATTTGCGGCCCGTCCAAATCCCCTCGATATGTCCCGTGACGGTCACTTCGGCATCAATGTCCGGGCGATAGATCAGCAGGCCAGGATTGCTAACGAACGGCTGCTGGAAGCGCTTTTCCAGCTTTCGATAGTTGTCGATCCAGGTGTTTTGCACGCGGCCCCGGCCAAAATAACTGACCCCGTTGACCGGAATGGCGTAGTTCACCCGGATCTTGCCTTCGTTGAAGAGCTTGGTGACCGCTGCGATCGCGCCATCGTCCGTGCTGGCAAAGCCTTCCCGGACCGGCACCATGCGCCGGCCCGTCTCATGGTATACGGTGGCCAGGATGTAGGCGAGCCAGCGATCGTCGCAGGACGGATAGAGCCGGTCGCGCACATTGAGCACGTCCTCCATCCCGGCAACCTGAGCCTTGCTGAGGGCGCCGCTAAACAGATCATCCCGAATGTCGTTGTAGAACACGGCGCGGTTCATTGATGCTCCCCCTTGCGTTTCTCCCGTCTGCGTTACCGTGTCAGGCTGACCGCTGGGCGCCGATACCGGCGAGGCGTCGGTCAGGTTGGCGCTCGACCAGTCAATGCCAACTGAAAGCTCCTCGGGCGTGACATCGAGCTGGAAGTGCATGGTGTCTTTCGACGACTTGAAATTGCCGCCCCACGCAAAGACGCCCTGCTTTCCAAGCGTGACAATGCCTAGGACTTCGTCGACCATTTGGGGTGTCATATCGGTATCAGCCCGGCCGAAACGGACATCGAGCGCGCGCTCGTCCTGGCTAGGCTTGTTAGAGAAGATAACCTGTCGTTTGTCAGGCGTCTTCTTGTAGGGATTTGTCTGCCAGTCGACATCGGCCGCGATGCCGTAGGCATGCAGGCTCGGTTTTGTTCCCCCTGTTATGGCCCGGTTGGCGTAGGCGGCGGTGTCATTCTTGCGAATCTGATAATTGTGCTCAAGCAGTACTGCCTCAAGCGCCCGCCAAGCGTCGACGCTTGGTGGCGCCACTCTGAGATGAGTTGGGCCGAATGGCATCGACGCCATTATTTTTTCCTGGCCGAGATACTGGTTCCAGGCGTCTCTCATCTGCTGTGTTGAATAGCGCAATCGTCCCCCCGCTTTGTTCGCGGCAATCGCAACTTGCTTTTTTCTATTGTTTATCCTTGCTTTTAACAATACAAATCCTATCTGCGATTTGCAAGCTTGATTCTTGACGTCCTATACAACTGAAATATTGTAAATGCAGCTTCTGCATCGCTTCAATTTGCCATCATTTAAAACGATCTGATAGCCATATCGATTTGAGTATCTGCCTGACTTGATTGGGATAGAACGCAAATCGATATCGATATTTTCATGGATGATGCTTTGGATATTAAAATTTTTGTTGTTTTTCTACAAAAGACTTATGCGCAATTTATTTGGTTATTTGTATGTGGCTGATGAGGTCGAAGATGGGGGCTGCCTGGCGCCAACCGCAATGCCAAGACCATGACGAGGGGAAAACCATGGCTGACGATGCAAAAGACGACAACAACGCGCCAACCGGGGCGTGGGGATCAATCTGGTCCGCGTTGCAATTTCTGACCAAGCTGGCGGCCACGCTTATCGCTGCCTTGGCCCTGATCGGATTCTTCGTGCCACCGCTGGGAAAGCTGGTCAGCGTCGTTTCCGCCTGGCGCTTTGGTGCGTCTGGCTATGTCTACTATGGCGTGGGAGCGAACGGCGCACCTTCGGGCGGCGGCCAGCTTTTCGTCTTGCGCCCAGGTCCCGTCAATTTCGGTGACATAAATTGGGGCGAACGGCTTCAGGCCGTCAGCTCCCATCAATTCCGCGAGACGCCATCACTCACCAGCCGGGCGATGTTTGAGCTCAACAAGGGCGACTGTGTCGTCGTGCTTGGCAAGGACAACGAGATCAAGGATTCGGCGCGGCTCGGCGAAGCTGCTTCAGGCGGCTGGCTCTATGTCGCGACGATTGCCTGCGGCCTGTTCAAATAGATGGGCCGTTCCGGCCCCGGCAGAGCCCGCTTTTGAATGAGGACAGCCGCTGGTGGCGCCCGCCCGTCAGTTCCGGTCCACCGGCTTGGAGCGCATGCGCGAGACCGTTTCGCGCTCGGCGCGCTTGGAGCGCAGCGGCGGCAGGCCGCGGTCGATCAGGTCCATGTCCTCCAGCACCATGTCGCCCATGCGCTTGAAGGCGATGTCGAGCGCGCCGGCGCGGTGGGCCGAGCGCAGGAAGCCGGGCAAGGTGCGGACGGGATGGTCGCTCGCCAGCGGCTCTTCCGGGAAGACGTCGCTGGCGGCGACGATGTGGCCGCTCTTCACCGCCGCCATCAAGGCGGGGAAATCGACGACGCCGGCGCGGCTGAGCAGGATGAAGGCGGCGCCCTTGCGCATGCTGGCGAAAGCGTCCGCGCCGAGAAAGCCCTGGTTCTCGGAGGTCACCGAGGCAACGACGAAGACGAAGTCGCTCGATGTCAGCACCTCGTCCAGCGAGGCCGGCTCGACGCCATTGTCGATCAGGATCGACGGCGGCAGCCAGGGATCGAAGACTTTGGTGCGGGTGCGGAAACCCGTCAGCAGCCGGTTCAGCGCACGGCCGAGATCGCCGAAGCCGATGATGCCGACATTGGCGCCGGAAAGCAGCCGCGCCGTCTGGTTGCCGTCGCCGCCCCACAGCTCCTCGCCCCGGCGGAAGGCGAGGTCGGCATCGACGATGTCGCGGGCAAGGTTCAGCGCCATGGCAAGGCCAAGCTCGGCCACCGGCTCGGCGAAGACCAGACCGGTGGTGACGACATGGATGCCGCGCGCGAATAGCGTCTCGTAAGGCATGTTGTCGAGGAGGTTGGATTCGACATTGAAGACGCAGCGCAGCGCCGTCATCCGACCCAGCGTCTCAGACGAGATCGGCGGCTGGCCGACGATATAGCGGGCCTGCGCCAGCACATCGGCCGGCAATTTGGCGACGCTGTCGGCCGTGGTCTCGACGATGCGGTATTTCGCCCGAAAGCGCGCCATCTGCGGCGGCGTGAAGATCAGCTCGAGCGAGCGCGGTTCCGGCGCGCTGATCACCAGCGGCAAATCCTTGTTTGGCACGACGATTCCTCCCGACGCGGTCCGACGCCGCGCATTCTTGCTTTGCCCAAGTCGCTGTCCCACAATGGGTTTATATTTGGGCGACATGTGGCTCCGCCGCTAAAATACCGCCGATGAAACGATTTACAACCGCGAAAAATCGATTTACTCGTTTTCTCCAGCGGGCAGAAATGCCTCTGTCCGCGCCTCGGGAGGAGGAGCAATGGCGAAAAGGCAAACCCAGCAGCGGCGTGCGTCGATCCACGACGTGGCCAGCCGCGCCGGCGTTTCGGCGGCCACCGTCTCCAAGGTCATGGCCGGCGTCACCACGGTGAAGCCCGACAACGCGCAGCGCGTCTTCGACGCCATCGAACAGCTTGGCTACCGCGTCGATCCGCTGGCCTCCGACATGCGCCGGGCCAAGCGCCGCATCATCGGCGCCATCATGCCGGAATTCGAAAGCGAGTTCTTCGGCCAGATGGTCACCCAGATCGAGAGCCTGGCCGAGCAGCGCGGCTACACGCTGGTGGCGGCGTCGAGCCGCGAATCCGAAGCGCGCGAAACGGAAATCCTCGCCCGCATGCATGACTGGCGGGTCGCCGGCGTGGTGCTGGCGCCGGTGCGCAACGAGCATGGCCCGGCCGCCGCCTTCATGAAGGCCAACGGCATGACCGGCGTGCTGATCGACCGGGTGCTCCGCGACGACGCCTTCGACACGGTGTCGGCCGACAGCGCCGCTGCCAGCGCCGAAGTAGCGCGCGAACTGATCGGCAAGGGCCATCGTCACATCCTTGTCGTCGGCCTCGGCGAACAGGCGGCGACGGTGCGCGCCCGTCTTGACGGGTTTCGCACCACCGCGCTGCACTTGGCGCCGGATGTGCGCATCGATGTCGTGCTTGCCGAAACCGACGTCGAGCCGCTCAGGGCGCAACTGCGTGACTATTTTGCGAATGGCGAGCGGCCGACGGCGGTCTATTCGCTGTTCCTCAAGGGCACGCTGGTGGCGCTGTCGCAGTTCCGGCGGCGCGGCTGGCACTGCCCCAACGACATTTCGCTGGTCGGCTTCGACGATGCCGAATGGATGCAGGTGACATGGCCGGCCATCGCCGCCGTGGTGCAGCCGGTGCGCCAGATCGCCGGCCATGCCATGGCGGCGCTGTTTGCCCGGATTGCAGGCGAGGAGGGGCCGCCGACGGCGCGGCTCGAACCTTGCAAGGTTCTGATGCGGGAATCCGTTGGCTCGCCAGGCAACGGCCCGCATTCCGCAAACCCGCAATAGCCGCTTCGTCGGCGGCGGCGACACCAGCGTCGCTGCGGCGCGCGAACAGAGAGGCTGAGATGAACACTTTTGGACTGCACACTTTCGCCATCGCCCCGGTCTGGGACCTCGACCTGATCGAGCCGCGGATGGAGCGGCTGAAGGGGCTCGGCATCGGCCTGCTCGAAATCCCGCTGCTGCGTCCCGAAGAGATCGACACCAGAGCCACCCGCGCGTTTGCCGAACGCTGGAATGTCGAGCTTATTCCATCGCTTGGCCTGCCGGCCTCACTTGATGCTGGCGCGCGGCCGGACGAGGCTTTGGCCTTTCTCGAACCGGCCTTCGGCGTCTGCGAAGCGGTGGGCAGTCAAGCGCTGGGCGGCGTCACCTATGGCACGATCGGCAAGACGTCGGGACGGGCGCCAACCGAAGGCGAGATCGACGGCATGTGCCGCTTCCTGATGCGCGCGGCCAAGGCCGCCAAGGCGCATGGGTTGAAGCTCGGCATCGAGCCTTGCAACCGCTACGAGACGCATCTGATCAACCGCGGCGTCGACGCCGCGCGCATCATCGAACGCGTCGGCGCCGACAACATCTTCATCCATCTCGACACCTATCACATGCATATCGAGGAGGAGAGTTTCGAGGCCGGCTTCAGGGCGGCGGCGCCCTATCTCGGCTATGTCCACGTCTCGGAAGCCAATCGCGGCGTGCCGGGACGCGGCATGCTCGACTGGGCGGCCTGCATGAAGGCTATCGCTGACATCGGCTACACCGGCGCCATCACGCTCGAAAGCATGAACCATGTCGATATCGACATCGCCGGCGGTCTCGCCATCTGGCGGCCGGTGGCGGAGAACCCGGACGATGTGATCGGTGTCGGCCTGCCGTTCCTGCGCGAGGCGGCGAGGAAGGCTGGGCTGCAATTGGGTGAGCAATAGCATCAAAGCGTGGCGCGTTGCAGGACTTTGAGGCTGGCGGGACAGCCCCCTTCGGCCTCTTGGCGCTCGTTTGCTACCAGTTGCTCCGCCCGCGATCACAAGGTCGGTGCGCTTCCCTTCTCCCGAGGGAATGCAGAACGGAACACGCCTCTGCCTTCGACGACGGGAGAAAGCTGAGTACCCTCACGCCATTCCGGGCTCCCGCCGCGGTCCCAAATGGCGCATCTTGCGGCCGATGATCATCAGCTGACGCGCCGTGTTGTTGCGCAGGCGCCGCACGCGCCATTCCAGTCCGGTCTCGGTGGTGATCTGCTTGGCGTAGAAGCTCACCCGCATGCCTGCCTTATCGGAGGCCACCTTGACCGGGTCGTCATAGAAAGCGCCGATCTTGTCGGCCGCCATGCCCGGTGTCTCCAGCCAGCGCGGAATGTGAACGGAATGGAGTTGGTCGACATCGATCATGACCCGCCCGATGCCGACGCCGGGCGTCGGGCATGTCGTGCTGAATGCGTCGCCGATGAAGACGACCCCGTCGCGGCGATGGCCTTGTGTCGTGGTCAGATTGACCTGCCTGACCTCGACCGGGCTCGCCACCTCGAAGTTACCGCACTGCGCCGCGATCTCGGGCATGAGTTCGCGGAGCATTTTCTGCGGATCGGCGCGGAAGTCCCGCGTCCATTGTTCGGCGACGGTGCGATAGACGAACATGTTCGCGCGCATCTTGTCGCCGATGGGAAAGACGGTGAGGTAGGCGACACGGTCAGAGGCTCGCTTGCCGTAGCAGGTGATCGCCCCAAAAGCGCAGTCACGCGGCGCAATAGCGAGGTCGAATCCCATCGACAGCGAATGCGCTTTCGACAATTCGATGCGTTCTACGCCGATGGTGCGCCGCACCGATTCGCTGTGGCCGGTGGCCACCACCAGCAGGCGGGCATCGATGACGGCGCCGTCGGCCAGCACAAGCCGCTGCCGGTCTGGTCCGGTCGAGACCTCGGCCACCTTGCCGACGGTGATCGGCACTTGCGGCAGTGCGTCGCGCAGGCCGTTGATCAACCTGCCATAGGAAAATGCGTACTCCCACTTCTTCTCGCGGGCGAAGAATTGACCGAGGCGGAAGACATCGATGTCGGTAAACGGGGTGACGAGCGGCATGACCATCTTGTCGAGGCCGAGCTTCTCGAACAGCTGCATTTGGTCCGCGCCGATCTTCTCGGCCCGGAACTCGTCGTGATGGACGCGGTGCGGATCGATCAGCGCCACCTTGCGGCCGGCGTTTCCCAACAGCGTTGCCAGGGTGGTGCCGGCCATTCCGGCGCCGATGATCGCTACTTCGACTTCGGTCGGGCCAGCCGCGGCGGTGGTCATGTCTTTGCCTTTCTGCTGGTCATCTTGCGCCTGCCTGCAGTGGAAATATCTTCCGGCCCATATCAACCTCAAGCAACCAGCACGGGTGGCTGGTAGTAACGATTGTTTACGTTAACGGCGAACGCTTCTGTTTCCAGCGCGGCGCGATCGCCGAGCCGTCGATGAATTCCAGGCCGCCCGCCTCGTTGAGCGTGTGCAGCTTGCGCCCATTCCATAGCGCCCCAGGCGTTAAGATGGTCTCGACGACTTGCTCCATGCCGTTCAAATCAAGGTGAGCGACGCGTGCGATGCCAAGGGCCGCGCCATAGCTCCTGCGGCAATCCTGCACCGGACGCAGCAGGTCGTTGCCGCGCCTGACCATGCGACCAGCCGGCCGCGCCGAGGCGATGTCGACCAGCACGGGGTTCTTGGGATGCGGTGTCCAGGGGCCGCGGAAGTCCGGCGCCGACCACAGATGCAGCGCATCGGAGAAGGCGCCGCCGCCGTCCCGGACGGTGGCGAACAGCCACCAGCGCCCGCCATGCTCGACCAGAGTGGCGTCGCTGGCGACGATGTCGGACAAGAGCGTGGCTTCCTTGACCCATCCGCCGGGGAAGGCGGTGGCGCGGTAGAGATCGACGGTGCGGTTTGCGCAGCTTTCCGGCACCATCCAGACCTCGCCGTCGCGCTCGAAGACGAAGGGGTAGGAGAGGTGGTAGGGCAGGTCGAGCACAGGCTCGGGACGCCCGATCGGCCCCGACGGACCGAACGGCACGGCGGAAATGATGGCCCGGCCGAGACGATGGATATAGTCCTCGACGAACAGGGTCACTTGTCCCTGGTATAGGATCGGGAACGGATCGGCGTAGAAGCGGCTGCCGTCGTCGGGCAGCACCTGCCAGCCGGTTGCCGGATGCGCGCGCAGATCGAACAGATCCTGCCCCTTGGTCTCGCGCCAGCCGACCTTCCAGTGGGGGGCGTTGTAGCAGAGATGGTAGATCTTCTGGACGATGCGCCGCGCCAGCGCCTTGCCCGCCCTGATGCCGAGCTTGGTGGTGGAGGGTATCCGTGGCGGGCCACCGGTCTGCGCCGGTTCGGGCAGCACCGGCAGGGCGGCCCGCGCCGCGCCGGTCATTGCCGCGAGGATCAGGCCTGCGGTGCGCGCCAGCATGTCCTGGAAGGAGGCCAGCGCGATGCCGCCATATTCGGTGCCCAGGCGTCCTTCGGCGACGGTGGCGCCGCTCTCCTCGATGCGGGCAATCGGCGTGCGGCCGTCGAGGATCAGCGCCAGCAAGGCTGCTTCGCCGGCGGCGCCGTCATAGGTGACGCGCCAGACCCGCGTTCCTTCCAGCCTCACGTCGCCGCAGAGGTCGATCACCAGTTCGGCAGAGGCGGGCGGCTGCGTCCGATAGGGTGCCAGCGCCGTCAGCGGCTGGCGCTTGGCCAGCCCGTCCGCCGGCAGGCCATGAATGGCTGTCTCAAGCTGGAACAATGCCGCGGCACTGCCTGGAATGCCGCTTCCAGCCGGCCTGGCATCGACGGACACCTCGACCTGCGCCAGTGCCGCCAGGCGCTGCACCAGCAGCAGGTGAAAAGCACGGACGCATTCGCTGTCCAGGCGCAGGCTCACTTGCATGTCGCACCCCTAGCATCTTGATTGGTGTCTGGCCGGTGTTCGAAAATAGGGCAGGAGAGATGGCCGCACGGATGGTCTGGACTGATCTGCTGCCCCATTTCCATTCGTCTCCTGCTCGCCAGCGCCCGTGTCGACACGCACGTGCCTTTATTAGGCAAACTCCGTGCCAAAAATCGGAAGAGCTCTCAACATAATTAACAGTGTTTTAACAGTTGGAGGAATAGCTAGGTCGAAGCTGCAATTTACACTTGCAGGCACATGGAGTGTTGTCGGAGCGACCTTTGCAATCATCCCTGCTCTCGTTGCCGCAACAACCCGCTCCGGAGGCGACGCAATATGCGCCGGAGCCAGTGCCGACGGCGCCCTACGCATCCTCGACCGTCGAGCTGGGTGACGTGAAGCGCATATTGGTGCGCCGCCGTTTCTTGATCTTGCTGACCGCCGCGCTGCTGACCCTCGGGGCGCTGGTCTATGGATTGATGACGCCGGCGCTCTACAGTTCGGTGGCGGAAATCCTCATCGATCCGCAAGACCTGCAGGTGGTCACCAACGACGTCAATCCGAGCCGCGTGCCGCCCGACGGCGGCATCACCATGGTGGAAAGCCAGGTCAGCGTCGTCCAGTCGACGGGCGTGCTGCTGCGGGCCATCCAGGCGACCAACCTGACCGAGGATCCGGAATTCAACGGGCAGGGCGGATTGCTGGGCCGCTTGCTCGGCGGCGTGCTGGGCTCGGGATCGGCCGAAACCGACAGTACGGGCAAGACGCTCGACGCGCTGCGCCGGCGGCTGGCGGTGAAGCGCGCCGACAAGGTGCTGGTGCTCGACGTGATCGTCACCGCCAAGAGCGCCGACAAGGCGGCGAAGCTCGCCAACGCCATCGCGCAGGCCTACCTGGCCGACCAGGCGAGCGCGCGCGCGAAGATGGCCACGGACGCTTCCGATTCCATCACCGCGCGGCTGGAGGAGCAGCGCAAGCGCGTGCAGCAGGCCGAGAACGCCGTCGAGGCCTACAAATCCGCCCACAATATGGTGATGGCGGCTGGCAATCTGGTCAGCGACCAGGAACTGACCGAGATCAACACGCAGCTTTCAGCGGCACAGAGCCGCACCGCGGCGCTGAAGGCGCAGGTCGACCAGTTGCGCCGCTCCGGTAGTGCGCCGGACGCCACGTCGGAAGCGATGCGCTCGTCGGTCATCTCGAGCCTGCGGGCGCAGGAGGCGACGCTTGTCGACCAGGTCTCGCAGCTCGGCACGGAACTTGGGCCGCGTCACCCCTCGATGATCGCCGCCCAGCAACAGCTGCGCGACACGCGCGCCCTCATCGCGCGCGAACTCGGCCGCATCAGCGCCGCCGCCGAAACCGACTACGAGCGGGCGCTGGCCAACCAGCAGGCGCTCGAAGCCAAGGTCGCCGGCATGAAGAGCAAGTCGCTCGACACCGACCAGGCCTCGGTCAGGCTGCGGGAATTGCAGCGCGACCTCGAGGCGGTGCGCTCGGTCTACGCCACCTATCTGCAGCGGGCGCAGGAGACGCGCGAGCAGATCAATGTCGACAGCACCAATGCGCGCATCATCTCCAACGCCATGCCCGCCCTGAACAAGAGCTGGCCGCCTTTGCCGCTGCTGGTTTTCGGCGCCCTCTTCGGCGGGCTGGGGTTGGGCACCGCGCTGGCGCTGATCGCCGAATATTCCTCGCCGACCGTGCTTTCCAGCGCGCAGATGCAATCGGCCATCGACGCACCGGTGTTCGGCGTGCTGTCGGCAAAGGCGGGCAGTGGCCGCCGCTGGTGGCCTTTCGGCGGCGCCGCCGCCGCGGCCGGCCAGAAGACGGATGCGGTCGCGGGCCTGGCGCTGAGGCGGCTGTTCGCCTCCAGCCGGCGTCCGCCGAACTGGCCGCTGGTGCCGTCCATCCTGCTGACGTCGCCGCCGGAAGACGCCGCGCATCGCGGCCGGGTGGCGCGGCTGCTCGCCAATGCCGCGGCCGCCAGGGGCAGCCGTGTCCTGTTCATCGACACCAATGCCGGCAGCGGCAAGAAGGAGCAGCAGCCCGGCCTGCTCGACGTGCTGCGCGGCGAATATGCCTTCGAGGCGCTCAGCCAGCATACCGCCGGCAGCAATGTCGCGGTGCTGGGCAGGGGCCGGCAAAAGGCCGTCTTCTCCGAGGCGCAGGGCGTCTATTTCACGCAGCACATGCTGGCCCAGGCAGGCCGCAACTTCGACCTCGTCGTCGTCGACGGCGGCGCGCTTGCCGACAATCTCAACGCCTCGCCGCTGGTCGCCATGGTCGACGAGATCGTGATGGTCGCGACGCTGAACTCGACACCGATGCGCGACGTCACGGCGGCCTCGCAGGCCATTTCCGTCATGGGGCGGCTGCCGACCGGCGCCTTGCTGGTCGACGAGGCTGCCTGACATGGCCACGACCGGGACCGCCACCCGGACGGCCAACCCGGCAGCCGGCTGGGCCGGTTCGGATCAAGCCCCCGCCCGCGCCGGCGATACCGTCGACTGGGTCACGCGCTTCGGCCTGGTCATGACGGTGGCGTTGCTGTTCGCCATCTCCGGCGGCATGCTGTGGCTGGTGGGCTACAATTACGATGGCCTGACCGGCAACCCTGCGACCAAGATCCATCCGTCGACCTATCTGCTCGTGCTGGTGTTTGCCTGGCGCGCCTGCACCTTCGGCAACCCGGTCGGCTATTTGGTGGCCGTCGCCGACCGGCGGCCGGCCAGCACGCTGATGGCGGTCATCTCGATCGTGCTGCTGGTCGTCGTCGTCGTCAGGCAGCGTCCCGGCATGGCCGGCATGATCGACACTTTCGTGGCGCCGGCGCTGCTGGTGATGATGCTGGCCGAGGACGACGAGAAGACATTCGCCCGGATGCAGACCGTCGTTCACGCCATCATGACCGTGAACGCGCTGCTCGCTCTGTTCGAGTTCGCCACCAAGACGCTGCTCTTCCCCTATCGCCTCGACGGCGAGGTGTTCATGAGCGACCTGCGCTCGACGGCGCTTCAGGGTCATCCGCTGTCCAATGCCACGGTCACCTCGATCTATGTGCTGGCGCTGCTCTCCGGTTCGAGATCCCTGTCCATGCCGCTGCGGCTCGGACTGATCGGCCTGCAATTTGCGGCCCTCGTCGCCTTTGGCGGCCGCTCCGCGATGGTGCTGACCATCGTTCTCGGCGGCTGCTACCTGCTCATCCAGGGGCTGCGCGGCTTGCGCTCGGGGCGCGTCAACCTGCTTGGCGCGGCGCTCGGCCTGATCCTTGCCGCGCTGGTGCCGGTGGTCATCGCGGTCGCGGCGGCCTACGGCTTTTTCGATGCGCTGCTCGAGCGCTTCGTGTCGGACTCCGGCAGCGCCAATGCCCGGGTCGAGATGTTCGAACTGTTCAAACATTTCGAACTGCGCGACCTGATCGTGGGGCCTGATATCGACCTCATCGAAAGCCTGCGCCGCATCAGCGGCCTCGAACAGGGCATCGAGAACCCGGTCATCCGCATGGTGCTCTACCAGGGCGCCTTCTTCACCTTGCTGTTGTTTGTCGGCTTCGCGCTGTTCATGCACGAAGTGGCGCGCCGCTGCCATGCCGGCATCTGGCTGCTGATGCTGGGCTGGCTGATCCTGCTCAACACCTCCGAAAGCCTGGCGTCGAAGACGACGCTGATGACCAAATTCGTGGTGATCGCGCTGGTGCTGTACCGGCCGGCGCGGGCGGTGGTGAGGACGAACAGGTCGCGGTGATCGTCTGCGAAGGTGCGTCTGTCGGCGCCGCGAACTCTGCCTTAAACAACACCAGGATTCTATCGAGCGCCTGAGCTTCCGAGATGCCTTCGGCGACATAGGCTCTTGCAGCATGGCGGGCGACGGCGAGCAAAGTCCCCACGCACCAGGCTCTTTCCATGTTGTCTCTAGAACAAGTTCTTGCGCCGCTCCCGGTTCCGAGCAAAGGCGCGATCCGTACCCCGCCTACTGCGGCATCCTCAACCCCAGCGCCTCGACCATCGCCGGATCCAGCGCGCGCGTGGTGTCGTCCATCATGCCCATGCCGTCGAAGAGGTCCCAGAAGGCCCAGGGGAAGCCGGCCGCCTCGGCGCTCTGACGGACATCGGAAATGTAGCGCGCGCGGTCGTGGTTGGGGGCGGCCGTGTAGCGGGTATCGGTGCGCAGCGCGCCGAATTCGCCCATGATGACGCGCTCCGGGGCAATGCCGTTTCTGTCGGCCCAGTCGCGCGCCTGGCTGAGATATTTGTCGATGAACCAGCGGTCGGGCCGGGCGTCGAAATAGACTTTCAGCACGCGCTCGGTTTCGGCGTAGGCGGCCTGCTTGTCCGCGTCCGAGGTCTCGGTATCCTGCGCCATGCGCGTCCTGACGGAGGCGAGCGTCGCGTCGAGCGAACCGGCGGAGGCCGGCCACGGCACATTGTTCAGCGAACGATAGACCGGCTCGCGCATCCAGGGTGCGCCTTGATGGCTGAACAGATAGGGCTCGTAGAAGTGGAAGGTGAACAGGATCGGCTCGAAGGCCGCCAGCGGCGCCGGATCGAGTGCCGCCAGCCCGCTCACCATCGAGCCGCAGCCGCCGGTGACGACCAGCGGCAAGGTGCGGGCTGTCGCCCTGGCCGCTGTCAGCAGGGCTGACTGGACCCGCGACCAGACGTTGGAATCGCAGGATTGCGCCGGTTCGTTGACCGGTTCCAGCGCCACCATGCCTGGCGTGAAGCGCGCCAGCCTGCCGGCAAGCTCGCCGACCAGTGCCCGGTAGAGGTCGAAGGCCGGAGCGTCGGTGCTGGAGAGCATGCGGTCGGGGTTCCAGTAATGGGTGGCGCCATTGGCCTGGACGTTGACGATGATGCCGAGACCGGCGTCGAGCGTGGCGGCGACGGCAGCATCCAGCATGTCCAGCAATTTTGCGCGCGTGGCGTCGTCTCCTGCCAGGAACGGGCCGGGATCGACGGGCAGGCGGATGAAATCGAGCCCGGTTTGGCGTAGCCGACCAAGGTCGTCCGGGGTCGGCACCGGCCGCTGCGACTGGAAGGGCGGCCAGTCATAGTCGGTGCGCGGCGCGGGAAATTCGCGTGTCAGCGAGAACCAGGGCCAGGCGTTGACGCCACGGCGGAAACGCCATGCGCCATTGGCGGCAAGGGCGGACGAGGCGGAAAGCGGCGCCAGCGATGCGGCGGCAGGCACCAGCGCCGTCGACAGCGCGGAGGTGAGAAGCCGCCGGCGCGACCAGCCCGTCATACCGCGCCGGGCGAGGGGCGGTCGATCGCGGCCGTTCTCGCGGCGCTCACGCCGAGAAGCCGGTAGGCCTCATTCTCGTAGGCCAGCAGCACATCCTCCCAGCGGAACGCTTCGCGGGCGCGTGTCCTGGCGGCCTCGCCGCAGGCCTTGACCAGAGCGTCATCCTCCATCGCCTGCTGCATCCGCTCGGCGCAGCTTTGCCTGTCGGTGAAATAGATGGCGGCGGCCCCGGCGACCCATCTGTTGTAAGGATTGTCGTGCGCGATCACCATGTTGCCGGCGGCCAGCGCTTCGACCAGCGACGGGTTGGTGCCGCCGACCGTGTGGCCATGCATATAGGCGCGCGCATGGTATCGCAGTGCCTTCACCGCCGCCTGGTCGTAGATGGCGCCGGGCAGGACCACAGAGGCGTTCGCCGCCTTGCGGACCGCGACATGATAGGGGATCTGGTCGGACAGCGTGCCCAGCACCACCAGCTTCATGTCGCGCTTGCGGCTGCAGAAGGCTTCGACGATCGGCAGGATGCTGTTGTCGGGCTCGATGCGCGCGATCGAGATCAGGTATTTTCCGGGCTCGAGGCCGAGCGCGCGCACCGGCGCCTCGGGTGCCGATGTCACCGGATCGGCGCCATAGGCGATGGTGGAAATGGCGCTGCGCGGCCGGCGCGTCGCCAGGTGATCGGCAATGACCGGATGGTCGGCGACCAGCCGGTGCGAAGCCCAGGCGCCGATCCACTCATTGAGCCAGAACCAGGTGCGCGCCGCGCGCCCCCATTTGGGGCGGCGCCACTCGATGCCGTCCATATTGGTGATGACCTTGCGCCGCATCAGCCTGAGCCAGGTCAGAAAGACCGCGCCATTATAGCCGAGCACCAGGCAGACGCCGGGCCGGCGCGCGGCGTCGAGCACGCATTGCCAGTCGAATTCCAACGTCGCGCGCGGGCCTTTCGAGGCAACCTGGACGTGGATGAGGTCGATGCCGCGCCAGCTGTCGAGGCGCACCCTCTGGTCGACCCGCTCGACCTCTTCCTGGCAGTAGACGCCGACCTTCCAGCCGCGTGCGACCAGGAAAAGCGCCAGTCTCTCGGCGAAGGTCTCAAAGCCGCCATGGGCCGCGGGGATGCCGCGCGTTCCCAGGATCAGGATGGAAGGCTGTTCCGGTTTCATGGCTGCTGGCGCTTTCAAATCCGTCCGATCCGCTGTGGAGGGCTGTCCCGTCTCAAAACCGCAGCCTTGCAAAATGCCTGCCAGGCCTGATTCCAGCCATTGTCGCATCGGGGTTGTAAAATATTTGTTCCAGCCGCCGGAGTTGTTTCACTATCGGTCAACTTTCCGAACGTATGTGTACCGAAACGAGGCGATGTCGGGGCCAGTCGGCCCGCGAATGGATATATTAGCCCGGCATGAACCTTGCTGATGGACTTCTGCGCGCCGGAATCGGCGGAAGGCGTGCAGCGTTGGTGTGGTGAACCGGATGCAGATCCGTTTCATGACCGCACTGAGAACCAGTGAAGTCCAAAAGGGGTGTTGGGCTTGACGTTTCCGGTCGCCGGTATGGTCAGGCGGCGGAATCGTCACACCACCCCTGGCAGAAAGATGCGCGCGAAGATGCGGATTGCCTGCATTCATCAGGGCTACGAACTCTACGGCTCCGACCGCAGCTTCGCGGAGAGCGTGGCGGCGCTGCGCGCCGCGTTTCCGTCGGCCGACATCGAAGTGGTCCTGCCGCGCAGCGGACCGATCGTCGAAATCCTTCAGCCCCATGCCAGCCGCATCGTCTTCGAGCCGCTCTGGGTGCTCAGGCGCCAGGCGATGCTGAGGCTGGCGACCATCGAGATGGCGCGGCTGCCGGTCGCGCTGTGGCGGGCATGGCGGCGCCTCAGCGTTTGCGACCTCGTCTATGTCAACACTTCGATCGTCGCCGATTATGCGCTGGCCTCGCGGCTGCTGCCTTCCAAGGCGCTGCTGCACATCCATGAAATTCCCGAAGGCGTGCTGCGCCGGATCCTCGTCGGGCTCATGCACTGGAGCCATGCCGATCTCATCTTCAATTCGAAGGCGACGCGCGACACGTTCGGCGAGCCGCGATCGGCGCGCTCCTATGTCGTCTATAACGGCGTTGCCGGTCCAGCGGCAGCGGAGGCGATGACCTATGACGGCAAGCGCCCGCTGCGGGTGCTGCTGCTCGGCCGCGTCAACCGGATCAAGGGCCAGGAAGTGCTTCTGGAGGCGATCGCCTCGCTGCCGGCCGAAGTCAAGTCAAGGATCGAGGTGCGGCTGGTCGGCGGCGCGTTCGAAAGCGTCGAGCGCGAACGCGCGCTGGCCGAACTGGTCGAAACCATGGGGCTGGCCGGACAGGTCAGCGCCTTGCCCTTCATCCCTGACCCTTCGGAGCATTATCGCTGGGCCGACATCGTCACCGTGCCGTCGCGGCGTCCGGAATCGCTCGGCCGTGTCGCCATCGAGGCGATGGCCTATGGCCGGCCGCCGCTGGTGTCGGCGATCGGCGGGCTGATCGAAGTGGTCGCCGACGGCGAGACCGGCTGGCATGTTCCGCCAGGCAATGCAGTAGCGTTGGCCGCGAAGTTGCAGGAGATCATCCTCGCCCCCGAGGCCTGGCGCGGTTTCGTCGCCGCCGGGCGCAAGCGCTACGAGACGGTGTTCAGCGAACCCGTCGCCGCGGCCGCGATCGCGGCGATCGCCGCCGACAAGCTGAAGGCTGCGATCGCAAGGCCGGGTCGGACGGCCAGCACCCGCCAGGCGGAGACACGGCCGTGAAGTTCCCCCTCCATCTGGTGCGGCGCCTCGTGCTGATGATCGGCGGCGAGGCGATGCAGAGCGGCTTTCATTTCGCCCTCAACATCGCGCTGCTGCACATGCTGTCGGCTCAAGGCTACGGCCTTTTCGCCATCGCCATGGTCATGGGCGGCGTCGGCCTGTCCTATATCAGGTCGCTCACCGCGGTTCCGGCCTCGATATGGATGGGCAAGAGCACCAACAGCGCCGGCGTCGATGCCCATGACGTGGCCTTCGGATCCGCGGCGCTGGTGGTGGCGCTGCTGATGGCCGTCGGCACGGCTGTCCTGATGCATCTCCTGGGCGACCCGAGCGGCATTGCGGCCGGCTGCTTCGTCGGTGCATGGTCGGTGCGCAGCCATATGCGCACGGCATTCTTCGCGCGCCGCCAGCAGGTGATCGTCTCCGTCAGCGACGCGGCCTTCACAATCGCAGGCACCGTGTTCGCCGGCCTGGCGATCTGGTTCGCCGAGGCCGCGCTGCAGACCGTGTTCTATGCCCTTGCCGCTGCCAATGTGATCGGCATCCTCGTCCTGGCCCGGCTGGCGCCGCGCACGCTTCGCATCAGCTTCCGCATGCCGACACGGCGGCGCTATACCAGACTCTGGCGTCAGCTGTGCTGGTCTGCCTTCAGCGCGACCACCACCAACATCCAGGGGCAATGCCTGGCACTGCTGGTCGCCGGCATTGCCGGACCCGCGGCTTACGCGCCGCTGGCGGCGGTGATCGTGCTGTTCGCGCCGCTGCGCATCATCAGCCTTGCTTTCGTCAACATGACGCAGCCGGAGCTCGCCAAGCTGATGCGGCGCAATGAAACGCGCCGCGTCTGGTCTCAGGCGAAGATCTGGTCGGTGGTCATGGGGCTGGGCGGCCTGGCCTATGGATGCGCCATCCTGTTCGTCCTGCCGATGATCAAGTCCCAGGCTCTGCAGGATGCCTCGGTCGGCTTCATCGGGCTTTTCGTGACGGCGAATTTCATCCCGATCATGCTCTACATCATGCCCCGCATCGTCCTGGAGATATTCGGTGATTTCCGCATCGTCGCCTTCATCACCATGGGCGGCGCCATCGTCGGGCTGGCGCTGATCGCCATCCTGCTGGCCGTCGCGTCCCCACCATGGGCGCTGCTGGGCTCCGCGGTCTCCGAGACCTTCGTGCTCGCGGCATCATGGTATTTCGCGCACCACCGCATGTGGAACATCGAGCATCCGGACCAGCAGCGTAACAGCCGTTTGGGCTCCTGGCGGCGGGCGGTCACGTTCGCCGCGGTAAAACGATAGGAGATGGATGTGGCTGGCCAGGCAGTGCAAATTGCTGCGGTGGATGACGGCTTGCCCGTAGCGGAAGCCTCCCGTCCTGTGACCGTCCCCGCGATCGATGCCTACACGGCGCGATTGCACACAAGCCTTGAAGCGGTCAGGCCGCTCTGGCTGCGCTTCCAAATGGACGGTGTCTGCACCGGCCACCAGCATTTTGCGTGGGTCGAGGGGATCGTGGCGCGGCTGATGCCGGCAGGCGCGGAGCCGCTCATCGTTGAAGTGAACGATGCGGTAACGGGCGCGCCCTTGATGCTGGTGCCGCTGATGCTGCGCTCAGCCTTCCAGCATCGCGTGATCGAGTGGCTGAGCTGTGGCGTGTGCGACTATTCGGCACCGCTGCTGGCCGATGCGGGTGCGTGGACCGCCCAATCGGCCCAGGCTGCGTGGGCGGCGGTGCGTTCCGTGCTGCCGTCGGCGGATCGCTTCCATATCACGGGAATACCGCGGCAGATCAGCGGCGTCGCCAATCCCCTGGCCTTGCTGACGACCACACGCGATTCCGTGCAGACCACCTTTGGTCTTGCCATCGACGGCGACCCGGAAACCGTGCTCAAGCGTCTCTGCAGGCCATCTTTCGTCAAGGAATTCGGCAAGGACTGGCGCCGGCTTGAAAGGCTCGGCGATGTGGAACTCGTCCAAGCCGTTTCGCCGGACCAGGTGGAGGAAATCTTCGGCGAACTGGTCCGGATGCGGCTCAGCCGCTTCCGCGAGCTTGGCCGCTTCGACCTGCTGACGCAGGAGGCGGTTGTCGATTTCTACCGTGCCGCGGCCATTCAGGGCTTGTCGGACGGTTCGGTGCGGCTCTTCGGGCTGCGCGTCGGCGGCTCCCTGATCGCGGTTCAATATCTGCTTGTCCATCAAGGGACTGTTCATGCTCTCCTGATAGCTATGGACCAGAGCGTCGTGCCCAACGTCTCACCTGGAATGGCGATCATTGGCAGGTTGATGAGGTGGGCACGCGAGCAAGACCTTGGTTATTTCGACCTGTCGGTCGGCAACCAGAGCTACAAGGAACACATGGGCGCCAAGGGTTCGGTTCTTGTGGAACTCTGCCATGGGTACACGATGCGGGGCAGGGCGGCGAGCAACGCCATCGATCTGCGCAACCGGACCGAGGCCTTCGTGCGATCCAACCCACGGCTGCTCAACGTGGCCCAGAGACTGATGCGAGGTTTGCGGCGTTCGCGTGGAGGACGTCGAGAGCAGGCCTGAACGGACGGGAGAAGTACGTGGCAGGCCAGGCAGTACGAATAGTCGCGGTGGGGGATGCACCGGACCAACCTCTTTCCCCAATTATCGCCGGTTGGGGCGCCGCGCGCTTTGCCGCGCGGCTGCACACCAGCTTCGATTCCGTAAGGCCGCTGTGGCTGCGCCTCGAGGCGACCGGCGTGTGCACGGGCCATCAGGGCCTTGCCTGGGTGGAAGGGATCGCAAACCGTCTGATGCCCAAAAGCGCGGAACTGCTGGTCGTCGAGGTCAACGGCGATACGGGCGCGCCGGTCATGCTGTTGCCGCTGATGCGCCGCCGGGCCATGGGCCATTATGTAATCGAATGGCTGAGCTGCGGCGTATGCGATTATTCCGCGCCGCTGCTGGCCGATGCGAGACCCTGGACCACGCAGAGCGCCGACGCCGCCTGGGCGGCGGTGCGCGCCGTGCTGCCGCCGACGGACCGCTTCCACATAGCGGGGATTCCGCGGGAGATTCACGGCGTCGCCAATCCGCTGGCGCTGCTTTCACAGGCGCGCGATTCCATCCAGATCGCTTCGAGCCTGGCCCTGAATGGCGATCCGCAGACGCTGATCAAGCGCATCTGCAAATCGTCCTTCGCCAAGAATTTCCACAAGCACTGCCGCCGCTTCGAACAGATGGGCAAGCTCGACCTGGTCGAAGCCGAGACGCCCGACATGGTGGAGGCGCATTTCGCGACCCTGCTCGAGCTCAGGCTCAACCGCTTCCGCGAGCTCGGGCGCTTCGACCTCCTGACGCAGGCGCCGGTCGTCGATTTCTACCGCAACGCCGCGCTGCAAGGCCTGTCCGACGGCTCTGTACGGCTGTTTGGGCTGCGTGTCGGTGACGCCTATCTCGCGGTCATGTACGTGCTTGTCATGAAGGGCACCTTGCACGCGCTTCTGCTCGGGATCGATCAGGACGCGGTGGCCAACGCCGCGCCAGGCCTGACGACGATTGGCAAGCTGATGATGTGGGGGGTGACGCAGGGGCTCGACTGTTTCGACCTGTCGGTCGGCAGCCAGGGCTACAAGCAGCACATCGGCGCTTCGAGCGCGGTGCTGGCAGAATTGTGCGAGGCGGTGACGCTGCGCGGCCGGGGCTCGACCGCCTATATCCAGCTGCGCGGGAAGATCGAGCTTTTCGTGCGCTCCAAGCCCGGGCTGTACAAGGCCGTGCAGGGCGTGATGCAGCGGTTTCGGCGACTGAAGAATTGAAGAAATCGCTGCTCCCGAAGTGGCTTCGGGAGCAGCGATTGACGGCTGCGCGCGACGAGGTGACCGCTCACAGCGGCTCGGTGTCGAAAAGCAGCATCGTCACCAGATCGTCATCCCCGGCGAGTTTGCGCCGATCCACCGCGCAGGCCCGGCCGATCTCGCTGTCAAAGGCCGTGCGAATGGCCTCCAGACTGTCGAAATAGAGGATCGCGACCCTGTAGGGCGTCTCGCCCGGCAGGACATTCATGATCGGCGACCGGCTGATCTCGTAGCGCCGCAGTCCGGGCAATTGCTTGGCCAGCGGCACGTGAATGTCGTGGTAATGGCGCTCGAAGGCCGCCGGATCGGCGGGGTTTTTGTAGATGACAAGCATCTTGGCCATGGTGGTGCTCCCTGTTTGAGGTGACCGCGCCGCGTCGGCGCCGCACCAATGTCGTTCGCCGGGAGCGCATTTCGACAGGCATGCGGGGTTTTCGCGAGACTAACGGCATGGGCCGGCGCCAGAAGATATTCCGCGCATCGCCATCTCGGCCGCCGACTGCACGGCGCAGTTGATCCATGTCAAAGCGGATCGTCGTCGACGCTTTTATCTGGTCCACTGTCTTGGGAAGGACACAAGGCGGTGGTGGTTCCGGGCCGGCAAGCTGAAAACAGCTCCGGTCCGGACTGCTTGCAAGCTTTTGCCGGTCCGCGCCGTGTTCATGCCCGAAATTGACAGGAGGGCGTGTCTCCGTCATCCTTGAGCCCAGTCGCCCGACGTGTCAGGGCGACCGAGGGCAGCGTCATGTTCAGTCCCGTAACCGGCCAGAATGCCAAGCGCGCCGCGGTGCGCAAGGCGCTCGACGCCCACAAGGTCTACATCACCGCGCAAAGCTTTTCGGACGGGGCCTACCGCGCACGCGTGCTGGTCGACGGCGAGGCCTATTGGGTGGATGAGTTCCGGCTCGCCCAGCTGCAGCAGGGCCTGTCGCCGGCCGAGCTCGAGCTGACCCCGGCTGCCGACGATTGAGAGCGTGACTTCCATCCGTTCCGGAACGCGGCGGTTGCTCCTGCTTGCCATGCGCTTCGGTCCTTGATCATGCCCGCTTCCGCCAAACTCAAAACCTATCGCGCCAAGCGCGAATTTTCCAAAACGCCGGAACCGGCCGGCGGGCCGATCACCGGCGACGGCAACGGCTTCGTCGTCCACAAGCATCACGCCACCGCGGACCATTATGATCTGCGCCTGCAGGTCGGCGACGTGCTGAAGAGCTGGGCGGTGCCGCGCGGACCTTCGCTCAACCCGGCCGACAAGCGGCTGGCGGTCGAGACCGAGGACCATCCGCTCGAATATATCGATTTCGAGGGCGTCATTCCCGAGGGTGAATATGGCGGCGGGCCGATGATCGTCTGGGACACCGGCACCTGGGCGCCGATGGACGATGTCGAGAAGAGCCTGCGCACCGGCGCTTTCAAGTTCCGGCTGGCCGGCGAAAAGCTCAATGGCGGCTGGATGCTGACCCGCCTGAAGCCCAAGCCCGGCGAGGACGAGAACAAGAAGAACTGGCTGCTGTTCAAGGAGCGCGACCTGGCCGCCGACACGGCGCTGAATGTTCTGGAGGCGCGGCCGGAAAGCGTGAAATCCGGCCTGCGCATCGAGGAACTGGCGGCCGCCGCGAAACCGGCGGCGAAGTCCGCGCCAAAGCCGGGTTCCCTGAAGCCCGGCGAACTGCCCGGCGCGGTGAAGGCGCCGGCGCTCAGCCGCATCGAGCCGCAGCTGGCGACGCAGGCGCCGAGGCCGCCGGGCGGCGAAGGCCCTGGCGAGAACACCAACGAACTCTGGCTGCACGAGATCAAATTCGACGGCTACCGCACCATGGCGCATCTGTCCGACCGGCAGGTGCGGCTGATCACCCGCGGCGGCATCGACTGGACGAAGCGCTATGGCGACCTGCCGCATGCCTTCGCCAGACTGCCATGCCGCGAGGCGATCATCGACGGCGAGATCGTCGTGCTCGACGCCAAGGGCATCAGCCGCTTCGCGCTGCTGCAGGACGCGCTGGCCGAGGGCGCCGGCAGCAAGCTGCATTTCTATGCCTTCGACCTCCTGCATCTCGACGGCTGGGACTTGCTGAAGGCACCGCTCATCCGGCGCAAGGCGCTGCTGGCCGAGCTGCTTGGCGGGCTCGGGGCGAATTCCGCCATCCAGTTTTCCGACCATGTCGAGGGCTCGGGGCAGGGGCTCTATGACCAGGCGACGGAGCTCGGACTCGAAGGCGTCGTCTCCAAGCGCGCCTCCGCGATCTACCAGAGCGGCCGCACCAAGAGCTGGACCAAGTGCAAGGCGCTGCAGAAGGACGATTTCGTCATCGCGGGTTACACGATTTCGGACGCCGCGGAAGGGCTGGCGGCACTCGGCATGGCCGAATGGGAGAAAGGCGAGCTGCACTATCGCGGCAAGGTCGGCACCGGCTTCGATGCCGAGACGGCAGCCGACCTGCTCGCCCGGCTGGAGCCGCTGACTTCCGGCGCCACGGCGCCGGAAGGCGTGCCGCGCGAGATCATGCGCGAGATGCACTGGGTGAAGCCGCTGTTTTCGGCGCGCATCCATTATGCCAACCGCACGGCGGACAATGCGTTGCGCCATGGCGTGTTTCGCGGTCTCAGGGATGTCGGCCTGTCGACGCCGGTCTCGGCCAAGCGCAAGCGGCTGATCTCGGAGGCGGATCTCGCCACCATCTGGGTGACCAATCCGGAGCGGCGGCTGTTCGGCAAGACCGGGCCGACCAAGCTCGACATCGCCGTCTATTACGCGCTGGTCGGCGACTTCATGCTGCCGCACATCCTCGGCCGCCCGGTGTCGCTGGTGCGCTGCCCGACCGGGCTGCCAAAGGACTGTTTCTTCCAGCGCCACGCCTTCACCGGTATGCCGCCCTCGGTGGTGACGTTCCAGGCGACCAATTCCGAGGGCGAGACCAAATCCTACCTCTCGGTCGAAGGGGCAAAAGGCTATCTGGCGCTGGCGCAGTTCGGCGTCGTCGAGTTCCACACCTGGGGCACGCACCGCTTGAGCCTCGACAAGCCCGACCAGATCGTCTTCGACCTCGACCCGGGCGAGGGGATTTCCTGGCGCGAAGTGGTGGAAGCCGCCGTCCACATCAAGGGCGAGCTCGAGGGGCTGGGGCTGGTGCCGTTCGCCAAGACGTCCGGCGGCAGCGGCATCCACATCACCGTGCCGGTGACACCCAAGCAGAACTGGAAGAAGCTGCACCAGGCGACCAGCGCCATCTCCACGCATCTGGCGGCGACCGCGCCCGACACATTCACCACCACCATGGGCAAGGAAAACCGCAAGAAGCGCATCTTCATCGACTATCACCGCAACGCGCGCGGCCACACTTCCGCGGCGCCTTATTCACTGCGCGCCCGCACCAATTTGCCGGCCTCGACGCCGGTGAGCTGGAGCGACCTGGAGGCGATCGACGCGCCGCAGGACCTGAATTATTCGTCGCTGCCGGGGCTGCTGGAGACGTCGGGTGATCCCTGGGCGGATATCGAGGATTTTGCCAGCGATTTGCCTACCCATCTTTCGTCATCCTAGGGTCTGCGCGCGTCGCTTCGCGCCTTGCTTCGCCCTAGGATGACGAAGCTTAGAGGCATTCGGCTGATCACCAGCGCCTCGCCCACCATCGACGCTTCCGACAATTTGAATTATTCTCTCCCCAACGACCTCAAGGACGCAGCGGAAGATTTCGTCAGGGATTTGCCGGTATTGTGCGGGGTCGGTGTAGGATTTGCGCAGCCTCGTTCGTCCTGCGGACGAAAAGCGCTGCACCAGTGTGACAGTGCATGGCCGCGTAGGAGAGTATCATGGCGCCCAGGGCAAGTTGGAAGGGTTATCTCAAGCTCAGCCTCGTCAGCTGTCCGGTCCGGCTCTATCCGGCGACGACGACCAGCGAGCGCATCTCGTTCAATCAGCTGCACAAGAAAACCCATAACCGCATCAACATGAAGCCGGTCGATCCCGAACTCGGGCTCGTCGAGCGCTCGGACCTGGTCAAGGGCTACGAGTACGAGGACAAGCAGTACATCATCATCGATGAAGCCGACCTCGACGCGGTGCGTATCGAATCCAACCACACGATGAACATTGAGGCCTTCGTCGACGAGGGCGAGGTCGATGTCATCTACCAGGATGCGCCCTATTACCTGGCGCCGGATGGGGCAATGGCGGAGGAAACCTTCGCCGTGCTGCGCGAGGCCATGCGCAAATCCGGCAAGCTGGCGATCGCCCGGCTGGTGCTGTCCAGCCGCGAGCGGGTGGTGACGATCGGCGCGCGCGAGAACGGCATGTTCGTGTGCACGTTGAGGAACCCGAACGAAGTGCGCGGTACTGCTGAATATTTCGGCAACATCCCGGCCGGCAAACCCGACCCGGAAATGCTCGAGCTCGCCGAAGCGCTGATCAAGCAGAAGGAAACCACCTTCGATCCGAAGGATTACGAGGACCGTTACGAGATCGCGCTGATGGCGATGATCCGCGAGAAGCTCAAGGGCCACAAGCCGATCATCGCGGCCGCGCCCGAGCGCGGCAATGTCATCAACCTGATGGATGCGCTGAAGGCCAGCCTGTCGCAGTCGAAGCCGCCGGCCAAGTCGAAGAGCAAGGCCGATGAAGTGGCGGCCAAGCCCGCCGCCAAGAAGGCGGCAGCGGGTGGCGCGCCTGAAAATCCGCTGAAGGCCAGTCTGCTCAAGGCGGTCGGCAAGAGCAAGAAATGACGGCACCGGCCGTTTCGGTTTCGGGCGCCGTTTTCGGGACCATCGGCGCGCTGATGGCGTTTCCCTTGCGGCTCGCCGCGCGTGAGGTCGAGCGCCAGCACGGCCAGCTCCGGCGCGGCATCACCAGGCGCACCACGCATGTCGTGTTTGGCCGCAAGCTGCTCGCCAAGGCGGGATTGACGAAAAGCGGCGATGCCGGGATCGAGCGCCACGTCGCCGCCGAGCGCGCGGCCGGGCGCACGCTGATCAGCGAGAACGGCTTTTTGCGCCTGCTCGGCCTGATGAAGGCGCCGGAGGCGTCGTCATTGTCGCGGCAATCGTTGATCGAGCAATCCAGGCTGTCGGGCGCGGACCTCGACCTGCTCAGCCTGTTCGACGCCTTCGAGCATGACTGCGAACCCTATTCCTTCCGCGATCTGATCCTGGCGCGCAAATATGCCGGGCTGGTGGCCGGCGGCGCCACCTGGGGCGCGATCGCCCGCTCCGTGCACCGTTCCGGCCCAGTCGCCTCGCTCACCGCCAAATCGCTCAATGTCGGCTCGCAGCATGGCCGGCCCGACGCGATCTATCTCGAAGGCGGCCAGAGCGAGCTCGACGGGCAATTGCTGTTCGACCTGGGCGCCGCGGCACAAGGCGACGACACGCTGGAGGATTTGTTCGCCGAGGCCGAAGCGGCGGAGGAGGGCGGCGACCATGATGGTGCCGCCGCGCTCTACCAGCGCTGCCTCGCCATAGACCCCAGCGATGCCATCGCCGCCTTTAACCGCGCCAACTGCCTGCGCGCCGGCGGCCACGCGGCGGATGCCGCGCATGATTATGCCAGGGCGATCAAGCTCGACCCGGCCTTCGTCGAAGCCTGGTTCAACCTCGCCGGGCTGATGAGCGAGCAGGGTCGCGACGCCTCCGCGCGGCGGCATTTGCAGAAGGCGATCGCGCTCGACAAGAGCTATGCCGATCCGGTGTTCAACCTGGCCAGGCTGGAATTCGACGCCGGCAATCTGCCCGAGGCGCGGCGGCTCTGGGCGCGCTACCTGGAGCTCGACGCGGAGTCCGAATGGGCCGGGGTGGCTGCCAGGGGCGTGCAGTTCGTGGATATGCAGCTGGCACGGACGGCGGGGTGACCATGATTGGCGAAGGTCGCGATGACAGCAGATCTCCGGCAGGACAGAGGGGAGCGCAGTCCCGCCAACGGATCGGCTCATTTGAGACCGTCTTGCCCGGGAGAGATTTGACTGAAGGCCGGCATTCCTTGGCGCCCCCCTCTGCCCTGCCGGGCATCTCCCCCACGAGGGGGGAGATTGGCAGCGTCACTGCGGCGCGAGACGCCCCATGACCACTTTCCTGTTCGACGGCTTCGACACCGCTCCAGTCACCATCCTGCTCGCCCATGGCGCCGGCGCGTCGATGGATTCCCCTTCGATGACCGCCACCGCCAAGGCTTTGGCCGCGGCCGGCTTCCAGGTCGCCCGCTTCGAATTCCACTATATGGCGGCGCGCCGCTACGGCCACCGCAAGCCGCCGCCGCGCGCCGAGACGGTCAATCCGGAATATATCAAGGCGATCGCTGATCTCAGGGCCAGAGGCGTGACAGGCAAGCTCATCATCGGTGGCAAGTCGATGGGCGGGCGTGTCGCTTCGATGGTCGCGGACGAGATGTTCGCCAAGGGCGAGATCGCCGGGCTGGTCTGCCTCGGCTATCCCTTCCATCCGCCTGGAAAGCCTGACCAGCTGCGGACAAAACATCTGACCGGGCTGAAGACGCCGACGCTGATTTTTCAGGGCACGCGCGACGAGTTCGGCGCGCGCGACGAAGTGGCGGGTTATGGGCTGTCTGATGCGATCGAGGTGATCTGGCTGGAAGATGGCGACCATGATTTGAAGCCGCGCAAGAGTGTGTCGGGATTCTCGACGGCGGATCATCTGAAGACGCTGGCGGAGACGGTGAAGGATTGGGCGGGGCGGTTCGCGTCCTGAGCCGCCCATGAAACTCGCCACTTTCAACATCAACAACATCAACAGCCGCCTGGAAAACCTGCTGGCGTGGCTGGCGGTCGCGAAGCCCGATGTCGTCTGCCTGCAGGAACTCAAGGCGCGCGACATGCAGTTTCCGCGCACCGCGCTTGCCGCTGCCGGTTACGGCGCGGTGTGGAAGGGCGAGCCGACCTGGAACGGCGTCGCCATACTGGCGCGTGGCGCGGAGCCGGTGCTGACCCGCGATGCCTTGCCCGGCGACGACGCCGACCGGCAGAGCCGCTACATCGAGGCGGCGGTCGACGGCATCGTCATCGCCTGCCTCTATGCGCCCAACGGCAATCCGCAGCCGGGGCCGAAATTTCAGTACAAGCTGGCCTGGCACAAGCGGCTGGAGGCGCATGCCGGGCAGTTGCTCGACACCGGCCTGCCGGTCGTGCTGGCCGGCGACTACAACATCGTGCCCGAGCCGCGCGACATCTATGCCACGCGCTCCTATGACGACAACGCGCTGGTGCAGCCGGAAAGCCGCGCCGCCTTCGCCGCCCTCATCGAGCAGGGCTGGCTCGACGCGCTGCGCAAGGTCTATCCGAAAGAGACGCTTTACACGTTCTGGGATTACCGCCGAAACCGCTGGCCGCGCGATGCGGGTCTGCGGCTCGACCACATCCTGCTGTCGAAGACGCTCGCCCGCCGGCTGAAGGGGGCGGGCATCGACCGCGACGTGCGCGGCGAGGACGGCGCCAGCGACCATGCGCCGGTCTGGGTGGAGTTGAGATAGGTCGCGCCCGGGTCATCTCCCGGCAGGCGGCGATGCCCGCAGGTTCATCCGACCGTCGGCGATGCCCCGGAGTATTCGCGCTTCAGCAGGCTCATAATGTGGGCGTCGACAGCTTCGCCATCCCAGATCAAGGCCTCGCGCCGCGTGCCTTCGAGCCGGAAGCCGAGCTTTTCGCTCCCTCGATTGGCCGAGCCTTGTTTCGATTGAGGCAGGAATGTCCAGCCATTTCCGGGCGTTCGCGCCCGCGCGGCATTCGCACCGGCGGCCACTCGACTCCGCCGCGGCCTTGCGTAAGATCGGCCGTGGCGAGGAATTCGATGCGATCACAGCCTGCCAATATCGACGCCGATGCCGCCATCGGCGGCGTTACCCGCATGAGCCTTGCGCCATGACCAGGCTTGCCGACAGGTTGCTGGCGGTGCTGCTGATGGCGCTGGCCGCGGTGTGCCTTGTCCATCTCTATCTCTTGCCGGGCGGCAAGGGTTTCGGTCCGGCAGCCATGCATGAGCCCTGGGCAACGCAGCTGGTGGCCTTCTCGCTGCTGGCGCTCGCCTGCCTTGTCGGCGCGGTGCTGTTCTGGGCCGGGCTGTTGCCGGGGCGGCCGGCGCATCCGGCCGGGACACCGCTGTTCGGCCGCGCGGCCGAGGTGCAGGAGACCGGCAGGCCCGGCCTGCGCAAGATCTTCTTCGCCTTGCCGTTGATCGTGCTCGCGGCACTGGCCATCGACCGGTTCGGCCCGTGGGGCGGCGGCGCGGTGGCCGCCCAGCCGAATGAACCGAAGGTGGCCGAGCCCAAACCCGCCGAGCCGAAGGGCCAGGATGTCGCCAGCGCACCACCAGCCCCGGAGCCGGCTCCTGCGCCGGCCGCGCAGCCACCTCCGCAACCGATAGCCGCCAACCCGCCGCCGGTGCCCGCGCCGCAGGCGCCGGCCGCTCCGCCGGAGGTGGCGGTCATTCCACCGCCGACCGTGGCGCCGTTGCCGCCATCGCCACCGGCGTCGCCGACGCAGCCCGACGGCCATCGCGACGCCGTCGTCTGGCTTGCGGTGGCGCCGGACGGCCGATCGATCATGAGCGCCAGCACCGATCGTGTGATCAAGCTGTGGGACATTGGCGGCAAGCATCTCATCCGCAATCTCGGCGTCCACAAGGACATGGCGCGCACCGCGCTCTATATGCCCGACGGCGTCAGCGCGCTGACGGGCGGCGACGATGGCGAGATCGTGCTGCGCAAACTTGCCGATGGCGCCGTGCTGCATGTCTTCCAGGCCGGCCAGAATGGCGGCGTCAACAAGCTGGCCATCAGCCCGGACGGCAAGCGCGCCGTCAGCGGGCATGACACCGGCAACGTCATCGTCTGGGACCTGGTCGACAATTCCGTGCTGCATGTGCTGACCGGGCACGACTGGGCGATCAGCGCGGTCGCCGTCTCGCCCGACGGCAAGCAGGCGCTCAGCGGCAGCATCGATGGCACGCTGAAACTCTGGGACATCGAAAGCGGCAGGCAATTGCGCAGCTGGCGCGGCCACGAGCAGGGCACCTATGGCGCCGTCTTCGCCGCCGACGGACATCATCTGATCACCGGCAGCGGCGACCTGACGATCAAGGTCTGGGATGTCGACAGCGGCCGCGAGGTGAAGCGCTTCGAGGGCCATGAAGGCACGGTCTATGCGCTGGCGCTGTCGGCCGACGGCAAGCGCCTGCTGTCGGGCTCGCTCGACGGCACGGCGCGGCTGTGGGACATGGAAACCGGCAACCAGATCGCCCTGTTCGACAGCCAGACCGGGCCGATCTACGCGGTGGCCTTCGCTCCCGACGGCACGGTGCTGACCGGTGGCTACGACCGCACCATCAGGGATTGGCCGGCGGCTGGAGGGGATGGCGTAGTGCTGTTTGCCGGCGCGCCGGAGTGAGAGCCTGGTGAGGCTGCGTCTTTTTGTTGGGCGCTCCGAAATCCTTGATCGCCTTGGCCGCCATGCTATGTAAAAATCATGTCAGCCCCCAGCCTCATGGCCAACGCGCCGCTCGTCATCATCGACCTCCAGACCGGCATGTTCGATGGCCTGCACGAGCCGCCGATCCACGACGCGCCCGCCATTGCGGAGCGCGCCCGGGCGGTGATCGACTGGGCAAGGCGGGGTGGACGCAAGGTCGCTTTCGTCAGGCATGATGGACCTGAGGGCGATCCGCTGGCGCCAGGTGAGCCGGGTTGGCCGGTATGGCCCGCCCTTCAGCAAGCCGATGATGAACCGACCTTCGCCAAATCCGTGCGCGATGCTTTCAGCAATTCAGCCTTCGGCGACTGGGTGGTTGGGCAGGGGGCCGGTGGGGTTGTGATCGTCGGTGCGCAGACTGGTTTTTGTGTCGCGGCAACCGTCAAGGCCGCAATCGCCAGAGGGCTCGGCGTCACCGTGGTTTCCGACGCCCACAGCACGCTGGACAGTGCCAGCGAGAGCGCTGAGCAGATCATCGCCAGGCACAATGACGAATTCGCCAAGGCCGGCGTCAATCTGGTGACGACAAAGGCGCTGGTTGGGGCGCTGGTTGGCGGTTGAAGCGGCAACGACGGTCATGACAGCCCGGCCTGCCGGACCGGATCACAACACCTGCCCCTGCCATGGTCGACGCGGGCGGGGGGCGCATTGTTGGGATGGCTGGGCGCCCGCGTCAACCAGGGCGGCTCGTACCGCCGCGATAACACAATGGCACATTGCGGGGCCGCCGAAACTTCCGCGAAAGCGGAATAGGCAAGAGCCGCGGCGCGGGGAAGCACGGCGCCGGCGTCGACATCCGCCTGCATGACGGCGGCGCGCTCGGCCTGTTTCCAGGTCGAGGAGATCGCCACGCGGACAAAGGCGCTCGGCATGGCGACGCCCTGGCGAAGGACGGCGCTGGCGTCGGCCGGCGTGGCGATCATGACCAATGCGCCCGGCAACCATGCCTTCCCGCCGGTGGCGGCTCTGCGGCAGGCCGGCGTCACCGTGTTCAGCGGTTCCGACAACATCAGCGATTCCTGGTGGCCCTACGGCGATGGCGACATGCTGAACCGGGCCAACATGATCGGCTATCGTTCCGGCTTCTACGAGGACCGCGAGTTCGAGGCGGCATTCGATGTGGTGACCCGTGCCGGCGCCAGCGCTGGGGCTGGCGGACTACGGCATCGCGGTTGGCGCCAGCGCCGACTTCGTCGCCATGCCGGCGCAGCACGTGCCCGAGGCTGTGGTGGCGGTGCCGAAGGACCGCACGGTCTATCGGCGGGGCAAGGCCGTCGCCAGGGATGGCAAGGTGCTGGCGCGCTGACACGCGCCGCCGGCAGAGGGCGGCGTCGCGGATTGCGCACATATCAATCGACCGCCTGGGCCGATCGGGCTGGCACGGAGGACAGCGCGCGTTGATCAGGCGGCTGCTGGCCGAAATAGAGCAAGCCGCCCAGGATGAGGAAAACGATCCCAACCGCCACAAGTCCGACCATCAACACGGCGACCGCCGTGCCCGGGCCGTGGCCTGTTCTGGTGATGATGGACCGATGGTGCATCGCTCTTCCTCCGAAATCCAGTCCGGTCAGCAGATCTTGCGGCAAACGACGGCGGAAGCAGGATGTTCCCGGTGACGGGCGACATCGGCCCTTTGCGTTTTCTTTTGGGACCAAGGTCTTGGGTGGTGTATGCAAAGGTCCGACAGGTCCTGTTCGGTTCCGGCAATGTCCGTTGGATGTTCCGCTACTTTAGACAATTGAGATATAATTCCTTTACCTTGTCGGGGGCCAATTCGGGCGTCGGGAAGGGCAGATATCGGCCGACCGGCCTCTGATAGAAGTGTGCCAACTTCCACATTCATTGGAGAAAATGCCCCCAGAAGGCAGGTGAAGTGGACTTCGTTCAGTCCGGATGGCGCGGCAAACAGGCCGTTGCCGAGAAGCGGAACCTTTTGAAGAAGCTCAGCGGCTCGCAGGCGAAGCGGGCGAGGAAACCCTGGATTGCGCAGGCCCGGAGGACTACGCGGACATTGCGTGGAGGGAGCGCTTGCAGCTCTGAAAGGGCGTTGGCCCTCATGTCTCGTCGAACCGCCCCTCGCGTGTCGGGTGCCGCTTGATCGCGGCCTCTTCCTCGTCGTCGGGCAAGGCGTCGTCGCTGCGCTGGAGAGCGTTGTCATCGTCCTCCTCCGGCAGGTCGCCGTCCTTTTCGACGCCGTAGCGCATGTCGCCGTTTTCCGGCACGGTGTCGGGCAGGATCTGGGCACCCTTGATCGCGTCCCAGTCCTGCTGCTCGATGGTCGGACCCTCGACCTGAGGACTTTCGTCATCGCCGGTGCGTGGTTTGCTGCGCGGTGCCATGCTGGCCTCCAATCCTTGAAAAGACTGAAGACGAAACTCGGGGTGCGGTGGTTGGTTCCCGGTCCCCGCGGCAAGGGGTTCGGACGCCCTTCGGACTTGAGCTTGGGTGCAACTACCCCAGCCACCACCGCAGCGCCGCAACCACCACCGCAACGGCGGCAAGCGCCAGACCCAGCATGATGTAGGAGCCCTTGATGATGTCGCGGATGATCTTCTTGATCGTCTCGCGGTCGTTGAGGTTGGGGAAGGGTTCGTTGGGCAGCGCCACGCCGAGGAAATCGCAGAGCGGCGCCCAGCCTTCGGTCACTTTGTAGACCAGCAGCCTGTGCGGCGGGACCGCGGCCTTCACCTCTTCGACATAGGTGTTGTAGCGCGCAACCGCCTTGGCGCGGTCGTTCATCACGCCATCCAGCGTGCGGCCCCATATCAGCTTGCGCGACATGTCGCCGAATTTCCAGCCGAAGGGCGTCAGCCATTCCAGGATCTTGAACTGCCAGACATTCTCGGTGAAGTAGATCGTGTCGATCGTGCTTTCGTACCACGCCTCGGCGCCGCGCGGATGCAAGGTCAAAAGCACCTTGGCGTCCGGGTAGGCGGCCAGCAATTCCTTCCACACACAGCAGCCGGGATTGTCGACTGTCGCCGTATAGTTGGCGAAGACGCGGTTCCAGTCGTGCTGGCTGCCGGATGGGCTGTTGGCCACCTTGCGCCAGAAATCGAGATGGCCCTTGTTGGCCTTGTTCATGATCACTTCCTGCATGTGATAGCAGGGCAGACCGAGCCTGTTCAGCGCGGCAAAAGTCGACCACGTGCCGGTGCGGCCGAAACCGGCTCCGATCAGTTTGAGCGTCATTTCCCCATCCCCCGGACTTATTTTCTGCGCTACCCGCGGGTCCGTGAGCATCAAATTGCTCCCGACCAGGTCAACGCGCAACAAATTTCGAGGCTGGGCTAAGGTCGGACGATCATATAGTTGCGTAGTTGCTAAAATAATGGAACTTTGTCCGCGGGCATTGGGAATTCGGGCAGGGAGTCGTGCGAAACCGGGTGGTTTCGGCGATTTGGAATCGATGTATTTTGGACAATTTCTCGTGGGGATGTCAGCCACGACCATCATCGTCGCGGTCTGGGCTTACATGGCCACCGGTTCTTTCTGGAAGGCGCTGGGCTGGACGATAGCCGTGCTGGTGGTCCTCCAAGTCGGCTATTTCGTGCTCGTCATGCGGCTGATCTACAGGCGCGCACGCAAGGCGGTGAGCGAGGGTGATGTCGATGGTGTTCCGCCGCTGCATCACGACGGTGTTTCGCTGTGAGCGCTGGAACTGGATGCCAGCGCTGGCGTTTTTCCGATGTGACCGGTGATGAGGCTGCCACCTCCGCCGGCACGACGCCGTGCGCTCTACGTTAGCTGTCGCTGAGGCAATCAACGGTTAGCGTTCTATTTGGAAAAGAGCTCCTCGGATGTATCCTCCGAGTCAAGTGCATTCCACGGTATCCCTCAAATCCGGTAATTAATCGTGGATTGTCAAAAGCATAGATTGCGTGCTGTCGCTCGATTTCGAAAATAATAGAAAATGGGCATTTGTTGGGCATGTCGCATTCATTCCACAAATCGCGATGGAACCATCGTGATGATGGCCGAGTTCTCCTACAGGGCCGGAAGCCCGGATATGGAGGTTGTTATGAAACATTATCTTTCGAGTGCGGCAGCCGCGATCGTCCTGATGGGCGGTATCGGTGCGGCCTTGGCGGACACCATCGTCGTTCAGCCGCAGGACGAAACGGTGGTTCGCGAATATGTCAAGAAGCAGCCGCTGGCATCGGTCAATCTGCTGGGCCTTGAGCTCAAGCTCGGCTCGCCGGTGCCCGACAGGGTCGAACTGCGCGAAGTGCCCAACGTCAGGTACCGCGTCGCCGTGATCAACGACCAGACTGTCCTGGTCGACCCGGAGACCCGTCAGATCGTAGAAGTGCTGCACTAACTGGTTCAGCATCAGGCATTTGAAAAAACCCGCTGCCAATCTGGTGGCGGGTTTTTCTTGTCAGCCCTGCCGCCGCCTATTCGGCGGCCAGCTTGTCCTGCGTCTTGGTGTCGAAGTCGCTGGCGTCGTGGCGCTCATGCAGTTGCAGGGCCGGCTCGCCGAAGGCGCGGTTGACCATGCGGCCGCGCTTGACCGCCAGCCGGGCGTCGATGGCCTTGGCCCAGCGCTGGACGTGCTTGTATTCCTGCACCGACAGGAACTCGCCGGAATCATTGTACATGCGCCCGAGCGCCAGCCCGCCATACCAGGGCCACACTGCCATGTCGGCGATCGTGTAGTCCTTGCCGCCGAGATATTCTGTCTCCGCCAGCCGGCGGTCGAGCACATCCAGCTGCCGCTTGGTTTCCATGGCGAAACGGTCGATGGCATATTCGAATTTCTGCGGCGCGTAGGCATAGAAATGGCCGAAGCCGCCGCCCAGATAGGGCGCCGAACCCATCTGCCAGAACAGCCAGGACAGGACTTCCGCGCGCGCCGGCTGCTCGGTGGGCAGGAATTCGCCGAACTTTTCGGCGAGATAGACCAGGATCGAGCCGGATTCGAAGATGCGCACCGGCGTGGCGCCGCTGCGATCCATCAGGGCCGGAATCTTGGAGTTGGGGTTGACCTCGACGAAGCCGCTGCCGAACTGGTCGCCATCGTTGATCCTAATGAGCCAGGCATCGTATTCGGCGCCCTTGTGGCCGCGCGCCAGAAGCTCCTCCAGCATGACGGCGACCTTGACGCCGTTCGGCGTCGCCAGCGAATAGAGCTGCAGCGGATGCTTGCCGACGGGCAATTCCTTGTGGTGCGTCGGCCCGGCGATCGGCCGGTTAATGCTGGCAAAGGCGCCGCCATTTGCCTTGTTCCAGGTCCATACTTTCGGCGGGGTGTAGTCTGTCATGTCGGGCCTCGGGTGGGGATGGGAAGGATGGAATTGAGCGGATGCATCTACAGCTAGGGCTGCGGAGGCGAAAGTTCAACTTGCGTTGAACTATTGTCTATGCGGGCGCCGCGCCCCAGCCCTTCGGGCGTTCAGCCCCTTCAAAACCTCCACGGGACCTTTTGATCCGCCGGAAGGCGGACCGGGCCTTCACCGGTCGAAACACGAAAAGCCAAGCAATTGGCTTTTCGTGGCCTGCGGCCACCGTTTCTCACCCCTTGCAGCATCCCCTCCGAGCCATACCTATAGGAGAAGCCGCCAAGCATTTGCATCGCAGGACAAAATCATGGCCATCAATCCCAATCCGCGCTCCGTCGTTGCCGTGCGCGCCACTGTTCCCGAGGATGCCTTCACGGCCGGCGCGCTGGGCACGCTCAGGGAAGGCAGCGGCGTCGTCATCCGCAATGACGGGCTGGTGCTGACCATCGGCTATCTCATCACCGAGGCCGAAGAGGTCTGGCTGACCGCGCATGACGGCCGGGTCATCCCGGCGCACGCGCTGGCCTATGACCAGGAAACGGGTTTCGGCCTTGTCCAGGCGTTGGCGCCGACCGGCCTGCCGGCCGTGGCGCTGGGCGATGCCGGCAAGGCCAGGATCGGCGACGCGGTGGTGCTTGCCGACGGCGTCGGCCGGGCGGTCGAGGCCAAGATCGTCACCAAGCAGGAATTCGCCGGCTATTGGGAGTATCTGCTCGACGAGGCGATCTTCATCGCGCCAGCGCATCCGTCCTGGGGCGGGGCGCCGCTGTTCGGCGCCGACGGGGCGCTGCTCGGCATCGGTTCGCTGCGCCTGCAGATGAGCCGCGCCGGCGAGGTCGCCGATATCAACATGGTGGTGCCGATCGACCTGTTGCCGCCGATCCTCGACGATCTGCTGACGCGCGGCCAGGTGGCCAAGCCGCCGCGCCCGTGGCTCGGCGCCCTGTCGGCCGAAAGCGACGGCAAGGTGGTGGTGATGAGCGTGACCGAGGGCGGCCCGGCAGCCAAGGCCGGCCTGCGCCAGGGTGACGTCATCTCCGAGGTCCGCGACGGCGCGGTCGACGGGCTCGCCGATTTCTATCGCAAGCTCTGGGACAGCGGCTCCGCCGGCGCCGAGATCCCGATGCTGGTGGTGCGCGACGGCCGCGAGACCTGGCTGCGCGTCAAATCCGCCGACCGCGGCAGCTTCTTGAAGAAGCCGCAGCTGCAATAGGCCTGGTGTCGGCCGGGCGATGCATCCGAGGCTGCTCAAGACCTTTCTCGCGGTGGCGCGCAGCCGCAACATCACGCGCGCCGCGGAGGCGGTTCACCTCGCGCAATCGAGCGTCAGCGACCAGATCCAGTCTCTCGAGGCCGAGCTGGGTGCTGCCCTGTTCACGCGTTCGAAGTCCGGCCTTGATCTGACGCCGGCTGGGCTGGCGCTGGAGCCGATCGCCGAAGAGCTGCTGCGGCTCGACGGCGAGGCGCGCGCCGCGGTGCTGGCGGCTGCCGGGCGCAGCAGCGGGGCACTGACCATCGGCGCGCTGGAGACGATCGCCTCGGCCCGGCTGGCGCCCTGGCTTCCGGGGTTCCAGGCAGGCTATCCCGACATCACCGTGCGGATGAAGGTGGCCGACAGCGGCACGCTGCGGCACTTGCTGGAGGACGGCGACATCGACGTCGCCTTCTGCTTCGAGCGTCAGGACGGTGCGAAGGGCGCGGCCGACGGACGCCTGGCCAGGCGCACGATAGGGGCCGAACCGCTGGTGCTGGTCGCGGCTCCCGGGCAAGCCATCGCGCCGCGTGGCCTGGCAGACCTTGCCGCACTGCGCTTCGTGGCGACGGAGCCCGGATGCGTCTACCGGCACTTGTTCGACACCGTTTTTGCCGAGGCGGATATCGCTCCGCCCAAGCCCGCGGCCGAGGTCGGCAGCATCGGCGCCATTGCCCGGCTGGTGGCGACGGGTGCCGGGCTCGGACTCATTCCCCGCCTTGCCGTCAGCGATGCGCTGGCACGCGGCGAGTTCATGGAATTACCGTGGCCCGGTCGAATGCGGACGGCACCGCTGACGATGGTCTGGCGACGCCGGCGCATGCAGCCGCCGGCGCTCAGGCAATTGCTCGCCGCCGCGCGCGACACGCTGGTGCTGGAACGTCTTGAGACGGGCTCAGGACTTGAATCGGCAGATGGCTCCAAGGCATTGTTTCCAAACAACTCCCTGGCGAAGACCGCCGCCGGCTAAACCAGCCGGTGCCCGCCTTCGACATGCAGCGTCGTGCCGGTGGCAAATCCGTTGCCGATGAGGAAGAAAATGGCGTCGGCGATGTCTTCGGGCTGGCCGATCCTGCCGACCGGCAGCCGCTCGGCCATCGCCGCAAGCATCTCGGCCTTGCGGTCGCCGGCGACCTGCGCCCAGATCGTGGTGTCGACCCAGCCGGGCGAAACGGCGTTGACGCGGATCGGCGCGAGTTCGACGGCCAGCGCCCGCACCAGCCCTTCGAGCGCCGCGTTGACGGCGGCGACGACCGAGCCGCGCGCGGCCGGCCGGTAGGCGGCGATGCCGGAGATGAAGGTCATCGAGCCGTTCGCGGCAAGCCGTGACGCGCCGTGCTTGGCAAGCAGCAGCGGGCCGAAGAGCTTGCTGTCGACCATGCGCTGCGCCGCCTTCAGGTCAAGCTCCGGCAGCAGCCTGTAGGCGCCTTCTATGTCGGCCGCCGTGCTGACGATGTGGTCGAGCCCTCCGATCTCGGCGAACAACGCCGCAACCTGGTCTTCCCGAGCGATGTCGACGACGGCAACGTCCAGGCCGGCGGGATTGCCAAGCGTCTCGCGCGCCTCTTGCAGCCTGTCTCCGCTGCGCCCGGCGATGATGACCGTGGCGCCGGCCTCGACGCAGCGCCTGGCCAGCGCCAGGCCCATGCCGGAGCCGCCGCCGACGATCAGGATCTTCTGGTTCGAGAGGTTCATGTCGCTCTGCCTTTGCTTTGATGGGACAAGGGCAGGGATTGGCAGGTCGGTGTGCCGAGGGGAAACGGAAGAAACCGATAGCGCCATCGGAAATGCCGATAGTGCCCGCACGAATGCGGTTTCGGTCAGCGCACCAGCGGGCTGTCCCAGACGGCGAACAACAGCGCTTTGAGCTGGTCGAAGCGCTCCGGCCCGAGCTCGGTGCGCCACTCCTCCTCGATGTCGCGCAATATGTCGACCATCTTCCAGAAGGCGGCGTGGCCGCGTTCGGTGGCATGCACCACGCGCGCGCTGCCTTCGCCGTCGGAGCGGACGATATAGCCGTAGCCTTCGAGGCTGCTGAGCAGCTGGTTGATCGCCTGTTTGCTCATGCCGGCACGTTCGGCGATGGTGCCGGGGCGCGCGCCGTCCGGGCCGGGAAACTGCAGCACGGCCATATGCGGCAGGCGCAATTCGTCGAAACCGGCGGCGTTGAGCTCCTTGATCAGCCGGCGCTGGATGGCCTGCGCCGGCACGCGCAGAAGGGCGCCGATCAAAAGGTCCGTGGTCTTGGTCTGCAGGACTTCGGTGGAGATGGCCATTGACGATCCGGTAAATTGAGTTTACTGATTGCTAGTAAATGTAATTTACCGGAGGGTTCACGCAATGTCAGCCATGGATATTCAGGTCAGCCCAGCCAATGAGACCATCGGCACCAAGGGGCTGTCGGTCCGTTTCCTGGTGTCGGGCGAAAATTCGAACGGCAGTGTCGCCGCTTTCGAACTGATGGTGCCGGGCGATCAGCGCCTGCCAGCGCCGGCGCACAGCCACGATCATTACGAGGAAACGATCTACGGCATTGACGGGGTTTTGACCTGGACCGTGAACGGCAAGCCGATCGAGCTTGGGCCGGGGGAGGCGCTGTGCATTCCACGCGGCGCCGTCCACCGCTTCGACAATAATGGCACCCGGGATGCCAAGACGCTGTGCGTCATCACGCCGGCGGCGATTGGTCCGGATTATTTCCGCGAGGCATTCGGTCTGCTCAACGCCGCTGCCGGTGGACCGCCTGACAAGGCTGCGATGATGGAGATCATGCGCCGCCACGGCCTGACGCCGGCGATGCCGCCACCGGCCTGATGCCGGCCGAAGGCCCAGCGCGCCACCTATTCCTGGCAAGCAGCGAAGGCGTCGCCCGAGTTCCAGTCCCGGAATGCGATGGTCTTGCCCTCAGCCGACACGGTCTTGTGCTTGGTGCTGCCGTCCGGCTGCTGCTTCGAGCTGGTGCCCTTGCCGGTCAGCACATTGTAGTCGCAGGCGCTGGCGGCATTCTCCTGCAGGTAATCATCGGAATCGTAGGCGAAGCCGGCAACGATGAAGGCGCCGTCGCGGTAGGCGATCGTCAGCGTCTGGTTGGTGCGCTCGCTGCCGATCTCCGGCGCCGGCAGATAGAATTTGATCGAGCCGTTGGGCAGCATCGTCAGCTCCGGCTCGGTGTCGGAGTTCTCGTAGCCCGGCCGGTCGTAACCGTTCCACTCGCCACCGATCTGTTCGCGCACGATTTCGACAGGCTTGAGGTAATTGTGCTCCTTGTCCCCAAGGAAGAAGTGGATGTCCATCGGGTCGGTCGGCCCGGTCTCGACCACCATGGCAAGGTCGGGAGCGCCGTCGCCGTTGAAGTCGCCGGTCAGCGCGGTGATGATCTTGCGGGTTTCGATCGGTTCGGCCAGCGCCACGCCCGGCAGCAACAAGGCAAGGCCGAAGAGCAGAGATTTCATTGTGGCGTGTCCCCCAAGCCTGACAGCTTGCCGTGGTATAGCACGGTGAGAGGAAGTGTCAGGGGCCGGCGGCGTGTCGTCCGAAGGAATCAGCAGTCCGTAATCTGCAGGTAGTCCGGTGTTGCGAGCCCGCGTATCACGCCATCCCGCGTCATGATAGGAATCCTGCGTATCCGGGCGGTGGCGATCAGGTAGCAGTCGCCAGGATCTTTGTGCCCCGTTGCCGTGACCACGGCCGCGGCCTCTATTGCTATGCGCTGTCTGATTGGAATGATCTTCGCCGCCGTAGCTTCGACAGCAGCTGAAAACCAGCGAGCAGGGGAATTGGCACCAAGGTCGGGCGGATTCTTATAGGCCGACTTTCGCGCTGCGATTGCCAGTTCCCATGCGGTGATCGGTGAAACGCAAGGCGATTATATACTTTGCGAACCAACCGCTAGATATGGGGCTGCGCTCGCGATCGGCGGCCCGAGTGCTCGTCTTTCGGCTTCTGCTTGGCTATCGCCCGCAGCTTAGCGTCAAACACTTCCTCTGAATCATTGCAACCCAATTCACGTGCAGCCTGTTCAAACTTCTGAGCTTGCGTTAGGTGTTTCTCATCCGTCATACTAAAAATGTCCTGTTCCGATCACGGACAATGCTTGGGGGGAAGCGCGGTGGCAACAACTCGACAGCCGGATTCTATTGAGGTGGATCGAATCTACCTGTACGAGGAAAACCCTCGCCACGAGCCTATGGAATCCCAAGACGAGATTATAGAGTATCTGTGCAAGGACGAACAGGTTTTCAATCTCGCCCGTAGCATCGCGGAAGCTGGGCCGAACCCGTTGCAATTGGTTGGCCTTGTTCAAATTCCCGGCTCCGGATCAGCGGCCACAAAGAAGACCTACCAAGTGTGGGAGGGCAATCGTCGCGTTTGCGCGATCAAGCTGCTGAATGATCCAGACCTTGCGCCGCCGCACCTTCGGAAGGACTTTGCGCGTTTATCATCAACCTCGGGTCATGTTCCAATCAAGAAGCTTAGTGCCGTCATCTTCGGCGACCATGACGACTTGAAATATTGGATGGGGATCATCCACAATGGCTCTCAGGGTGGCGTCGGGCTCTTAGATTGGGACGCTGCGCAGAAGGCGCGTCACTTCGGGTCAAGTCGCAACAGGGTGGCTCTTGCGGTATTGGACGCCGCTGAAAGCCTAGGTTTCATCTCAAAGGAAGAACGCCAAGGCAAGCTGACGACGGCCCAACGTTTCCTGAATAGCAGCATCGTGCGGGAAGCGCTCGGCATCGACTCTAGCAGCCCTGACGATGTCACGTACACTCGCCCATCTGACGACATAAAGAAGCAGCTCGCTCGCTTCGTTGACGACCTCAAGGAAGGAGAGAAGGTAAATTCACGTCGGAACCGCGCCCAGATCGATACCTACGGCCGCAAACTGGCAGGTAGTTCGGATATCACCGGCGAGCGCATCGAACCCATTTCGCTGAAAACAATTACGCCGACGGTGGTGAAAAGCCGCCGGAAAACCCAGCCCCAAAAGCCGCGCCCCGCAACGCATCTGGAGTACGACAAGGGCCTTGCAAAAGCTCTTGAGGATCACACTAATTCCAAGCTTGAGGGACTCTACTATTCGATTTGCGCGGTGCATGTCGAGCACACATTGCTCCTTACGATTGGCGTATGGGCATTTGTCGAATCGCTGGCGGCCCTTGCCGGGAAGAATGCGGACACTGATTTCAACGCATTCTTCAGTAACCAGAAGATGTCCGCCTTGGGTGTTGGAACCGGGAAGGCGCTCAATGCGGTCCGTGATGCCTTGGGGCGGATATCCCGCGACGGAAATGCGACCAAGCACCACCAGGTATCGGCAAACTTCGATAGGTTGCAACTCGCGAACGATCTGGCGACGATTACGCCACTGTTGACCAAAACGGCCGAATCCGTAGCGCCAAGAAAATAAGCTATGGCCGTGGCGAAACGAACTCGCTAGAATCCCTCATCATTTCAAAGTGAAGGATCGTTCGCGATATGCCTTTGGCAACCTCACCACTACGCTATCCGGGCGGAAAAGCTCCACTTACGGGGCTGGTGTCCCAAATCATCCGCCTGAACAAGTTGCAGTACGGGCACTATGCCGAACCCTATGCCGGGGGATGCGGGCTGGCGCTCGGTTTGCTTTACGGCGGTTACGTCAGCGACATCCACATCAATGACATCGACCGCGGAATCTGGACATTTTGGAATGTCGTCCTCAACCAAACAGATGATTTTATCGACCTGATGAATCGAACGCCTGTCACGCTCGACGAATGGCGTCGAAGACGTGACATGCAACGAAATCAGCGTGGCCTAGCGCCGCTGGAAATCGCCTTCACCACATTCTTCCTAAATCGCACAAATCGCTCCGGAATCATCAAGAACGCAGGGGTTATCGGTGGCCTCGGTCAGGCGGGCGATTACAAGATTGATTGCCGCTTCACCAAGAGCGAATTGGAGCGACGAATAAGGCGAGTGCAAAGATACCGGGACCGCATCCACCTGCACAGAAAGGACGCGCTAGACTTCCTAAAGCACGTCGAACGAAATCTCCCCGAAAGCACATTCCTTTGCATCGATCCGCCGTACTTCAACAAAGGCTCGACCCTCTATACGAGCTTCTACGAGCCCGAGGATCATGCAGCGGTCGCAACGAAAATCCTGGGCCTAGATAGGCCTTGGATCATCACGTATGACCGCTGCGACGAAATAAGCGCTCTCTACAAGACGCGCAGGCAGTATGAGATTTCTCTCAACTACTCGGCTCAGGTGAAACGCGTTGGGTCGGAACTCCTCGTAGTGTCCAAGGGCCTTAAGGTGCCCGAAGAGCTTCGAGACGCACTGGTTCACAAACCTCAATATCGAAGCGCCGCCTAGCGATGCTTCCGCTTCATCGCCGCCCGAAGTTCGCGCGGTGTGAGCCGGCTCTTAGGCTGTGGTGACGTCAGGCCTGCGATAGGTCAGGCGCTTTCCGACGAGCCCTTTGGCGAGCTTTTCAGCCTGGGCAACATCGTCAACGGTGTCGCGGTCGAGCAGCGAAAGCACTTTCATCTTGTGATGGTATGCGCGCTTCTTTGCCTTTCCGGGCTCGCGACCGATGAAACTTTCGTCAGCGTCGACAATGCCGCCACCGCCGCCAATCGGCGCCAGTGAGCCGTCACGCATTGCCTTACGGATGCGGTGCGCCAGAAACCATGCGCTCTTGTACTGGATCTCAAGGATGCGGTGCAGTTGATGTGCGCTGATCCCCTTCTTGGAGGAAACCATCAGGTGCACCGCCTGCAACATCTTGTTCAAAGGAATGCGTCCGTGCTCGAAAACGGTGCGGACCTTTACCGTGAACTGCTTTCGGCAATGACGATCCTTCCACTTCCAAACGCCAACGCGGGTAGCCTGACCTTGCAATTTGGTAGCGTTGTTGATCGTGCCGCAGTGCGGACATACCGGTTCGCCATTCCAGAGCGCCTCTTCAAGGTGCTCGAAAGCGGCTGTTTCGTCGTGAAAATAAGGCTTGGAGAAGATAGACATGGCAAACATGTGTGTCGGGCAGGATGCCCGGCAAGGATCAGCCTTTGGCCGCATGTTTTGGAGTCTGGGTGCTGCCCTTGAGAGCTTGTTCAGCAATAGGCTTCGTCAGGTCCACACCCTTCTTGATCGCGAACTTGCTGCCCTTCAACGACCCGGCGCCCCGGACGGTCACGGACTTTCCCGTCTTCGCATTCCGGACTGTCAGGATCGATGATGCGCTTGTCTTGGCCATGTGCCACATATAGTGAATTCTGCGTGGTCGGACGAGGGCATTTGATCTTTTCCGAAAATGCCAGTCCCTCCGTCTGGTCTGTTGTGCTCCAGCCGCAACACGGCGATGCATGGTGTGTTGTCCGCTTCGCGGCAGCCTATCCCACTGCTGACGGGAATTGACAGTGGGCGATGCTATGGTGCCGGGATCGCGAGATGACGGAGGCAAGATGACAGGGATGCCAGCGACAACGATTCTGAATTCGCGGGCGCGCTGATGGCGCCGGTCAAGGTCGATCCCGACAAGGTGCGGGAATTCCCCGACACGGCGAGTTTTTATGCCTGGCTCGGCCAGCACCACGCCACCGAAAGCGAAGTGTGGATCAAGGTGCACAAGGTCGGGTCGGGACTGAAGTCGATCACGCCGAAGGAGGCCATCGACGTCGTGCTGTGCTTCGGCTGGATCGACGCGGTGCGCAAGGGGCTGGACGAGAGCAGTTTTCTCCAGCGCTACACGCCGCGCGGCAAGAAGAGCATCTGGAGCAAGATCAACATCGACAATGTCGCGCGGCTGGTGGAGGAGGGCCGCATGACCGGGCATGGGCTGAAACAGGTCGAAGCCGCCAAGGCCGACGGGCGCTGGGCGCGCGCCTATGGCGGCAGCAAGGAGATGAAAATCCCCGACGATTTGCAGGCGGCCATCGATGCCGAGCCGGCGGCGAAGGCGATGCTGGAAAAACTCAGCGCGCAGAACCGCTTCTCGCTCGCCTTCCGCACCCACAACATGAAGACCGAGGCTGGCCGCAAGAAGAAGATCGAGACCTTTGTCGCGATGCTGAAGCGTGGCGAGACGATCTATCCGCAGGGCAAGAAGTAGCTTCAGCCGCCCGAATGCGGGTCGATGCCGTAGGGGTGAACCGAATAGCCTTGGCCGATGGCGTCGCCCATGCGGCCGGTCCAGGCGAGGAATGCCGGGTAGTCGGCTGGAGAGAAGCCGCAGTCCCCGGCGCGGTGGCTGTAGGCGTAGATGGCGATGTCGGCGATGGTGAGGTCGTTTCCGGTGAGGAACGGCGTCTCGGCAAGGCTGCGGTCCAGGGCGGCCAGCGCGCGGGCGCCGGCCTCGCGCTTGCCGGCAACCATGGCCTGGTTGCGCTCGAGCCGTCCGGTCAAGGTCCAGAAACGCAGCGAGCCGATGACAGGCTCGACATTGTACTGTTCGAAGAACAGCCACTGCATCACCTTGGCGCGCCGATAGCGGTCCGCCGGCAGCAGGGGCGTGCCTTCGGCGAGATAGGTGAGGATCGCGTTGGATTCGGCGACGGCGCTACCGTCTTCGAGCTGGAGCACGGGAACCGCGCCGGCCGGGTTGATGGCAAGGAAGGCATCGCTGTGGCTCTCGCCCTCGAAGATCGAGACGAGGCGGGTCTCGAAAGGGATCTTCAGCAGGCCGAGCAGGACCCGGACTTTCCAGCCATTTTGCGAGGGCAGATAATCGTGAAGCGTGAGCATGGCCGATCCTCGTGATCGGCGAACGATCGCATGGCACGACATCAGACGACACCCGATTCTTGCTCGGTCAATTCATGCACTCGGCCGCACAATGATTGCGATCGCCGCCGCCTAATAAATCAATTCCGCCTGTGCCATCTTTCCCCGAGACGATAGACAGAGGCATTCCCCATGACCACGCATCCCGACAAAGTCGCCCTCATCACCGGTGCCAATCGCGGCATCGGACTTGAAACCGGCCGCCAACTGGCGAAACTCGGTTTCACCGCGCTGCTCGGCGTGCGCGATCTGGCCAAGGGCGAGGCGGCAGCGAAAGCGCTCGCCGGCCATGTCGAGGCCATCGCGCTCGATGTCGCAGCATCCGACGCTGCAAGGGCAGCGATGAGGTCGAACGCCGGTTCGGCCGGCTCGACGTGCTGATCAACAATGCCGCCATCCACTACGAAACCGGCTCGCGCGCCTTACGGCCGGACTGGACCGTCATCCGCGAAGCCTTCGAGACCAATGTCTTCGGCGCCTGGCGGGTGGCGGCCGCCTTCGCGCCGCTGCTCATGGCCGGCGGCCACGGAAGGCTGGTCAATGTGTCGTCCGAGGGCGGTTCGCTGGCCTCGATGGGGGCGGGCGCGCCGGCCTATTCGACATCGAAGGCGACTCTCAATGCGCTGACCTGCGTGCTGGCGGCGGAATTGCGCGGCTCCGGCGTGCTGGTCAATGCCATCTGCCCGGGCTGGGTCGCCACCGACATGGGCGGGCCGGGCGGACGCCCGGTGGCGCAAGGGGCGGCCGGCATCGTCTGGGCCGCGACCTTGCCGGACGACGGCCCGACCGGCGGCTTCTTCCGCGACGGCAAAAGACTGCCGTGGTGAGCGAACAGGAGACGAAGATGAGAATTGGAATTCTGGACGCCGGCATGATCGGCGGCACGGTCGGACGGCTGTGGGCCGAGGCCGGACATGAAGTAAGCTTCGGCGTGCTTGCGTCAGGTTGGCAATCGCGCGTTCGGCGTAGCTTGAGGCGGTTCACGATCTGAATCGTGGAATTGCCGTAAGTGCCTGTTTTTGCTGAATTCAGGCGGATCTGGCTTGCCTTGTCGCACAAGAAAAAGCCGCCTCGCTTTAGCGAATGGCGGCCTTTTCCCGGGAGGAAGTCAGAAAAAAGCTGGCGATCAAGCCGCCTTGGCGTGCTTGTGGGTGTGCTTCTTGCCCACGTGTCTGTGGCCGTGCTTGCGCACATGCTTGCGATGCTTCTTGTGGTGCTTGTGCGCCGCCTTGACCGGCGTCTTAGCTGCGTCGACGGCAGCGGGAGCCGTCGGTGCAGTCGCGCGCGCAGTCGTCGCCGGAGCGGTCGTCGTCGTGGTTGTGGTGGTGGCCGCCGCATTAGCGGTGCCGATAACCGGCATGGCCAGACCGAGTGCAATGGCGAGACCCAGGGCGGAGAGGAGGGGCTTGTTCATGATAGGCTTTCCTTCGGATCGATGGTTGCTGTCACTGGTCGAGGTCGACCGGTGTCACTCCAAGAAGTTTCAGGGCGTTGGCGTAGGTCCGGATGCCTTGCGCCTCCTTGCGCTCGGCACAAAACCGGTTGGCCTTGTCCTGGAGTGCCTCTGCCGTGGCGATCTGGCTGGCGCTGGCACCAGGTTCGGCTTTGGTCCGGATGGCTCCGTCGAGTTGAGAACCGAGCCGGCTGCAATATTCGCTCCGGGTAACCGCCGCCTGCGCACCCGATTGCACGACCGCAAGCATGGCGAGCGAAATGCCTGCGAGGGCACCCATCCATCCGGTCGAACGTCGTTGCATTGTCGGGACCATCCCTTTGCGTTGTGTGGCGACCGCTGTCCGGTCGCTACGAGGGTGGTTATCGCAGACGATGTTTTCTTCAGTTTTTCCCGCATGTTGAATCTTGTTTCTGAAGTGTGTCTGGGGCCTTTTTTCTTCTCCCCTTGTGGGAGAAGGAAGAGCGTCGCGCCCGCTGCGGCGCTTGTGCCTCTTCCTTTGCCGCCATCCTTCGCGTAAGGCGCCGGGCAAATCCTTTCAGCGCAGGCATAGTCCGGAAACCGCATGATCAGACTTGAAAGCATCAGCAAGCAGAACGGCCGTCAGCTTGTCTTCATCGAGGCGTCGGCTTCGTTGCAGAAGGGCGAGAAGATTGGCCTTGTCGGGCCGAACGGCGCCGGCAAGACGACCTTGTTCCGCATGATCACCGGCCAGGAGCAGCCCGACGAGGGTCAGGTGCAGGTCGATCGCGGCGTCACAATCGGCTATTTCAGCCAGGATGTCGGCGACATGGAAGGCCATAGCGCCGTCGCCGAAGTGATGAACGGCGCCGGGCCGGTAAGCGATGTGGCGGCCGAGATGGCGGAACTGGAAGCGGCGATGGCCGACCCCGACCAGGCCGACCGTATGGATGAGATCATCGAGAAATATGGCGAGGCGCAGCATCGCTTCGAGGAGCTCGACGGCTATGCGCTGGACGGCCGGGCCCGCGAGGTGCTGGATGGGCTGGGCTTCTCGCAGGAGATGATGGACGGCGATGTCGGAAAACTCTCTGGCGGCTGGAAGATGCGCGTGGCACTGGCGCGTATTCTGCTTATGCGGCCCGATGTCATGCTGCTCGACGAACCGTCCAACCATCTGGATCTCGAGAGCCTGATCTGGCTGGAGCAATTCCTGAAAGGCTACGACGGTGCGCTGCTGATGACCTCGCATGACCGCGAGTTCATGAACCGCATCGTCAACAAGGTCGTCGAGATCGATGCCGGCTCGCTCACCGCCTACTCGGGCAATTACGAATTCTACCAGCAGCAGCGGGCGATCGCCGACAAGCAGCAGCAGGCGCAGTTCGAGCGCCAGCAGGCGATGCTGGCCAAGGAGATCGCCTTCATCGAGCGCTTCAAGGCGCGCGCGTCGCATGCCGCCCAGGTGCAGAGCCGGGTGAAGAAGCTCGACAAGATCGACCGCGTCGAGCCGCCCAAGCGCCGCCAGATCGTCAATTTCGAGTTCCAGCCGGCGCCGCGCTGCGGCGAGGATGTCGTCACCTTGAAGAACGTCCACAAGGCCTATGGCAGCCGCGCCATCTATGAGGGGCTCGACTTCCAGGTCCGCCGCCGCGAGCGCTGGTGCATCATGGGCGTCAATGGCGCAGGCAAGTCGACGCTGCTGAAGCTGGTGGCCGGCGCTTCCGACCCCGACACCGGCACGGTGGCGCGGGGGCCGAGCGTGAAGATGGGCTATTTCGCCCAGCACGCCATGGAGCTGCTCGAAGGCGAGCGCACCGTGTTCCAGACGCTGGAAGACAATTTCCCGCAGGCCGGCCAGGCGCCGCTTCGCGCACTTGCCGGCTGCTTCGGCTTTTCCGGCGACGAGATCGACAAGAAGTGCCGGGTGCTGTCAGGCGGCGAGAAGGCGCGGCTGGTGATGGCGCTGATGCTGTTCGACCCGCCCAATCTGCTTGTGCTGGACGAGCCGACCAACCACCTCGACATCGCCACCAAGCAGATGCTGATCGAGGCGCTGTCGCAATATGAGGGCACCATGCTGTTCGTCTCGCACGACCGGCATTTTCTGGCAGCACTGTCGAACCGCGTGCTGGAACTGACGCCCGAAGGCATCCATACCTATGGCGGCGGCTATACCGAGTATGTCGAGAGGACGGGCCAGGAGGCGCCGGGGCTGCGGAGCTAGGCTACCAGGGACCTTGTGAGACGCGCCCGCCGACATTGGTCGCTCTTGGCCCATTGTCATCGCATTGCGCTCAGCCGAGTTCCTGGGCGAGGCCGATGAGAAGGTCTCCGGGTCCGCGGACGTAGCAGAGCCGATACACGTCCTTGTACCGAACGACCTCGCCCGCGAGCCGCGCACCGCGCTTGCGAAGCCGTTCAAGCGTATCGTCGATGTCGTCCACGGTGAACATGACGCGCAGGTAGCCCAGGGCGTTGACCGGGGCGTTGCGGTGATCCGCGACGACCGGCGGCGTGAGGAAGCGGGATAGTTCGAGCCGGCTGTGACCGTCCGGCGTGCGCATCATGGCAATCTCGACGTGCTGATCGCCCAGTCCGGTGACACGTCCCGCCCATTCGCCTTCGATCGTGGCCCGCCCTTCGAGTTCAAGGCCGAGCTCGCGAAAGAAATCGATCGTCTCTTCGAGGTCATCGACGACGATGCCGACATTGTCCATCCGTTTGAGCGCCATGCGTCCAACCTCGTGTCTGGATCAACAGCCTGTCGGTCTTCGGCCAGGGAAAAGGCGGCTGTCGAGCCGACGCCGCCTTCTGGACTTTCCGTCAGACCTCTTACCGTCGAAGGAACGGGTCCCTTACCTCAGCGAGATGGCCATGCCGCTGAGATCGGCGTTGACCTGCAGCCCGACCTGCTTGCCGGTGAGCTCGAGTTGGGCACCCCTGTCATTCGTCATGACGATCATCTGGGCGCCTTTGCCGAGCGTGCCGCCGCCGCCCGCCGCACCGTAGACCCCCGTCACATCGCGGACGCGCCTGATGTGGCGCACGGTGCCTCGGAAATAGGTCTTTGAAACGCCGAAGGCGAGGCCGCCCGAGACGCCGCCGATCGAGATGGGATAGGTTTTGCCGTGGAAGGTGAACGTGCCTTCGCCGCCGGAGCCGCCGACGAAGAAGGCCGCCTTGTAGACGGCAAAGCGGATCGTGCCGCTGTCGGCATGCGCGGCGCTGGCAAAGCCGATGCCCGCAGTGGCGATGGCGGCAACCGCGATTCTACGAAATCCGGACGAAATATTCATGATGAGAGCTCCTCAAAGTCGCCGCTTGCCCACCCGACAGGGCGCACCAGCGCTGCGTTAAAGTTACAACGGAACAGTCTCGCCCGTCATTTGGTTCCAGGCACGCGGCCTGAATCTGGCCGCGGGAAGATCGACATGAAGCGATGCCTATGGCAAGCGCTCCGGCGAGACATCGCATACACGTGATTGGCGCGAACGGGGCGCCTGCGAGGTTTGTGGACAGCGAGAAGGGCTTCGGATGAGGGTTGCGATGCGAATTGCAGTGTCCGTCGCACTGGCCGCGACAGCGGCAGGATGCGCGACCTCTCCGGTCGACTATGGCGCGTCGCTTTCGTCGCAGGATCCGAAATGGGCGTCGCCGGAATGCCTGCAGGCGCGTGCGGCGGCTTTGGACTACGCGGCGCGCGAAAAACAGCATCCGGGCTGGGAATTCGCGGCCCTTGGCCCGTACGGCCTAGGCATCATCGCGGCCACCAAGGAGGCCGAGCAGAAGCAGCGAAAGCGTTACGCCCGCGGCGTGCACCTGCAATGCTCAAGCCTGCCTTTGCCGAAGGAGTTGCAGGGCGATCTAAACCCGGGCGCAAAGGCGAAATATCCGTAGCCGTTCCCGCCTGAGCAGGCGGTCAAGCCGGAAGCGCCGCGCTTTGGTGTGTCGGCTTTATGATGCGGCGTTGACCGCGAATTGCGCGGCGAAGGCCCTGGCGTAAGCGGGGCGAGCTTCGCCGCGCGCCACATAGGCAGCCAGGTTTTGATATTCGTCCAGAATGCCCGACATGCGTAGCCTCAGCAGCACCGATACCATCAAAAGGTCGCCGGCGCTGAACGCACCATCGAGCCACTCGGCGGCGCCCAGGTAGGCCGAGAGCTGGTCCAGCCGGGCGCGAACCCGGTCCTTGACCAATGGCAGGCGCTCCTCGCTCCAGGACCTGTCGGCTTCGAATATTCTCGCCGTCGTCAACTCGAGGATGGGCGGCTCGACGGTGTTGAGGGCGGCAAACATCCAGGTGACGGCACGCGCGCGGGCATCACCATCCCTGGGCAGCAGGCCCGCATGCCGCTCGGCAAGATGAAAGACGATCGAGCCGGTCTCGAACAGGCACAGAGATCCTTCCTCATAGGTGGGGATTTGGCCGAACGGATGGATGGCCATATGGCCAGGCGCCTTCATCCCGGCGAAGGAAACGAGACGAACCTCATAGGGTTGCCCCACTTCTTCGAGCGCCCAGCGAACGCGCGTATCGCGCGCCAGTCCCTTGCCGCCGTCGGGCGATCGTTCGAAGGCGGTGATGGTGGGGATCACGGCAGGCTCCGGCTGGTTGGTTCGGTTCTTGGTTGCACCCAAAGGACGAACGCCCGGGGCTGTTCCCGACAACCGCCTGGTTTTTCCGGACCGCGGGATTTAACGGTTCGGGCTGGTTGAACGCGTCCTCGGCTCTAGCGCAGCAGGCCTTCCGCCTCGAATGTGTCCCAGCCCTCCAGCTTCGGCGGTGGAGCGTCATCCTTTCCCGAAGTCCTGGCGCTGCGCGCCTTTCGCTCTCTTTTTCCTGCGCGCGTCAGGGCGGCCTTGCCGGCGCCGCGCCGTCTGTTTTCGGACGCTTCGTGCGCATCTTCCTCCCGCCATGCGCTCGCCAGGTCGCGATCGAGAACATCCTCGATGTGGCGTGGATCGAAGACATGGAAGGTCACGGCCTTGGATCGCCCGCGCATCTTGACGGTGCGGGTGCCGATGCTCTTCAGGCGGCCGTCCTTCAGCCATTTGTGGCGCTCGCGGGCGGAGATGGTGAGAATGTCTTCTGCCTCGCGCGGAAGCACGGCCAGGGTTTCGATCCCCTCCAGTGTCCTGGAGATGGTTGCCGAGGCCGCCTGGAAGGCATCCGCGTCGGTTTTCAACATGCGCAAGACGATGCGGCCGGTCTCAGCCTTGGCAAATTTCCTTACAGCCCACGGCAGGCGGGCTCGAATTTCGCGTTCGATCCCCTTCAGGCGCAAGGCGGAGCCAAGCGTTGCCGATGGCGGCAGCGGCCATTCGGCGACTACTGACGCTTTGGCGGTGCTCACGCCTTGCTCGGATGTGCGATCAGGCGCGCCGGCAATTGCCGCGACGATGCCGCTCAGGACCTTTCGCAGGGAATCGCGCTTCTTGTCCGCCATGTTTCATGTTCGCTCATCAGGTGCCTTCGTGGAACGGCACTTCGCACAGCAGACAACCGAAATCAGGCTCAAACAGTTCCGTTAGCAGTCGAGATGGAACTGGATGCCGGCGAAATGGCCGCCCGGGCGGCGCGGCTGCGGCATCCAGTGCGCGGCGGCCAATGTGTTGTCGCCCGGGCCATCCTTCGCGGGCGGCGGCGCAATGGCGTCCAGCAGGCCGCGCCGATGGAAGCCCTCGATGGTCGGCGCTGACAGGCCCCGCATGCCGAAGGGAAGCCGCTTCAGCGGCGAGCTGGGGTTGTCGGTCTTTTCCAGTACCAGGACCGAGAGGCCGGCCAAACGCAGCTCGCAGGCGAGAAACAAGCCGACCGGGCCGGCGCCCGAGATGATGACGTCATAGGAAATTGGGTGGTGGCTGTGCATGAAACTACTCCTTGGTCGATGTTCGACCGGAGCGTTCCTCGAAATAAGAACCACACGGACGAACGACAGGGCGCTGGATCAGCGTCCGATGTTCGTCGTGGGGATCTCGTGCACGAAGCCAAAGACCAGAGCTTCCGCCTGCGAAAGGATTTCGCAGTGAAAGGAGTTGGGCTCACCAGACCAACCCTGCCTTTTCCGACGGCGGCTATATAGCGATGTGGCGACTTATCCGCAACGGGGCGGGCGGCATGCGACGCAATGTTCGAAGATCCACTTCTCGCGCATCATCACTGACTTTAGAGCGTGCGCATCAACTTGACTGTCGTGCCCTGGAGCCTCTGCCCTACCGGCTGGTGGCCGGGACGGAGCCGCGCCTTGGGCAAAGCAGCCCGGGATCGCAAGCGCAACCCCAAGTCTAGAGCGTTGGCTCACACGAGCAGGACCTTTCCCGAGGTCTTCGATCTCATTTCCGACATCCAGCGGCCGCTCCTGAAGAGCACGGGGCTTGGCACCTGTGCCAAACCATGCGTATCGGCGATAACAGGTTCCAGCACGGGCGAGGGACGGTTCCGGAAACACAATGGCAAGGCGTTTTGCGTTTCTTTTGGTTCGCGACTTCACGCTCTCGCCGCTGTCGCTGTTCATCGACACGCTGCGGCTGGCGGGCGATGAGGGCGACCGCAGCCGCAGGATCGAGTTCGACTGGGAGATCGTCGGCGAACGCGGCCTGCCGATCCGGGCCAGCTGCGGCGTCGAATTGCTGCCCACCAAGGGGATCGGCAATCCGGAGGATTTCGACAATATCGTGGTGGTCGGCGGCCTGCTCGACACCAACCGCAGCCTGAGTTCCGACAAGGAGGCCTTCCTGTTGCGGGCCGCCGAGAAGGGCGTGCCGCTGACGGCGCTCTGCACGGGAAGCTTCGTGCTGGCGCGCTACGGGCTGCTCGACGGCTACGCCGCCGCCGTCAGCTGGTTCCACATCAAGGATTTCCGCAGCCAGTTCCCCGATGTCAACGCCCATGCCGACAGCCTGTATTCCGTCGACCGTGGCCGCTCGACCTGCGCCGGCGGCACGGGCGCGGCCGACCTCGCCGGCTATTTCGTGTCCCAGTTCATCGGCCAGAAGGCGGCGGAAAAGGCCGCCAAGATCCTGGTGCTCGACCGCATCAGGAGCAGCCGGGACGTGCAGCCCGTCGGCGACCTGTTTCCGGCGGCGTCGAGCCGGGCGGTCAAGCGCGCTTTGCTGTTGATGGAGAGCAACCTGCAGGAGACGCTGTCGGTCGGCGAGATCGCAACCCGGCTGAACTGCTCGCGGCGCCAGCTCGAACGGCTTTTCGGGACGGAGCTGGGCATCGGCCCGATGGCGGCCTATCTGGCGCTGAGAGTCCATCATGCGAAGTCGCTGCTCGAAGGCAGCGACCTGCAGATCGGCGACATCGCTTACCGCTGCGGCTTCACCAATGCCGGCCATTTCAGCCGCGTGTTCCGCCAGCAGACCGGCATCACGCCGACCCATCTGAGGCATCCCAACCGCCTGGCGAGCGTCGCGGCGGGGCAATGAAGCCGGTCGCTGACCGGCCCCCAAGCCGGGCCGGCTCCCCGGCGACATGCATCACGAAATCCGCTGACCATCCTCGTCGAGCAGAACGCAGCCTTCGGGGTCGAATCCGATGTCGATCGCCTCGCCTTCGCGAAGGACGCGGCCGGTGATCGGCGCGTTGGCGCGGATGCTGGTCTTGCCGCCAATGTCGATCTCGTAGATCGCGCTGCCGCCCAGATACGAGGCCGAGACGACACGGCCGGACAGCCTGTTGGTGCTTGCCGCCGTGCCGACCGACAGTTTCTGCGGCCGCAGCACGACAGTGACCTTGCTGCCCTGCGCAAGCGGCCTTGGACAGGCCACCTCGACCGTCTGGCCGGTGGCAAGCGTCACCGCTATTGCCTGGCCGGACCGGCTCACGGTGCCTGCCAGCATGTTGGCCTTGCCGAGGAAGTCGGCGACGAAGGCCGTGGCGGGCGTCTCATAGACCTCCTGCGGGGTTCCGATCTGCTCGACCGCGCCGGCGTTCATCACCACGATGCGATCCGACATGGAGAGCGCTTCCTCCTGGTCGTGGGTGACGAAGATGGCGGTGATGCCGGTCTCCTTCTGGATCTTCTTGATCTCGACGCGCATCTCCTCGCGCATGTTGGCGTCCAGCGCCGACAGCGGCTCGTCGAGCAGCAGCACCTGCGGCTCGAAGACGATGGCGCGGGCGAGCGCGATGCGCTGCTGCTGGCCGCCCGACAGCTGCGACGGCAGCTTCTTCTCGCTGCCCGGCAGCCGCACCATTTCGAGCGCCTGGCCGACCCTGCGGGCGATCTCGGGTTTCGGCACGTTGCGGTACTTCAGGCCGAAGGCGACATTGTCGAAGACGTTCTTGTGCGGGAACAATGCATAGCTCTGGAAGACCAGCCCTATATTGCGCCTGTAGATCGGCACGTCGTCGACCCGGCGTCCGTCGATCATGATCTGGCCGCCCGAAATGTCTACGAGGCCGGCGATGGAGCGCAGGATCGTCGTCTTGCCGCAGCCCGAAGGGCCGAGCAGCGTGACGAAGCTGCCCTTGGCGATGGACAGCGAGAAATCGCGCACGGCGACGAACTTGCCATAGGCGATGTCGATGTCGCGGAACTCGACCGCCGGCTGGCCGGCCCCGATGCCGCCGCCCGGAGCGGCTGCGCTATTTGCCGCCCCGGCCGCTTCCGGCCGGGGCACTTCCGAAAGGTCGTTTCTGTCAGGCACCTTTCGAGATCCTGTTCCACTGCTTGGTCCAGGCATCCTCGTTGGTCGCCCAGTAGACCGGGTCGGCGAAGGTCAGCGACTTCATCGTGCCGGTCTTGTCGAAGGCAGGCAGCTTCTCGATCTTCTCGGTGAGCTTGACCTTTGTCGGGTCGAGCGACGGCGGATAACTCTGGCCCTCGGCCACCGCGATGGCGGTCGCCGGATCGAGCATGAAGTTGACGAGTTCCTCGCACTCGGCCATCGGCGAGCCTTTCAGGATCAGCATGTCCTCCATCCAGGCATAGGAGCCGGCCGGATCGAGATAGCCGATCGGATGGCCCTGGTCCTGCAAGGCGGCGACGCGGCCCGACCAGGCGTCGGTCACCACGATCTCGCCCTTGGAAAGCAGGTCCATCAGCTCCGCGCCGGAGCTCCAGAACTTCTTGGCGAGGTCGCGCGTTTCGCGCACCTTGGCCCAGATCGCGTCCATGTCCTTGAGGTTGTTGGGATCCTGTCCGGTGGCGAGCGCGGCGTACCAGACGCGCGTGGTCATGTCGGAATAGCCGCCGACCTTGCCGGCATATTTCTTGTCGAGCAGGAGGGCCGCGCCCTTTTCCTTGGCTTCCTCGGGCGAGATCACCTTGGTGTTGTAGGCGATGCCGGTCGTGCCGTAGTCGTAAGGCACGGCCGAGAGTTTCGGCGTCAGCTTGCGGAACGGATCGATCATCGGCTGCAGCACATTGGCCATGTTGGGGATGTTGGCCTCGTTGATCTCCGAGATCAGGCCGCCATTCACGTATTTGATGTAGTAGTTGACGCCGGAGGAATGGATGACTTGGTAGTCGCCGGCCTTGGCGGTCTTGATCTTGGTGATGATCTCGTCCTCGTCGCCGAACGTGCCCTGGACCACCTTGATCTTGGTCTTTGCCGTGTAGGGCTTGAAGGCGTATTTGTCGATCGCGTCCTGCACCGTGCCGCCCCAGCCGTCGAAGCGAACCTCCTCGACCGCGGCGAGCGCCTGCCGCATCCAGGGCATGTCGAGGCCGACCGCGGCCGCCGCGGCGGCGGTCAGCGTCAGGAAAGTGCGGCGGCTGAGATCGCCGTTTTGATATCTATCATGCAGCCGTTCAAGCCGCTTGCCGTTGGACAGTTTCATCGTGCTTCCTCCTTTGGTTCGTCGCGTCGTTTCAATCTGGTCAGGCTTTGCAGGATCAGGCCGCCGAGCAGCGGGATGCCGACGGTCACCAGGATCATCACGGTGCCGAGCGCGTTGATCTCCGGGCTGATCGAGATCTTGAGCATCGAAAGGATCTGGGTGGGCATGGTCTCGACGCCCGCCGGCCGCCAGAACAGGCTGGCCGAGGTGTTGTCGAACGAGATGGTGAAGGCGAGCAGCGCGCCGCCGACGACGGCAGGGATGAGCAGCGGCAGCGTGATCTCGCGGAAGGATGAAAAGCGCGAGGCGCCGAGCGAGAGCGCCGCCTCCTCATAGACGCGGCGGATGCCGACCATGCGCGCTTGGGTGATCAGCACCACATAGGGCACCGCGAGCAGGATGTGGCCGAGCACCAGCAGAAGCATGGTGCGCGGCTGGTCGACCGCCTTGATCAGCACCAGAAGGCCGACGCCGAGGATGGTCTCGGGCACCAGCGCCGGCAGGATCACCAGCGTGCTCAGCGCGTGCTTGCCGCGGAACTCGAAGCGCACCAGCGCAAACGATGTGACGACGCCTATGGCGGTGGTGACCGCGGCGGTGACCAGCGCGACCCACAGCGACGTGCGGAAGGCGGCCAGCACCTGTTCGTTGGCCATCAGCTTGACGTACCATTGCAGGCTGAAGCCGGTCATCGGGAAGCCGCCGAACATCGAGGCGTTGAACGACAGGATCACCGTCGCCACGATCGGCGCGAACATGAAGATGTAGACGCAGATCGTGACGAAGCCGGTCAACCGCCAGGCCCATCTGCCTTCCTCTTTGCGCCGCGCCTTCATCCGCCCAGTCCCTTGACGATCTGCGACATGCCCATGAAGCGTGTGTAGATGGCGGCGAAGGAGCCGAGCACGAGGAACAGCACGATCGAAAGCGTGGCGCCCATCGGCCAGTTCAACTCGCCCATGATGGTGTCGTAGATCAGATTGCCGAACAGCGCGTCGCGGCCGGAGCCGAGCAGCTGCGGCGTCACATAGCTGCCGGCGGCGAGCACGAAGCAGAGCAGCAGGCCTGCCGCCAGCCCGGGCAGCGAAAGCGGAAGCGTGACCTCGCGGAACGCCTGCGCGCTGGTGCAGCCCATCGAGCGCGCGGCCGAAATCAGCGTGCGGTCGATGCCCTCGAGGCTGACGTAGACGTTGAGGATCATGTAGGGCAGCAGGAAGTGCAGCATGCCCAGGATGACCGCACCCTCATTGTAGAGCATCGGCAGCGGCTCGCTGATGATGCCCATCTTCAGCAGCGCGACATTGATCACGCCCTGTTCGCCCAGGATGTTGATCCAGGAAAAGGTGCGGATGGTGAAGCTGATCCAGAACGGCACGATCAGCAGGAGAAGCAGCAGCCATTTGTGCTTGAAGGTCGTCGCCCAGATGAAATAGGCCGGGAAATAACCCAGCACCCCGCAAAGCAGCGCGGTGATGGCGCCGACCCGCAGCGTCTTCAAAAGGAAGCCGGCATAATAGCTGTCGGTCAGGAATTCGTGCCAGTTCGCCGTCGTCAGCGCGCTGGTTTCCACGCCGGCGGTGACGAAGGTGAAGAAGGTGTAGGCGGCCATCACGGCGATCGGCAACACCAGGAAGAAGATCAGCAGCAGGAGCACCGGCGCGACCAGCAGCCATGCCAGCCGTGGATCATACAATGTCCATCGTCGTTTCATGAGCACCCGGTGCGCTTTTCTTTGAAGCGCCTGTTTTGTTCCCGGGCCAAGATTGGGTGATTGGAAGCCCGATGTCTACACCAGGCGATTGAGCCAGCGGACATCGGGCGTGTCGCCGGCCGCGATGGACGCCGAAATCGTATCGGCGGACGGCATCGCGGCGGCTCCGGCATGGCCGTTCGATCGGGTTGGTCCGGTTTTGCCGGCACCTACTATGCCGGCAGGCCTGCCAGCCGCATGGCTTCGGTGACGTCATCGATGATAGCAGGCGCAAGCCCGACGGCGGCGGACCAGCGGCCAATGGTGAAATGCGGGTCGAGCGCCATCAACCGTGATCCCGCAGCCTTTGCTTCCTCGATCCGTCCCAGCCGGGCAAGGGGTGCGGCCAGCCACCCGTGCAGGATGCTGAAGCCGGGGTTCATCTCCACCGCCCGCCGTCCGGCGGCAATGGCCTGTTCGTGCCTACCGGCGAGAAAGTTGCCGAAGCCGATCATGCCTTGCGGCACGCAGTTCATGGCGTCCAGCGGGTTCAGCCGCAACGCCTGCTCGCCCCAGTCGATGGCGCGTGTCGCATCGCCGCCATAGGCCACCGGCACGCAGCCGAAGGCATAGACAAAGGCACAGGATGCGCTGAGCGAAAGCGCCTGCGAAAACGCCTCGTCGGCGAGCTTGCGGTCATGCTCGACCAGGCCGATGGTGAAGCCGGCCAGCGCCAGCGCCATGGCGTCGCCCGAGCCGTGCTCGATCGCCGCATGGGCATGGCGGGACGCTTTCCCGCTATGCTCGGCCTGCATGCCGCCACGGATGAAAAGGGTTTGATGCGCCCAGGCGGCAAAGCCATGGACGAGAGCATAGCTCGGCTCGATGGCCAGCGCCTGGTCGAGCAGCGGCAGGCCCTTGGCGGCGCCCTGAGGCATGAAGGTGTAGACGTCGGGCAGCGCGCGCAGGAAAAGATCGTAGGCGTCGAGACTGTCAGGCCGCTGGCGCTTGACGCGCTCGATCTCGGCCCGGCGCAGATTGGGCTCGATGGCCGCGACCACGCTGATGGTGATCTCGTCCTGCAGCGCGAAGATGTCGGTCAGCTCGCGGTCGTAGCGTTCGGCCCAGAGATGGCCGCCATCCTCGGTGTCGATCAACTGGCCGGTGATGCGCACGCGGCTTCCCACCTTGCGCACGCTGCCTTCCAGAACATAGCGCACGCCAAGCTCTTGTCCGACCTGCTTCATATCCACCGCCCGGCCCTTGTAGATGAAGGAGGAGTTCCGCGCGATGACGAACAGCCAGCGGATCCGCGACAGGCCGGTGATGATGTCCTCGACCATGCCGTCGGCGAAATAGTCCTGATCCGGATCGCCGCTCAGGTTCACGAAAGGCAGCACGGCAATGGAAGGACGGGCGGGAATGCCGGGACCGGGCTTCAGCTGCTCCACCGGTGCTGCCGCCTCGGCGCCGGCCTCCTCGCGCACGGTGCCGACGAACCGAAATCCCCGGCGTGGAAAGGTGCGGACAAGGCGCTGTTGCTCGCCATTGTCGTGCAGCGCGTTGCGCGCGGCGTTGACGCGGCTGGCCAGCGTGGCGTCGGAAACGATGCGTCCCTGCCAGACCGCATCGACCAGATCGTCCTTGCTCACCACCCGTTCGCGATTGCGGATAAGATATTGAAGCAAATCGAACACCTGTGGCTCGATGGCGATCACGCTGTTGCCGCGACGCAGTTCGCGCCGGTCGCCGTCCAGGGCGAAATCCTCGAAAAGATACGGCAAATTGCTGGCTCCGGAACCCGGCTAGTAGCGATTCTGGACACTGTAGCCGCGTGGTGACCGCAAAATCAAAGCCATCTCAAGGGAAAATCAAGAGGTCCTGAAGGCCGCCTCAAAGCGAGCGCGGCGGCTGCGTCGCATAGTTCTCCTGCAACCAAGGCAAACAACACTTTGAAAAGGAGAACTCAAATGTCCAAGAATGCAGCAAATTCCGTCGTCCTCGTTCATGGCGGCTTCGTCGATGGCTCCGGCTGGGAAGGCGTCTACCACCAGCTCAAGAAGGATGGCTACGACGTCACCATCGTTCAGAACCCGACCACCTCGCTCGTCGACGATGTCGCTGTCACCAGGCGCGCCATCGCAGCCGCTCCGGGCAATGTCATCCTGGTCGGCCATTCCTATGGCGGCGTCGTGGTGTCGGAAGCCGGCACCGATCCCAAGGTGGCTGGTGTCGTCTATGTCGCGGCGTTCGCGGCGGATGCCGGCGAGTCGGTCTCGACTATCATTGCCAACCCGCCTCCCGGCGCCCCGGTTCCGCCGATCCTGCCGCCGGTCGACGGCTTCCTGATGCTCGACAAGGCCAAGTTCGCCGCCTCGTTCGCCGCCGATGTGCGCCCCTCGCTTGCCTCCTTCATGGCGGACTCGCAGGTGCCGTGGGGCGTGGCCGCACTCGAAGGCAAGGTCACCAAGCCGGCCTGGAGGGTGAAGCCGAGCTGGTATCTCGTCGCCACCGACGATCATATGATACCGCCGCCGGCACAGCGCCAGATGGCGAGCCGGGCTGGCGCGACGACGGTGGAAGTGCCCGGCAGCCACGCTGTCTACGTTTCCGATCCGGCTGCGGTCGCCAAGCTCATCGAACAGGCGGCCACGAGCGTCGGCAAGAACTGAGAAGGCATACCCTCCGGGCGGTTATCCGGTTAGAAGCTCCGAAGGGCTGCCTCAGCCCTTCGAAATGCCGCGTGCGATCAGCCGCGCCAGGCGCTGCGAGAATGCCCTGGCGTCCGCCGGTTTGTCGCCGTCGAGCACGCGCGCCTCGTCGTAGAGAAGGTGGGCCGCGTCGTCCTTGAAGGCCTGGTCCTCGTCGCCGAGTCCTGCGAGCGCCAGCACGCGCTCGTGGCGCGGGTTGATTTCGAGGATAGGCTTGGCCGCCTTGTCGAGACGGCCGGCGGCGTTCATCAGCCGCTCGAACTGCCGGTCGGGACCATGCTCCGGAGCGACCAGGCAGACGGCGCTCTCGGTCAGGCGGTCGGAGGCCTTTACATCCGAGACGGCATCGCCAAGCGCTGATTTGACGAAGGCCAGGAAGCCGTCGACCTCCGGGGTTGCCGCCGCGTCCGGCTTCTTGGCATCGTCGAGCAGCGGGATGTCGGACAGTTCGGCCACGCCTTGCGTCACCGACTTGAACGGCTTGCCGTCGAAGTCCGGCGCCATCGTCACCCAGAAACTGTCGACCGGGTCGGTCAAGAGCAGCACCTCGATGCCGCGCGCCTTGAACCCTTCGAGCTGCGGCGAGGCTTCGAGCCGGGCGCGGTCGTCGCCGGCCATGAAGAAGATCGCTTTCTGGCCTTCCTTCATCGCCGCGGCATAGTCGGCAAGGCCGCGCCAGCCTTCGCCGGAGGCGGTCGAGTGGAAGCGGGCGAGCTTCAGCAACTGCTCGCGCCGCTCGTAATCCTCGTAGAGCCCTTCCTTCAGCACAACGCCGAAATTCTCCCAGATCCTGGCATAGGCGTCGGCCTCGTTCTCGGCCAGCTTGGCGAGGTCGCCGAGCACGCGGTTGGTCAGCCCCTTGCGGATCGAGGCCAGCAGCTGGCTTTCCTGGATCATTTCGCGCGAGACGTTGAGCGGCAGGTCGGCGGAATCGACCAGCCCGCGCACGAAGCGCAGATAGCGCGGCAGAAGGTCGGCATCGTCGGTGATGAAGACGCGGCGCACATAAAGCTTCATGCGGCCCTTGCGGTCCTGGTCGAACAGGTCGAACGGCCGCGAGCCGGGCACGAAGGCGAGCACGGAGTATTCCTGCCGGCCCTCGGCGCGGAAATGGATGGTGGCGGCCGGCTCGTCATACTGGCCGGCGACGCCGCGGTAGAAGTCGGTGTATTCCTCGGGCTTGATCTCGCTCTTCGGCCGCACCCAGAGTGCCGTGCCATCGGCTACGTCGCGCGCCTCGGCGCCGGGCTTTTCGATGAGCGTGATCGGCACCGGCACATGGCCGGACTGCGACTTGGCCAGCTGTTCGAGCCGGTAGGAGCCGGTGTAGGAGACGGCGTCATCCATCAGGTGCAGCACGACGCGGGTGCCGCGCTTCGGCGCGGCTTCCAGCGGGGCAGGGGCGATTTCGTAGGAGCCCTTGCCGTCGGAGGACCAGCGCCAGGCCTCCTCGCTTCCGGCGAGGCGGCTGATGACGTCGACGCGGTCGGCGACCATGAAGGCGGAGTAGAAGCCGACGCCGAACTGGCCGATGAGCTGCGTGTCCTCCGTGCCCGCGCCGACGCGCTCGATGAAGGCGCGCGTGCCCGAGCGGGCGATCGTGCCCAGGGCCTCGGCCATGTCGTCGCGGCTCATGCCGATGCCATTGTCCTCGACGGTGATCTCTTTGTTGTCGGCGTCAGCCGAAATCGAGATGCGCGGCTTGGGGTCGTCGCCCAGCAATTCGGGGCGGCTGACGGCCTCGAAGCGCAGCTTCTCGCAAGCATCGGCGGCGTTGGAAATCAGTTCGCGCAGGAAGACGTCCTTATCGGAATAGACCGAGTGCACCATCATGTGCAGCAGCCGCGAAACATCCGCCTCGAATGCCCTGGTTTCCGTCGCTTTCGTATCCGTCGTCATGCAGATTTCCCCACGCTGTTCATCGGCCCGCCGCGCCGGGCGCGTTCGGGACTTTCCTTTCAACCATTTTTTGCGGTGCTGGCAACTGCGTTCAGTGTGCCAGCGCGCCGACGATATGGTGGTGGGGTGCGAAGGCGACAAGAGCGCGCCGGCGGCGAAACTGCCAATCTCCCCCCTCGTGGGGGAGATGCCCGGCAGGGCAGAGGGGGCGTGAAGGAACTCGGCCTTGTCGATTGGCCCAGCGAGGCGCGTTCTTCTCAAGGTTACGGGTAATCCAACGCTATCAGACGTCGGCGGGCCAGCGCCCCCCTCTGGCCTGCCGGCCATCTCCCCCACAGGTGGGGAGATTGGCAGCGTCGGCATCGCGCCACTCTCTTGCGCGCCTAATTCGCCGCCATGTGATCCGCCAGCGCCTGCGCCTGGGCGAGCAGGGCGGGGTAGGCCGGGGTGTCCGGCAGGCTCTTGCCCATGCAGGCGCGGAAGTCGTTGTCGCCTTTCGTCCAGGCGGCGTTGGCGGCATCTGATGTGTTTTCGTCGCTGTCGTCGGTGGCCTGCTTGGCGAGTTTCTGGGCGGCGGCGTCGGCGGCGGTCCACGCGGCGTCGCAGGCCGCGATCTTCGGGACTGGCGGTGTCGCGGGCGCTTCGGCGATCAGGATGCTGTTGCCCTTGACGACCGTGACGACAACCTCCTGGTCGGCGTTCGGTCCGATATCCTGTGCCCAGCCGCCGAGGCGGGCGATCGTCATGTCGGCGCCGTCAGGCTTCTTCAGCGCGAAGTCGAGCGTGCTGGTGAAGGCGGCGTCGCTGCCGATGGCCTGGGTGTAGAAGGCATCGAGCTTGAGCGCCGCGTCGAAGCTGGTGGGCAGTTTGAGATCGGCGTCCGTCTCGGCGGCGCGCGACTGCAGCCAGCGCTCGACCAGCCCGCGTGTCGAGGCCACGATGCTGGGGCCGTCCTCGGTGCCGTGGCGCAGCCCGTCCAGCATGCCGAAGCCGACATCGGAGGAACTCAGGCTTTCGATGTTGATCGTGCCGGCCGCCGGAAAATCCTTGACCGTGAAAGGGCCGAGCAGGGCGGAAAGCCGTTTTTCAAGATCGGCGCGGGCCTTTTCATTGGCCGCATCGAGCGTCTCCACCGGTGCGTTCGTGCTCTCCATCGCGGCGATGTCGGCAATCGCCTTGTCGCGCGCGGCGATATAATCGTCCTCGGGCGAGGCGGCGAAGGCAGCGCTGCTCGCCAGGGCAAACATGACCGTCCAGACCAACCGCATGACAGAACCTTTCTTCGTGGCGGATCAACAGGCCAGGCAGCCATCGGGCAGCTTTGCGGCTATTGCGCGGCAGAAAGCGCCGAGGCGAAACATCCTGATCGGGGAGGCATGCCAGGCGCTGCCATTAACCATCGATTAACTATCCGGTCGCCTTTGAATCAAATTTGATGGATACTGTTTCCAGGCCAAACGAGGCTGATCGAGGGGCCGGACAAGACAGTAATTGCAAGCCTGGCGCGCCGCTTTCGTTCGCGCGGCCGGTTGAAATCACAGAAGAAGCGGCGGACTACCGTCGCCTTGCGGGGAGGCGTCAGCATCATTCTTGATGAGGATCGCCAGAATGAAGATCGAAGACGCAGTGACCGCTGTAACAGCCGAGGCCAACGCGCTGCTCTCATGCCTCGGCCAACCCGTCGTCGCCTACCACGTGACGGAAATCATGCGAGAGGCGGACCAGGAACACGCCAGGCAGATGCAACTCGCCCTGATGCTGCGAAGCATCGAGGCGCTGGTCGATGACGGCCTGGAGGATGGGGCCGCGGAACATTTTGCCGCGCAGTTCCACGGCCGTCTCGGCTCGACCTGGAGGCTACTGCACGCGTCTGATGGCGTGGCGCACTGACCTCAGTCAGTCGGGCCTCGATCGAGCTCTGATCGTCCGTATCGCCAATGGGGGATTAATCAAGTCGGCTCCCGCCGGATGTGGGATAGAAGCTGTTTCAGGACGTGTGAAAATCCCAAGGCAAGTTGCGGATGCCTGCCGCTCCCTATCAGCGTCGTGAGGATGGCGTGTCTTGCCAAGGTCCGAATAGGAGGCCTGCTCGACGTTCCATGGCGAGCGCGTGAAATCCAAGGAGCAGAAGGGCGGAAAGTGCGTCGCTGGCCAGGTCGATCACGGCTTTGATAGATTGAGCTGGGAACCGTCCCGCTTTGGCATCTTCTTTCAGCAACCCGTGGCGATCTATCCCTCCCAGGAAATTGCTGGATCGTATGGCTCCAGGCCACCTTTGAAACCCTTTCAGCGATATCGTCGGCGATAATAGGATCGTCGGAAAAATGATGTCTCGTGACACCCAATGCTAAAAATAGATCCCTGCGGCTTCTGGCCTGTGCGGAGTTCATGACCATCTCTCGCGAAGCGGCCTCTGTCGTTCGGATGGGTGCAATTTTCGGTGGGCCGTTAGGGCGTCGATCTCGACGATGACTCGAGCGCTAATCTTGACAGTTATCTTACCGGCCTCATCATCGACGCGCGTTACGTGCCCCGTTATCGCCACCTTGTCGCCGGGCTTCGCTTTCCGCGGGGGCTCAATGGCAAATGGGAAGCTGTGGCTTGGAATGCTCACACACGCCCGGCCACTGCGACGAACCATCAAGATGGTTGCTGTCAGTGCCACCTCATCGCCGATGTCCATGCTCCGTCCCATGCTTAGTTCCGGCGCCGATGATGCGTTGATCGATCACTGAGCCCTGTTCTGCGTCGGGCGGGCGGGCGTCGGAAGCACCGAAGACCAACTACATTCCGATGACAGACTTTATTTCCATCTGCTTACGTGGGTGCCAGCCTGCTGGAGCTCATGAACAATCTTGCGTTCCACTACAGCAGTCTTTCGCTGTTCTGAATTTTTCATGTAGGGGGAATGGAACTCGACATAAATTGCATAGAGATCACGATGGAGCCCCGAGCGGATTATGTCGTCCAGGATCTCGTACTCTGCCCCTTCGACATCGAGTTTGAGGACAACCACGTCATACAGGCCACGCTTGGCCTGGATCATCTGTGACAGCGAAAACGTTTCGACAAGCTCCGGCGTAAATCGCTGCGACTGATACAAGCCTCCGTTGTGGCCTGGAACTATAGAGCAACCTTCGTAGGTAGGGTCCGACCGCCCCGGGGGACCAAGGAATTCGGCATAACCATCTTTCACGCTCGCAGCCTTGGCCACAACCTCAATAGCCAGGTTTTCCGAGCGCAAACTATGAAGGTGCTCCAAACAATTCTTGTTGGGCTCTACAAGAACGTAGTCATAGTAATCTGGCGTGTAGTACCGAGAAAAGAATTTATACCCCTGGCCGATGTTTGATCCGCAATCGATGAACAATCCCCGATGTCGCTTTGCCGCCTTGAGCTTGAACAATGCCTGCCTTGCATCACTGGAGACGCGACGCCGAAGCCATTGCGACCTAATTGGCTCGCTCAACGATAGCGTCGACAACTGCAGGAACCGACCGAGCCCTCTGGTTCTTAATATATCTGCTGCTCGGCTGATTTTTCCGGTCGCCCTAAGGCCGTTGGATGCTGTCCGCTCCAACGGCGGACAGGGCAGCCCAAGGCGCATGCGTTGGGTGTCCGCGAAGGCAATCGCATCGCGCTCACGCCTGAATTGATAGAAAGTTTCCTGGTCGTTCTCGCATACGCGGGCAAACCAACCACCAAAACCCTCCGACAACTCCACGGAGGTTTTGGGGCAATCGCCATCATACTGAGGATGAACAAGCATGGCGCTTCCTGCATCGCAGCCGAAAACGACGTCCCATCAAAAATAACCGTCAACAATGAACGTGCTGTGACAGGCGCAACCGCCCCGTAATGTGCGAACTGCGCGAACGGCTCTGGATACACGTCCAGGTCCACGCGTGGACGGCACTGAGGCCATGAAGCGACCGGCCGCGCGAGGGGTCAAACGGGGGATCTTCACCCCGGGCGGGATTTCAACCTAAGCGAGCTTGTATGTTTCAAAAAATGGCACGATTGTCGGTTGCTCGATGATGTGGGTATCCGATGAAGCGTAAGGACAAGGCACGGCCTTTCGTGCCAACTGAAATCCACGTTAGCACCGTCGAGGATGACAAGGGTACGCTCGGTATCCTCTCGATCCAGACGACCGAGGGCATGGTTGAGATCGCGATTGATCGCCAAGCCGCCGAGGCGATCGCGAATGCCATCAGCGCAATCCGGACGAAGCTGGACCAGAGTTAAGAAAAGAAGGCCGGGCCAGCGGGAACATATCGAAAGAAATCGCACCGTCCTGTGTTCTGCCAACCCGCATCGGATGCAGCTTGCCTTGATGCCATGGGGCATTGGTCATCTGGCCGGCGACGGCTGCACCGTCGCCTCGCGCGATACGGACAGTCCCGCGAGAAGCGGCGCGTACGCGGCGAGCCTGCGGGATACGAACTCGGTGAAGAGCCGCACGCGCTTCGTCTTGCGTGTCTCGCCCTGTGTGAGAAGCCAGAGTGTCCCATGCATGGGCGGGTTGATGCCCGGCACCCTCACCAGCAGGGGGTCGGTGTCTCCGACGAAGCACGGCAGTTTCGTCATCCCGATTCCTTGCTGCGCCGCGATGATCTGCGTCTCGGCATCCGGAGTCCTGAACGGAGCTCCCGTGGTGTGAACTTCTCCCTCGCGCGCCCAGTCCGGAATTCCATGATTGTCTATGACGATCCACCGGATGGGATCAGGCGGGCCCGCACGCAGCGCGGCTAGTCGATCGCGAGACATGTAGACGCCGCTGAACAACTCCGGCCCCTTCAGGCCGTGAAGATTGAGCGGCAGGGTCTTGCGATCGGCGACAATGCGTATCGCGATGTCGGCCTCTCGGTTGGTCAGATTCGCCACCTCGCCAGTGGTCAAGATTTCCATCTCGATGTCGCGATGCATACGCGCGAAGTCGGCGAGATCTGGCATGAGCAGGTGTGTGGCGAGGAACGGTGGAAGCGTCACCCGCAAAAGCCCGCGCGCGCTCTGGTCGCGACCGAAGACGCGCGTCTCCAGCTGGTGCGACGACGCTTCCATCTGGTTCGCGAGCTCGAGGACCTCCTCGCCCGCAGCCGTCAGGCGGTAGCCCGAAGGCAGCTTTTCGAACATCTGCGCCCCGAGATGTTCCTCGAGCTGGGCGATGCGTCGCAGCACGGTTGAGTGATTCACCCCGAGGTGCGCGGCGGCAGCCCGCACCGAGCCTCCGCGCGCGGCGGCAAGAAAGTAGCGAACGTCATCCCAGTCGATCATGGTGCATTCCTGCGCCGCGCAGTGCGGTTTGCAAAGCCCATTTAACACGCTCAGCCGTGGTTCGCGCGGTCGTCGCGGCGTTCAATCATCTAGCTGGATCGTTTTCGCACCACCGATGTGCGCGATTGCACACTCACCGCCCGACCTCGGCGAACCCATCTCAAGGCTCTCGCGGGACTTCCCCGTGCAGCCAAAGACACGAGACGGCGAAACAAAGGATGCATGACATGAACAGACTGAATGGAAAGACCGCCGTCGTCACCGGCGGCGCCACCGGCATCGGCCGCGCCGCGGCAAAGCGCTTCATCGAGGAGGGCGCCTACGTCTTCATCTTCGGCCGCCGGCGGGAAGCGCTCGATGCCGCCGTGGCCGACCTCGGGCCCAGTGCTCGCGCGGTGAAGGGCTCGGTCTCGAATGAGGCCGACCTCGAGCGGCTCTACGCGGCGGTGAAGGCCGAGCGCGGAAGCCTCGATATCGTCTTCGCCAATGCCGGGGCCGGCGGCCCGCTCCCGCTCGGCCAGATCACCGCCGAGCACATCGACGAAACCTTCGACACCAATGTGAAGGGTACGATCTTCACGGTCCAGAAGGCGTTGCCGCTGATGGGCCGGGGCGGGTCGATCATCCTGACCGGATCGAGCGCCGGCACCACGGGCGCTCCGGGGTTCACCGCCTACAGCGCGAGCAAGGCGGCGGTGCGCAACCTCGCGCGGACCTGGGCGGAAGACCTGAAGGGCACCGGCATCCGGGTCAACGTGCTGTCGCCAGGAGCGACGGCGACCGAACTCGCGAAGGAGGCGCTGGGCGAGGAAGGCCAGAAGGCTTACGGCGCGATGACTCCGCTCCAGCGCATGGCCGATCCGGCGGAGATCGGGGCCGTGGCCGCCTTTCTCGCGTCGTCGGACAGCAGCTTCATGACTGCCAGCGAAGTCGCCGTCGACGGCGGCCTGGCACAACTCTGACCCGATGCGGGACCACGTTTCTCAAACTTTACGAAAAACCAAACACACGACCAAAGGTGAAGATTATGAAAAAACTCGAAGGTAAGGTCGCAGTCGTCACAGGCGGAAGCAGCGGGATTGGCTTGGCGACGGCCAAGCGCTTCGTGGAAGAAGGTGCACACGTCGTAATCACCGGGCGACGAGAGAAAGAGCTGAAGGAGGCCGCAGCCTTCATCAAGAGTAATATTACGACGGTCGCGGGCGACGTGTCTCGCTTGGAAGACCTGGACCGGCTCTATGCCCTCGTGAAAGAGAAACATGGTCACATCGACGTACTCTTCGCGAACGCGGGCGCGGGGACAATCGCACCGCTCGCGGTAGCCACCGAGGCCCACTTCGATCAGACCTTCGACGTGAACGTGAAGGGGCTGTTCTTCACGGTGCAGAAGGCCCTTCCCCTGTTCAAAGACGGCGGTTCGATTATCCTGAATTCTTCGGTTTCCAACGTGTTGGGATTGCCGGGGTTTAGCACATACGCCGCGAGTAAGGCGGCAGTGCGCAACTTCGCGCGCGCTTGGACACTGGAGCTGAAAGACCGCAAAATCCGAGTGAATACGATGAGCCCCGGAGCAATCGAGACGCCCGCGTTGGAGACAACGACTGGCCTTACCCCTGAGCAAGCCGAGCAAGCGGCCGCCCAGTTTGCGTCACAGATACCAATGGGTCGCAGGGGCAAACCAGAGGAAATCGCGGCTGCCGTCACGTTCCTCGCCTCCGATGAAAGTTCTTTCATCACCGGCGTGGATCTCGCCGTCGACGGAGGCATGGCGCAGGTCTGACCCCGCGTTAAAACAAGATCGGAGAAGCATTATGAGCTATTCAATTATAGGCTTCGGCAATATCGGCCAGGCATTGGCCAAGGCGTTTGCCCGCAAGGGCATCGACGTGTCCGTTGCAACCACGCGCGACCCGGAAAGCTTTGCAGCCGATGCGGCCGCGATCGGACCCACGATCATTCCCAAGAAGCTGGCCGACGCGGTCAAGGCAGACATCATCTTTCTGGCTGTCCGTTTCGAGTCGCACTCAGAGGTCGCGAAGGCGCTCGCCACCTGGCAGGGGAAGACCATCGTCGATGTGACCAATGCCTACGGCGTGCCTCCTGAAAAACTGGGGGGACAGCCTTCTTCCAAGTTCATCGCACAGGCCTTCACCGGTGCAAAACTGGTCAAGGGCTTCAATCATCTGGCCGCTGCCGTCCTTGATCAGGATCCGGCCGTGCATGGTGGCAGGAGGGTCGTGTTCCTGGCAAGCGACGATGACGACGCCGCAGCGGAGATTGGTGCGCTTGCGGAAAATCTCGGTTTCTCGCCGATCAAACTTGGCAGGCTGTCGGAAGGTGGGCTGCTGGTCCAGGCGCGCGGAACTAGCTGGGGTCAACTGATCTTCAAGGACCTGGTCAAGTTCGACCGATGAACACGGACCTGCCAACCGGCAGGGCCGCGATGCACGGATCGGGCACGATCCGTGCGGAATGGAGAAATTCCCATGAGCATTGAGAAGCCCGCTGCAGCCATCGGGGTTGACGGTGGATCAGCCGTGGATCGCCCCCGCACGCTCAACCTAAAGGAGACTCCAATGTACGACCAATCCAAGCTATCCGAATTGATCCGGTTCGCACGAGTTGATGTGGGCTCCACTGTCATTGATGTTTACCCAGGCGACGGCGACTGGACGCGCTTGTTCTCCGACGTCGTGGGACCCGAAGGACGGGTTTACAGCTTCGTGCCCGCCGAAGTCGCCGACTTCAAGAACGATCCGGTCGGCCGCATGCGGACGCTTGCGAAGGAGCCGGGCCGAGAGAATGTCGAAGCCGTCTCGGCGTACCTCGTTGCGATGCCGCTGGCTACGCAACCCGCAGATGTCCTGTGGCTGCACCTGTTCTACCACGATCTCCACACCGCGCTGATTCGGAAGAAGGGCGCGACGGCGGCCGACTTCAATCGAGCCGTCTATGAGCGGCTGAAGCCCGGTGGGTCGTACGTCATCATCGACCACGCCGCTGCCGCAGGAGCGGGCACGAGCGACGCCCAGTCGCTGCATCGGATTGAGCCTGCATCCGTCCGCGAGGAGGTGGAGGCGGCCGGCTTCGTACTGGACGCGGAAAGCACCATACTCGCGAACAAGGACGATGCGCACTCGATCAAGGTATTCGATCCCTCGATCAAGGGCGAGACCGATCGCTTCGCCTATCGGTTTGTGAAGATCTGACACTGAGCTACTCGCCAACGATGAGGTCGGCACTCCAACGGAATGCGGCTTTGACAAGTGCGACGACCGATTGTGGGTCGGGGAACGAACCCGCTGCGCGGGATGGGCGCGTTTGGTGAGATAGAGACCACGAGCCGGACGTCGCTTCAATCACGCCTTCTGCCTGGTCAGCCGCCCCAGCGCGTCCACGATCAGGTCACAAAACTTCGCATGGTCGAGCTTCATCGCCACGGTGTGGCGGAACCCGGTCTGCTCGCTCGCCGTGCCGCCGAAATGGCGCATGCCGCCCATCTTCTCGAAATTGCAGACGGTCATGCCCTTGGTCCAGCGGCCGGCAATTTCGACGCGGATGTCGGCCTTCTCGGTGGTGAAGACGCTTCCGTCGATCATGGCCGCGACGCAGCATGCGTCATGGATGGCGGGATACTCGATCTGCAGCAGGCCGCCATGCGTGGTCGCTATGAACTCCCAGATATCGAGGATGAACCTGGCCATCGGGCCGCCTATGGCGCGCACCCTGTCCTGCAGGTCCGGGGTGGCCAGTGCCTGGTGGGTGAGGTCGAGCCCGACCATGGTCACGTCCCAATTGGCGCGGAACACCACGTCGGCGGCTTCCGGGTCGGCATAGACGTTGAACTCCGCCGCCGGCGTGATGTTGCCCCGTGTAAAACTTCCGCCCATCGCGACGACCCGCTTCACCCGCTCGACGATACGCGGGTCCTTGCGCACGGCGAGCGCGATGTTGGTGTAGGGACCGACCGGCACCAGCGTCACCGTCTTTGGCTCATGCGCCATGACCGTGTCGATGATGAAGTCGACGGCATGGCGCCTGTCGAGCTCGAACGAGGCGGGCGGCAGCACGGGGCCGTCGAGCCCGGTTTCCCCGTGGATCTCGACGGCCAGCACCTGATCGATGATCAGCGGGCCTGGAGAGCCCTTAGCCACTGGCACCTTGATGCCATAGGCGGTGCATACGGAAAGCGCATTGCGCGTGGTGTTGTCGACATTGTGGTTGCCCGACACGGTGGTGATGCCGAGGAGATCGATCTTGGGATTGCCGGCTGCCAGCAGAATGGCGATGGCGTCGTCATGCCCAGGGTCGCAGTCCAGGATGATCTTTTCCACGATGGGCAACCTCCCTTGCCGGCCGAACCTGCGGGCACAGGAGGCTGGCGCGCGCGATCAGTCAAGGTTTTGGCACTCTACCCCCGTCCAGGCCGCACCGTTGCCCGCGGAAATCTGACCGCGCGCCTGCCGGAGCACGCTCGACGCTTCGAACGGAGCCGTCTCCGGCAAGGAGCGAGGGAAAGGTTTCGTTCGTTCGAATGACAACAAGCAAGGCAATAGGAGGTAGCGTCCAGGTGACGCGGCATCCAGCCGTAGCTCGAATTAGTGGAGAATACGATCGCGGTGAGGGTCGCGCCAAGTGAGGTCAAGTGATGAATCATTTGCAGGGTACCAGGTCCAAATGTCTGCGCTTTGACTTCACCTTCACCAAACGACGGCCGTCGATTTCACTTCACGGGATATTTGGCAGCGGGTGCAGCGCCATGCTGCCGGCCGTTTCGTCAATCCTCATTCTGCTGTTGATATCTCCGGCAAATAGCCAGCTGGCGCCCGATGCGTCCGCGACCGCCGCAGCCAATGGCCGTTCGCCGGTCGCGGTTTCGGAGCGCACCGATATCGCGAAAGGCGATGATGAGCAGGCGGCGTTGCGCCGCGAACTGGCCGCGGCACGGGCTGAATTGGCCAGGCAAGCGCAGGCCCTGAAAGCGCAGCAGCAGACGGACGAAGCGCTCACGCTCAATCTGGAGACGGCGCAGCGTGCCATCGAGAATTTCAGGGCGGAAGCCAGTCTCTGGGACAGCAAGAAAGGCGCGATGCCTGAAGCGCCGCCCTCCGTGGATCCCTCCCGGGCTGCCGCGACGCAGGCGCTGGATGAGGAGCGCCATAAGGTCGGGCTGCTGGAACAGGAACTCGCCACGGCCCGTCAGACCATCGATGCGCTCAAGGCAGGCGAAAATCTGGCCGCCGCGGAGCAGGCCAAAGCGGTGAAGGACCGGCAACAGGCCGATGATGCCGCGAAGCGGGCACTGGATGAGGAGCGCCATAAGGTCGGGCTGCTGGAACAGGAACTCGCCACGGCCCGTCAGACAATCGATGCGCTCAA